>JAFSEA010000108.1 GCA_017435965.1 Oscillospiraceae bacterium
GAAAAGACTTCCGGAAGAGGTTATGAACCCGTCAAAGCCGATAACGAGCGTAACCGATAACTATGAGCTTGCAAAAGCATATCAAAGTCCGAATGGCAACGGTATGTTTGGGATAAAGGGAGAAAACTGCCGAATATACAAATCGAGCGACCAATACGAATCCGCCGCAGATTTTTATGCAAGAATAAGCCGTGGTGGTGAGGAAACTATGCTGGGAACTAAAGGAATTACGAGCAAATTTGATGATGGTTCAATGGTAATGTATCGAGTTATAACATCTACGAAGAACAGTCCGGCGGTAGAAATTAAGCTGGTGTCAAAAGGGAAAGTACAAAAAATGCATTTTATACTGGAGGAATAAGAAATGGTAGAATTAAAATTTACGGAAGAAATGTTAGAATTGCTTTCTCGGCTTAAAGGGGAGGTGCTTTTATCGTATTCTTACGATAAACATTGGGAAAAAGTTGTTCGTCCGGAGTGTTATATTCCATCATCTTATGGAGAAACAAGGTTGGGAACAACCATAGGAACAATAAATCTTATGAATGAGGAGACCTTGCAACCATGGTTTGGTGGAGAGGAAGGAATTCGGGTTTCTCATGTCAAGTAATAAATCCGGAAACACCATTCGACCCGGGAAGAGATCCTGCTCCATACACTCAATCGGTCAACAAAAGGATAGTGGGAATAGAGATAATAAATGACGTTATCGATGTAACAAACAGGAATTATTCTTTGACTTTTGATCAGGCATTGATTTTCAATTTTGAAGACGGAAGTGTACTGATGTTTTCCCGTGATGTATGGTTTTCGGAAGAAATATCAATAACATGGCACGATGATTATGACGAGCTTTTTTCAATCGAGCAACTTACAGAAACTCTCAACAATGAGGGCGAAGATCAGGTTGAAGTAACACGAACACGCAGAGCGTTGTAAGAATTCACAAGAACAGAGCGAGGGGACTCGCTCTGTTTTTCTGCGTAGATATGGTTTGTTGACGAAGATTTGCGTTGTGTGGTAGAATAAATACCGTAAAATGGTAAATTGATCATAGAAACATCGGCAAAACTGCGGATAAAATTGACGATGCTTATGATACGGCGAAGGCGGTTGAGAAGACAGACAATGTTAGAAATACAATTAAAAATCAGTTTGAGCTCCCGGATATATATGATGGTGACAAATGGGAAGGATGGGAAGATATAACTCCTGACTTAATGCGAAATAATAGCAATTCGAGAACTCACAAGAAAAACGGAATAACGGTACGTTTTGATAAGGGAAACCCGAATTTGGGAGGTTTTTTCGGAAAAGATCATTATCATATTTTGAATCCAAATGCGACGGCAAAACACGATTATTATTTGGATGCATTTGGAAATCCGGCGCCTAAAAATTCAAAAGCATCACATATCTCAATTAGAAGAAAGGATGGCAAAAGATGAAAGTCTGTGAGTTGTTGAAAGTTTATGATTTCCATGACAGTTTAATGGAAGAGATTGTTTTAAACGAAAAAAGAATCTGCATGCGGATAGATTTTTGTAATTGGAAACAAGATGGGTATAGAGAAGGTGAAGAAACGAAGGAAATACTCTTGGTGTTTGAAGATGTGGATTATACCGAGATTCCTCCCGTTGAGAGTAATAGTGACGAGATTATTGACGTGAAAAGGAAAGGGACAACAGGAGTGGAATTTCTCCTATTTAATGATGTGAAGAATATCACCTATTCCGTTGTGGTCTTTGCAAAATCCGTTTCAATCAGATGAAGTCAAAGCCATTTGGATTTGGTATCATTTCGGAGTGGATTTGCAGGGCGGGGTTCTTGATTCGCCGGAAAACCGAGGTTGCAAGTGCTCTACTATGGTTTGAATAAGTTAGGAAAGGTGATTCATATGATGTACATAACCGGAGATACGCATATTCCTGTTGACATTGGAAAGCTTTCGGCAAAACGCTTTCCCCGGCAAAAAGATATGTCGAAAGATGACTATGTAATTATTTGTGGTGATTTTGGCGGAATCTGGGACGGAAGTTCGGAAGAAAGTTATTGGATGAAATGGTTGAGGAGTAAAAATTTCACGACATTGTTTGTAGATGGAAATCACGAAAACTTTCAAATGATATCAGAGCTTCCTGTAATTGAGTTTTGTGGCGGAAAAGCTCACAAGGCAGGGGATGGAATATATCACCTTATGCGTGGTGAAATCTACACCATTTGTGATAAGAAGCTGTTCACCTTTGGAGGGGGAAGTTCTCACGACAAGTCTTTTCGCACAGAAGGTAAAAATTGGTGGAAAGAAGAACTTCCGACAGAAGGTGAAATGTCAAATGGGATAAAGAACCTTTCAAAGGAAAACTATTCGGTAGATTATGTTATAACTCACTCGGCACCTTCATCCATACAGAAAATGATAGATTCGACATATGAAGAGAATGTATTGACGGATTTTTTGGATGAGATTAAAAATCTACTATCCTATTCAAAGTGGTTTTTCGGACATTATCATAAGGATATGGAAATCGATAAAAAGCACACGGCTACATTTCAGAAAATTCACTATATTTAAAGCCGTTTGGGGACGTATATTTTTTGTATTATTTCGGAGTAAATTTGTAGGGGCGGGGTTCTACTCCGCCCCAAAACCGAGGTTGAGCGGATTCATTACTCTTGAAAACATTTTCTCAATAGCGGAGTGGATTCCGGGAATTGATAACATTGCAAGCATCGGCTCGGCTGTTACAAATGTGATTCAAGGAGACTGGGGAGAAGCAGGACTTGATTTGCTCGGAGTACTCCCCTTTGTAAACGAGGCAAAACACGGGGTAAAGGTTGTAGATGCGGCAATTGATGTCGGCAAAGGCACGAAAAAGATAGGAAAAGCCATCGATAAAATCGACGATGCAATAGACCTTGGTAAAGCGGCAAGCAAAACCGTGGATAAAATCGATGATGCTTATGACTTCGGAAAAATTGCGAGCAGAATTGACGATACCTATGATGGGGCGAGGGCGGCACGGGAAATTCCCGAAATGAGTGAGCGAGCAAAAAATGCGACGGCACTTTCAAGAAATGTTGCAAAAGGGCTGGACAAAACAGACGATGCTGCTGTAATAAAGCAACTGACCGAAGCTGCCGACGATATAGCCGTAACCTCTCCGATAAAAGTGCCGATGGGTGCAAGGAAAAAGGTAAAAAGAAAAAATACATATTTTCAAATGGAATACAAATGGAATGCAGATGACGGATATACATATACAAGTCGTTGGCACAATCGTATATCGGGCGCACCCACATATGTTGAAGATACATGGGTCACAGAACGAAGGATTCCCGGCATAGGATATGGTGCAAACGCACGAGAAGAAATTCATGAGGTTTTAGTCGGTGAAAACAAGTGGATTACGTGGGACGAATGGGATGAAGCAAGGAAAGCACGCAGAAGAAAAACAATAACAAAAGAACAGGAGGAAATATTAAATGCAGGACATTGGAAGGCTGAAAGATAATCGTGAATTTTGTGATGAGGATGGTGGAAATGATATCATTCTTAAAATAAAAGAAGATTCCACGACAACCATTTATATCAGCGAAAGCTATTTTTATGACATATTTAGGAAGCCACCTTTGCATGGTCTGGGATGGCATGGGTTTACCCGTGATTATCATGAACATAAAGGTGCCTTTAACTATTTTGAAAACGACAACATGGCGGAAATGTCAAATTCGATGGAGTATCTGGAAGATATGATGCAGTATAAAGATAAAAGGTTTAGATATGAAGAAACACGAGCGGTTTTTGATCTCATTGCAGATTTTCTCAAATATGCCATAGATACAAAACAAACGGTTATTGTAAAAGTAGAATAGCATTTTAACGATGTAAGAACAGAGCGAGGGGACTCGCTCTGTTTTTCTGCGTAGATATGGTTTGTTGACGAAGATTTGCGTTGTGTGGTAGAATAAAGAAAAGAATTGTGAGGTTTGTTTTATGAAAAAAATTATTTTTTTGCTTTGTTTTATGATTCTTTTTTCAGCCTGTGGAGGCGAAACTGAAGAAAAAATGTCTGCCCGTCAGATATATGCCATGGATACTGTGTGCTCCGTTACAATATACGGTGAGGAAAAAACTGCAGACAGCATAGCGGAACTTCTTGTGGAGCTTGACGGCGCTTTTTCTGCCTATGATGGTGAAGTGGAAGAGTTAAACCGAAACGGTGGCGGAGAAATGTCGGAAAGCGTTTCCGAGCTTCTCTCTGATTCCGGCACATTACTGTTTGAGACCGGGACGTTTTCTCCGTTTCTCGGAAGTGTTACTGAACTTTGGGGGATAGGAAGTAAAAACTATGTTCCCACCGATGAGGAAGTTTCAAAAGCTCTTGAATCGGCATGGATTTACAACGCAGAAGCAACCGGGAATGTGCTCACACTCAAAAACGGGGCAAAGCTGAATTTTGGCGGGGTGGCAAAGGGGTATGCTTCGGATAAGATTCGTGAGATATTGATAAGAGACAATGTGAAAAGTGCAATGATTTCCCTCGGCGGAAATGTGTATGTTCACGGAAAGAAGCCTGATGGGGCTCTCTGGAGAGTGGGAGTCCGTGACCCGAAGCGAACCGAGAATGACTGGGTATGCACTCTTAGCCTTAAGGACAAATTTATAATATCCTCGGGGGATTATGAAAGATATTTTGAAAGAGACGGAAAGCGATATCATCACATAATTGACCCCAACACAGGATATCCGGCGGAAAGCGACCTTCTCTCCGTGACTGTTGTTTCGGAAAGCGGTGTGAGGGCAGACGGATATTCCACGGCACTTTATGTTATGGGAAGTGAGGAAGCACTTCGTTTCTGGAGAGAAAAGAAAGATTTTGAGCTTGTGCTCATTTGTCGTGATGGGCGTGTGATTATAACGGAGGGACTTTCGGAGGCTGTTACCGAAAACAGAGAGGCAGGGTATACTTATGAAACCGCGCATAGGTGATTTTATTATAGGAATCTTCATTTTCCTCCTTGCTGTTGGGATATGGACATATCCGCATTTAAAGGATGATGAAGCAGAAAAGGTGTGTAAGATATCCGTTAATGGTGAGGTTGTGGAAGAGATGCCGCTTTCCCGTGACGGAGAAGTGAAGATAGAAGGGTGCATTGTAAAAGTGGAAAAGGGCGAGGTTTTTGTCACGGAGTCCACTTGCCCGGATAAGGTGTGTGAAAGAACAGGGAAAATTTCAAAAAGCGGAGAAAGCATAATATGCGTGCCGAATCATATCAGCGTGGAAATTTCGGGAGAGCGTGCAAATGACATTATTGCAGGTTAATACTTTTTCGGAAAACCGCTGTCCGATATGCCTATAACTCCGTAGAGTGTACCATTTATTTGTCTCGGTGAGGCAAGGCACAATACGTCCGGGCGAGGAAAAGGACGGTCTGTTGCAAGAGGTACAGCGATGGCACGTGGAACGGTTGCATTGTCGAGTAAAGCGTTAGTTGTTCCGGCAAGGGCATATATAACATCGCTTCGTCGCAAAGCTTCCGGAATTTCTCTTACGGGAAACCACCCTGACGTGGTATCTTCCTGCTTTGACTCGGCTTTTACGGCGTAGGCGTATGTGATTTCGTCAAAGTTCAGTCCTTGCGATGAGAGACGTTGTGCCGATATGCTTTTTTCGGCAGAAAAGCTATTGCCTGAAGGAGCGAGAACTCCGATTAAAAGATTTCCGTTTTTTCCGCGTACATACGCACGGCAGATACCGGATATGTTGATGTAGGTTTTGGCAGAAAGTGTTATGTGCAAATCTTCATAGCGACACACGACCGAACCGATAACGGAAGGACCGAGATAAAGGGGAAGAGTTTTTTCCATATGAGCCTCCTATATGTATTTATGTAGCAAAAACCGCAAAGCTTCGGATGAACCATAGCTTTGCGGTTTTATCTTATTGTATTATAATGTCAGGAAATGGAGTGTGTTCCTCTTACGAACACGGTAATGTTGCTGACTGCCTTGACTCCGCGGCCACCGTCAACGGTGCAGAGATAAAGGTGATTTTTGAGAAGTGCTTTGCCATTTGCAATTTCGGTGCTGTCGGACACATCAATAAGTCCGGGAGTGCCGGAGGATACGCAATTTGCAGTACCGAGGCGAAGAAGCACTTCGCAACCTATGCCCATGCTCAAAGTCTGTCCTGCTTTGAGATCAACACGTTGGAAGGTAGTGCTTGGAGCTGCGGTGCCTCCCACTTTTTCGGAGACCTTTTCCGCTACGCTGTTTATAAATTCATCGCTTGTGAAAAGCTCGGTATTTTCGTTTGCATATGATGCAACTTTATCATCAAGCTCACCCTCGACGGAGCTTACTTTGCTTTCGAGCTCAGCGAGAAGGGAATTTGCCTTTTCTTCCACAATGTCATCCACTTTTTCCGAAATCTGAGGAGCGAGGACGTTGTTTATGTAACTCAAACTGACCAGAGGGTCATCGGAAGTTCCATATTCAGCCGCAATCGCAATAAATCCCGCAAAAACAAGTGTGACGAGGAGAAGAATGGAAGTCAGCGCCTTCCACCTTTTCTGTCCTGAATTTTTTTCTGTGTTTTTCATTTGTAAGATACCTCCGATTTTTCTTTAGTTTCAGTTTCCGTCAAGCCCGAAGCTTACGGCTATGGCATCGTCAACACGATGCATCAAACTCTCATCAAGTCTCCCCATTTTTTCTTTGAGGCGGGTTTTGTCGATTGTTCGTATCTGCTCCAGGAGCACAACGGAATCTTTTGAAAGTCCGAAGCTTTTTCCGCCAAGTTCTATATGGGTAGGAAGCTTTGCTTTGTTGATCTGCGAAGTTATCGCCGCCGCGATAACGGTGGGACTGTGCTTGTTGCCCACATCATTTTGTATGATGAGCACGGGGCGCATTCCGCCCTGCTCACTACCGACAACGGGACTTAAGTCGGCATAATAGATATCTCCGCGTTTAATGCTGTAATTCACTCAAATTCACGCTCCGCAGGAAAGTAGTAGCCGAAAATTCATTTCGACGACTATATTTTTCCACAGACACGCACATTTTAATCAAGCCTTGCGAAAATTTCTGTGATTTATCCGATTTCCTCCGCTTTATATTATGTCAAAGCATTGGGGTATGTTCTCAGAACACGTTTTGAAACGGATGTAAGAAGCTCATAGGATATTGTGCCGGAAAGCTTTGCAAGCTCATCGGGGGAGAGAAAATTATCTCCCGAAGAGCCGAAAATAACAGCTTCGTCAAACGCCGAGACATCGGGGACTTCGGACACATCGACCAGGGTCAGATCCATACAGACGTTTCCGAGAATCGGGCAACGTTTGCCGCCGACAAGAACAACTCCGCAACCTGAAAGGGCACGGGGAAGACCATCGGCATAACCGAAGCCGAGAACGGCGACTTTCATATCACGTTCTGCTCTGAAATTGCGGTTATAGCTTAAAAAATCACCGGCTTTCACAAAACGCACATCGGCTATGCGACACTTGAGAGTCATAACAGGCTTCAAATCAAGACCGGGAATCGCATTTCCTGTGGGTGAATATCCATAAAGAATAAGTCCGGGACGGACACAATTGAGATGTGCTCTCTTATAGTTTACCACAGCTGCGCTGTTAGCGCAATGGCAAAACTCGAAAGTTATATTTTTTTCTTCTTTTAAAATATTGACAACTGTCATAAAAGAGGAAAACTGCTTGTCGGTAAAACTTGTATCCGGGGATTCGGCTTCGGAAAAATGGGTGAATATTCCGTCGGGGATAAGATTTGAAAGACTGCATATTTCAGCAACATCGTCTGCCGCAGTATTTTCAGAGCCTTCGTGGGCATATAAACCGAGACGCGACATACCTGTATCGAGCTTTATATGTATATGAAGCTTATTATCAAATTTTTTTGCGGCATCATTCAAAGCCATAGCATATTCTTTGCTTGCCACCGATTGCATAATATCGTTCCGGATGAGCTCATCCGTGGCATCGGGAGGAGTGCTTCCGAGAATCAATATGGGGGAATGACAACCTCCGCGACGGAGATTGAGCGCCTCTTCGAGACACGCCACCGCAAGAATATCGGCACCGAGAGATTCAAAAAGACTTCCTAAAACTACGGCACCGTGACCATATGCATCTGCTTTTATAACGCAGATGATTTTTGCATTGTTTGTAAACTTCTTTATTTCGCGGAAGTTATGGATTGCATTATCGGGGTTTATATTTGCTTCCGCCCTGTTAAATCCAAACATCGTATGTATCAGCGCATCCTTTCAAAGTTACATTCGATTACACGAATTCCGCCGATGTAGATTTCTGCATACAACGGTGAAAAGTCGTTTTTTGAAAACCACGTTCTGTATTCAAACTCGTTTTTTTCATTTTTGTTTCTGTATATCATAAGATATGCATCTTCTCCGTTTATATCGGAGGACAGTGCTTCGTCAAAATTGCCTCCGCGCCATACCGAGATGAGGGAGGGGATTGCCGAAAGGGGAGAAGTGCCGGAAGTATCAAGGCTTCCCATTGTGAGTCTGGCCCCGTCAAATTCAAGGGTGGAGTCATCCTCCGATACCGAGAAAGCAATACCTGCTATTTCTTCGGGGGCGATTACCTTCACACGGTCATCGTTTTGCGGAGAAAAACGGTATTCGAGGGAAAAGGAAACCTCGCGTTTTGGGAAAACAGCGGTTATATGAGCAAGATATTTTTCCTCTCCGAGATTTTTGAGATGGTCACAGAGTGCGGCAATCTCACCTTGATCTGCGGCGCAAGAAGAGAAAAAGAAAGAAAACGCAAGGGTAAGAGCTGTGAGTTTATGGGATATTCGCTTCATATGTTTTGTGCACCTCGCATATTGCGGATTTGAGAGTGCACAACATATCTGTTGGAGTCATTGAATATTCGCCGTATTTTTCTGCGGCAATATCACCTGCTCTGCCGTGCAACCACACTGCAGTATATGCGGCGACATCACAGGGTATGCCCTGACCGATGAGTGAGGTGATGATTCCGGCGAGAACATCGCCGCTGCCACCCTTCGCCATCCCGGGATTGCCGGTGGTGTTTATAAAGAGCTCGCCGTTCTTTGTGGCGGTTATGGTGCGGTGACCTTTGAGAACGAGGAGGCAACCGGTGCGTTTTGCAAAGTTTGATGCAAATTCCTCACGGCGGCTATTGTCAAAATCGGGAACAAGACGCATAAATTCGCCTTCGTGCGGAGTGAGAACAAGCTCACGGGAGGTCTCAAATGAAAGATTGTGACGTGCCATAAGAGTGATTGCATCAGCATCTATAACGAGGGGTGAACCCTCTTTTGAAAGCTCACGTTTTAAAAGTGAAAGAGCATCGTCACCGAGACCGCAACCGCAACCAATAAGTGTTGCATCGGATTTCATATCACATTCATCACGTGATATCAGCACAGGCTCGTTGAGCTTTGTTGCGAGAATCGGGCGAATTTCCTCGGGGATTGAGAGAAAAACAAGACCGCTTCCCGTGTTTACCGCACTCTGTGCCGCAAAAAAAGCAGCCCCTGTGTATTTTTTGCTTCCGCATATGAGAAGAATACGACCGAAATTCCCCTTGTGGGCATCAGATGCCCTTTTGGGAAGTGATATGTCCTTTTTGGTAATCTCACAAATCATATCGATTCACTCCCCGGAAGACCTCTCTTTAGCTCATCGCTTAAAGAAAGGACAACACAGCTTCCGTCACGAAGCTTTATGAATGTGGGAGAAAACTCCGAAAGGGGAGAAGTGAAGTCACGGATGTTGTCTCCTGACTCGGAAAAACTGTTTTCGGAGATTTCTGATATGTCGGAAAGAGAGAACGAGAAAAGTTCCTTATGCTTTGAAACTCCATAGATGCGGTCTATGAAAAAATCGTCATCGTTGAGGAGATATTCATATTCCGAGGAAAAGTTCCTCATAAATGCCGATGAAATCAATAAAATACCAAGGGCGAGAATCAGCATATAGCTGTTCAATGCCTCGATGCGTGAAAGGACAGCAAGGAGAGTTGCCACAAAAACAAGAATGACAACCTTTCCTATTATTGTTTTTTTTGATGTTTCAAGCTTTACATACTGTCGTAAAGCAGTGTCTTTTGACATGATTTTTCACTCCCCGATAAGATCTGCGAGATTTATTATTCTTTTCCCCTTTTCCTCGGCATAGTTTCTTGTATATGCCGTGCCGCCGGTATCATCAACGAGATAGCAGACGAGGATGTCGGAATTGTCAATGAGAGCACGGTTTCTTGCGTGCATACAGAAGACATCGTATTTGTCGGCGCTGTAAAATACTTCATCGGAGGCATCAATGACAGACCGGTATATATTCTTTCTCTTGGAAGGCCAGTAGGCGGCCTGGTCGCGGCAGGGAAGGTACATTGAAAGTTTTATGTTTTGGTTTTCTTTGCGCTTTTTGAGAATATATTCCGCGGCGAGCAGATCAAAGCCGTGTGCCCCTCCGCATAGAAAGTGAGTGATTCCCGAATCAATGAGAATATCTGTCACTTCATATAGCTTTTTGGGGAGAACTTCGCTGTGGATATGATAAATCCGGCGATGACCCGAAAAAGAACAAACAAGGCTTTTCAGATAAACTTCCCCCTTATTCTGTATATATTATATATTGTAACACAACTTGCGCATAAAAGTAAAAGTTTTTTTCTCTGTTTTGCGATAAAAATTATCTTTGCGGAAATTTTACCCGGAAGCTGAAAATAAAAAACAAAAATCCGGACAAAATAATTTCAAAAAAGTATTTACTTTTCTGAAATTGTGTGTTAAACTATCAAAGTATGCTAATGTGCCATAGTTTCGGCGTTGGCATTACGTCATCCCACCTCGCAGTTTTCGGGTATATGCCGCAATGCGGTTTTCACCCTCCGATTACTTCGATGTGAGGAAATATATAAAGAAAGGTGAAAAAGCAATGATTCTTAAGGAAAAGAAGACAGAGGTTATCACAAATAACCGCCTCCACGATACCGATACCGGTTCGCCGGAGGTACAGATCGCTATCCTTACACAGCGCATCTCGGAGCTCACAGAGCATCTTAAGGTTCACCACAAGGACAATCATTCCCGCCGTGGTCTTCTCAAGATGGTCGGTAAGCGCCGCAACCTTCTCAACTATCTCCAGAAGAAGGATATTGAGCGTTATCGTGCAATCGTAGCGAAACTCGGACTCCGTAAGTAAGTCTGAAACGTCCCCCGGACGGGGCTCCGTCCGGGGGATTAAAAGCATTATCGGGGAATCGGGGTTTTCCGCTTGTTTGGTTTTGTTTAGCAGTTGGAGTTTTTCTCAAACATTGTTTTTGAGGGTAGCTCCAAATGCTAAACCCAGCATAGGAAAGCTCCGCCAAACCAAATCAAATTTAAAAAGAAGGAGCGAAAAAGAAAATGAAAAAAATGGAATTCTCAAAGTTCAGAGTTTTTGAAACCGAGTTTGCCGGCAGAAAGCTTATCGTTGAAACCGGTAAGATGGCAGGTCTTGCAAACGGTTCCTGCCTTGTACGCTATGGCGAAACAGCAGTACTTGTAAATGCAACAGCTTCAGAGAAGCCCCGTGCAGGTATTGACTTCTTCCCTCTCGCAGTTGACTTTGAAGAGCGTCTCTATGCAGTAGGCCGCATCCCCGGAAGCTTTATGCGCCGTGAGGGAAGACCTTCTGAGCGTGCTATTCTCACATCACGTCTTATCGACAGACCTATCCGTCCGCTCTTCCCGAAGGATCTTCGCAACGATGTTGCAGTTTCAATCACAGTTCTTTCGGTAGATAATGACTGCGCACCTGAAATCGCAGGTATGATCGGTACATCCATCGCACTTTCCATCTCCGATATTCCGTGGAACGGACCTATCGCAGGCGTTTCAATCGGCTATGTTGATGAGAAATTCGTTGTAAACCCCACAAGTGCAGAGCGTGAAAAGTCTGCTCTCAACCTCACTGTTGCAGGAACTGCTGCAAAGGTTGTTATGATTGAAGCAGGCGCAGATCAGATTGCAGACGATGTTATGTTCGATGCAATTATGCTTGCACACGAAGAAATCAAGAAGATGGTTTCCTTCATCTCCTCTATCCAGGCAGAAATCGGACTTCCGAAGTTTGAATATGAGCAGGTTCCTTTCAATGATGAGCTCTTTGAAGAACTCAAGGCAAACATCCTTGACCGTGTACGTGCAGGTATGGATACAGACGATAAAACAGTCCGTGATAAGCGTTTCAAGGAGCTTTCCGATGCTCTTATCGAAGAGTATTCCGAGAAGTATCCGGATATTGAACAGTTCCTTGGCGAGTGCATCTATAAGCTTCAGAAAATTGTTGTTCGTCAGTGGCTTCTTGAGGGCAAGCGTGTTGACGGCCGTCAGCTCGATGAAATCCGTCCTCTCGCTGCAGAAGTCGGCGTTCTTCCGAGAACACACGGAAGCGGTATGTTCACACGTGGACAGACCCAGGTTCTCACAGTTGCAACTCTCGGCACAATAGGCGATCAGCAGAAGCTTGATACTATTTACGAAGAAGAGTTCAAGAGATATATCCACCACTATAACTTCCCGTCCTATTCCGTTGGTGAGGCTCGTCCCAGCCGCGGACCGGGCAGACGTGAAATCGGTCACGGTGCTCTTGCAGAGCGTGCTCTTGAGCCGGTTATCCCCAGCGAAGAAGAGTTCCCCTATAGCATCCGCCTCGTTTCCGAGGTACTCAGCTCCAATGGTTCAACCTCACAGGGTTCTATCTGCGGTTCAACTCTCGCACTTATGGATGCAGGTGTTCCGATTAAGGCTCCTGTTGCAGGTATCTCCTGCGGTCTCGTAACCGATGAAGATAAGTGGCTCACATTTATCGATATTCAGGGCGTTGAAGACTTCTACGGCGATATGGACTTCAAGGTAGCAGGTACAAAGAAGGGTATCACAGCTATCCAGATGGACCTCAAGATTGATGGTCTCACACCGGAAATCATCCGCAGTGCTCTCACAATCACCAGGGACGCAAGATACCAGATTCTCGATGAGATTATGCTCCCCTGCATCCCGGCACCCCGTGAGGAGCTTTCAAAGTATGCTCCCAAGATGATGCATATGACAATTGATCCGGAGAAAATCCGCGATGTTATCGGTAAGGGCGGAAGCGTTATCCAGAAGATTGTTGCAGATACAGGCGCAAAGATTGATATTGAAGACGACGGTAATGTTTATATTTCCGCTATTGATATCGAAGCCTGCAAGAATGCAAAGAAGGTTATCGAAACAATCGTTCTCGATCCTGTTGTCGGTGAGCTTTACTATGGTAAGGTTGTCCGTATCATCCCGATCGGTGCATTTGTTGAAATCGCTCCGGGCAAGGATGGAATGGTTCACATTTCAAAGCTTGAGAACCGCAGAGTTGAAAAGGTTGAGGATGTTCTCAATGTCGGCGATATGACTTGGGTTAAGTTCATGGGTATCGACGATAAGGGAAGAACAAACTTCTCAAGAAAAGACGCTTACGCAGACCTTGCAAAGCGCGAAGAAGAGAAGAAAGAACAAGCTGAATAATAAGTTAAAGCGGTGACTGATGTCGCCGCTTTTCATTTTTCCGGGTTGACATTTTGTGGGAAAGTGATAGAATTATAAAAAACAAAAGATAAAGGGGAAACGTTATGAAAAAGATTATTGCACTCATATTGGCATTTGTTATGATGCTTGTTTTTGCGGCTTGTGAAGAAAATGAGGAGAATACAACGACAACAGAGAGTACGGTGTCAGATATGACCGAAGAAACAAAGTCGGAAGAGACTGAAGTTGAAGTACATTCATTGCTTGTTCCTTTTGGCGGTGGAGGAATCTACGGATACTGCACGGTTGAAGGAAAGGTTGTAATTGGATCTCAATACAATTATGCAGAACTTATGGAAAATGGCATCGCATTGGTTAAGACAGATGAAGGATATGGCTATATCAACTCAAAGAATGAGTGGGTTGTTGAGCCGGAAGCGGAAATTATCACATATGGATTTGGAACAAATGAATATGCGGTAATAAGGAAAGACGGTAAAGACGGACTCATAGATAAGACAGGAGCATATGTTGTCGAACCGAAGTATGAAGCCATTGAGCCTTTTGACGAAAACGGGCTTGCTTTTGTAAGATTGACGCGAGAAGAAGGCGGAAAAGCCGGATATATAAACAAAAACGGAGAGTTTGAGATAGAACCGATATTTGGTGGGATAGGAAAATTTGCACCTAACGGTCTTGCATATGCTCATATCAATTACAATGACTACGGTTATATAAATCTCAAGGGTGAATGGGTTATCGAGCAGAGGTTTGGTGCTGCAGGAGATTTTGCATCCAATGGGCTTGCACCGGTGATGGATCGCAATGCTAACTGCAAGTATGGATATATCAACTCAAAGGGAGAATGGGTTATAGAGCCGCAATTTGATAATGCGGAAGCATTTGCGGAAAACGGTCTCGCATGCGTAGAGGTAGACGGTAAGTGCGGCTATATTAACGAAAAAGGTGAAATTGTTATAGAACCGCAGTTTGAATTTGCAGAAGCTTTTTCAAAAAACGGACTTGCAGCTGTATGCGGAGGTGGAATTTGGGAAAAAAAGGAAGGGGTAGCTTCTGTTGACATCGCATCTTACAATGGTAAGTGGGGATATATCAATGAAAAGGGTGAGATCGTGATTGATATTCAATTTTTGGATGCCGAATCATTTGACGAAAACGGACTTGCCAAAGTGCAGGTTGAGGGAATCGGAACAGGATATATAACTGCTGACGGAAAGAGAATCGAACCGAAAATACAACAAAAACAATAGTGAAACGAGGGAGAAGTGAAATTCTCTCTCGTTTTTTACATATAAAATGTATATAAAACTTCCGATGTTTCGCATAAAGTTTTCTTTTTTAGATAAAATAAGCAAAAGAAAATGATGAGAGAAGTGATATGCATGGGAATTGAAAGAAGTGAACTGCCGACCCTTTCGTTTTCGGGAAGGCTTTCGGAAGATATTGCCCTTATGAAGGAAATTCTCGGAGAGGATCAGACTGTCATATTCAGACCCTTTGAAAACCTGCGTGACGGCAATATTCGCGGATGTGTTATCTTTACCGAGCTTCTTGTGAACAACATAGTAATTGACCAGAATGTTGTGCGGCCGCTTCTTGAATTTTCCTCTGTGATAAAACAAAGGGGGAAACCTCTTGCAGAGGAGCTTGCAAAATGTGTAATCTGCACAGATGAGGTAAAGACCGGGAAAAATCCATACGATGCCATAACTTCCATTTTCATAGGTGACACGGTGATTCTTCTCGATTCCTGCCCCGAAGCTATTGTTGCAAACTCAAAGAAGTATTCAATCAGAAGTGTGGGAGTTCCGGAAACCGAGGATTCGGTCAACGGTCCGAAAGAAGCTTTTACAGAGCTCATTGTCACAAATTTAAGTCTTCTTCGCCGAAAGGTGAAGGATGCAAACCTCAAATTCAGATTTTTCGAGGTGGGCAAGATAAGCAGAACAAGAGTGTGCCTTTCGTATATCGATGATATAGCGGAAGAATCCCTTATAAAAACCATTGAGGAAAGGCTCTCAACCTTTGAAATAGATTCGGTGCTTGATGTCAGCTACATTTCGGAGCTTATTTCCGATAATCCCACGTCGCCTGTCGATACAATGGGAGTGACGGAAAGACCCGATGTTGTTGCGGCAAGGCTCTTTGAGGGAAGATGTGCAATCTTTGTTGACGGTACACCTTTTGCTCTTACAGCCCCATACCTCTTTCTTGAAAATTTTCAGGCAAACGAGGACTATTATGAAAATTTCTGGTTCGGAAGCTTTCTGCGGCTTCTGCGTTTCTTCTCATTCTTTATTGCAGTAAGCCTTCCGGGAATATATGTTGCTCTCATTTCCTATCATAAGGAAATGATACCGAGAGCGCTTCTCATAAGCATAGCAAAATCCCGTGCCGCAGTACCTTTTCCTGCCGCCCTTGAAATGTTTATACTGCTTCTTATGTTTGATCTTCTTCGAGAGTCGGGAGTGCGGCTTCCGAAAGCCATAGGTGTGACCGTCAGCACTGTTGGCGCAATAGTTTTGGGGCAAAGTATTGTTTCCGCCAACATAGTTTCTGCGGAAATGATAATCATTGTTGCAATATGCGGCATAGCATCCTTTCTCACTCCCAAGCTTGAAGGCGAAATAATATTTTTAAGGCTTTTGCTTCTTCTATTGTCCTCAATGCTCGGCATTTATGGCTATGCGATAGGTGTTGTTATGTTTTCTGCATATATTTCCTCGCTCACATCTTTCGGAGTGGACTTTACTGCATATACAATTCCGAGAACAAAGGCAGGAGGAAAAGACAGCTTTATCCGTGTGATAAGAAGCAGTTTGACCACAAGACCTTATGCCATACAGAAGAAAAACAAAACGAGATTTCGCAGAAAGTAAGGAGGACGATAATGAGAAACGTTTTAAAGCTTGCATCCTGTATATTTGCAATTTCGATTCTTTTCGGATGCTCCGATTACAGTGAACTCAATATGCAGAAGCTTGTGAACGGAGCAGGGATAGATAAAAAGGATGATGAGATTTATGTAAGCATAGTTTCACCGACCCTTTCGGAGGAAAAGGAAAGAGAGATAATAAAAACATCCGGTAAAAGTTTTTTTGATGCGGTGCGTAATGCCGCATCGATAAGTGATAAAAAGCTTTATTGGGGACATGCAACGGTGCTTGTTATGGGAGAAAACCTGCTCTCCGAAATGGACACTTTACTTGATAGCATACTCCGTGCAAGAGACGTGTATCCCGATATTGCTCTTGTTGTGGCAAAAGGAACGGATGCGGAATCAGTTTTGAATGCAGGCGAAGGCGACGTTACGGAAAGCATATATAATATGTTTGCAAATGAAGAAAATTCAAAGCGATTTCAGGCACTTCGTATATGGGAGCTCTTCCGTGAAAGAGAGGAGTTTGGCGTGTGTGTTATCCCAACCGTGAGCATTGAAAAGGGAGAAATCTTCCTGTCGGGCGGTGCTGTCATAAACGGAGGAAAGCCCTCGGGATATCTTTCGGGGGAAGAAGTGCTCATACGTTCTCTTGTGACGGACAAGGGTGCCGGCGGATATCTTCCGATGCTTTCGGGGGAAAAGGGAGAGGTTTCTTTTGAAATTCTTGCAAGAGAGGGAAAGAAAAAAGAAACAGAAACGGGGAATGAAATATCCCTTCGGATAACCCTTTCTCCTGCCGAGGTGAGAGGGGAAATGTCCGGTGAGGAAATGAAGAAGCTCGGAGAGAAGTATATAAAGGAAGAAACAAAAAAGCTTCTTGAAAGAGCATCGAGGGAGAATTTGGGAGACATTTTCGCACTCGGTAAGAGTGCCGATTATAACAACACGGAGATTTTTTGTGAGGTTCGGATAAGCGACATTCTCGGAGGTGAGAAATGAGCCTGCTGATACCTGTTGTTTTTTGCACAATTCTCTTTTTTGACGGAAAGGGGCACGATAGGGGAAATGGAAGAAAAATGTATATCTTCTTATCTGTTCTTGCTGCTTGTGCATCCCTTGCCGCGGCATTTCTTGCAGGGAAAGACCATATAGGTGCTTCTCTTTCGGGAATGATTTCAATATTTATGAGGTAAGCTTTTTATGAAGGGACAAAGGATAACAGGCGGCGCAAGTGCCGCAATAGCCGCATTTACTATTTTTACAAACGGATATTCCTTTCTGCCGGGTGCTTTCTCGGGACGGGATGTCTGGATTTCTCATATAATTGCAAGTGTTGTGTCTTTTCTTTGCTTATGGCTTCTTGTGAATCTGTGCGACAGGTATCCCGGGGAGAGCTTTTTCGGGGTTATAACCAACTCCCTTGGAAACTTTGCCGGAAGAATTGTTGCCGTGGTTCTCACCATACTTTCAATTCTTACCCTTGTTGTGTCCCTCACCGTGTTTTCGAGATTTGTTCAGATAACGGCTTTGCCGCAGACACCGCAGATAATACTTCCGACTCTTACCGTGCTTTGTGCCGCATTGTCGTGTCAAACGTCCCTTCGTGCTGCATCGGGAACAGCTCGGCTTCTCATATGGTTTTTTGTCTCTGTTTTTATCTTCTTCCTCTTTGGCGGAATAAAGGAAGTGCGATTGTCGCTTCTCCTCCATATGCCGGAAAAAATAGGGGATATCCTGCGTGGTGCGGCAGAGGTGTATCTCAATCGTTTTGCAACGATGTTTGCGCTTATGTCGGTATATACGAGAACGGAAGGGGAAAAAAGAAAAAAGTGGTTTCTCACATCTTCTGCAATATCGGGAGTTGCCCTTTCTGCAATATCCGTTATCACCGTTGCAACCCTTGGTGCAGAAAGTATTTCGCGTGACTTTTACCCCATATTCAGTGCAATGTCGGTTAAAAGCGTGGGCGGTTTTATCCGTCACACAGAGATACTAGCCTGCATTGTTATGACAATAGCACTCTTTTTCAAAAGCACAGTTTGCATCCTCTTTTCCGATGATATGCTGTCGGGAGTTTCGGGAAATGAAAAGAAAATTTTTGCACATATCCCCATAGCTCTGTTTTCTGCCGCCTGCACACAGATAATTTACCGTGATACCTCGGCTCTTCGTGGGCTTCTTCGCTGGAAAAGCGGTGCCGCATTTGTCCTTGCTCTCCATATAATAATTCCGATAATGCTTTATGCTTTCGCACGACTGCGGAAGAAAAAGCACGGCTGATTTTTCACCTAAAATCCACACCTGCATAATATGTAGTGAAGGAGACTTCAAAACATTATTGCAGGAGGTAAAGTAAATGCCTGATAAGGTTTTGCCCGGTCCGATCCACGGAAATACACCGTGTGTGAAAGAGGCTGTGTGTATCCATACAAACAGAATTTACGATTCGTGCCGTGATAAGGAATGTATTGAAAACTTAAGAGTATATCCCACACGTTGTTCACAGGAAATTCTTGACTGTGCCACAAGTGTGAAAACCAGAGATGCGACATTGCTCTGCACGAACATAGACGTAAGTGAGGTCGCATTCAACCGCGGCTATTACAGAGTGGACATTAAGTTCTTTTACTCAATTACCGTTGAGGTCTGCTCTTGCTCGGGAAGACTTCAGAAAATCCGAGGTCTCGCAGTTTATGAAAAGAGCGTTATTCTCTTCGGAAGCGAAGGCGATGTGAAAATATTCAGCTCGAAGCGTGATTGCGACTGCCGATATGCGACAAATATGCCCACCGCCTTTGTGGAAGCCGTTGACCCTGTATTTCTCGCCGCAGAGCTCTGCGATGCAAAGAAGCTCTGTGTTTGTAAGGACCCCGAATGTGAATGCGACTGCCCCGAGCTTTGCGATGTGCCTCAGTGCATAAAGGAACTCTTTGAGGATGAACTTGTAACAAGCGGCGGTTGCAAGAATCTTCTTGTAACTCTCGGTCAGTTCTCAATAGTAAGACTTGAGAGAGATTCCCAGATTCTCATTCCTGCATACGATTTCTGCATGCCCGAAAAGGAATGCGTTGGCTCAAGCGAAGACCGTCCCTGTGACCTTTTCAGAAAAATAAAATTCCCCGTAAACGAATTCTTCCCACCCTCGGCAAGAGGAGCAGTTTCGTGTGGGGAGTCCGATAAGAAAAATCATATAGGCTCTTGCTGCGGAAAGTGAGAAAATACCCACGGGGACTGTCCCGTGGGTATTCTACATATTTACATTAAACGACTCAATGAGCTTTATCAAAGCTTGTTTTTGATCGTTTGACAGTTTTTTTATAAGGTTGGCGAGTGTTTCGTCTGTTTGTTCATCGGAGAAAAAGAGGGAAAGGCTGATGTTAAGAGCTTCACAGATATACGACAAATATTCTACGGTGGGTTGCTTGTTTCCAAGTTCAATGTCACGGAGATAACTTTGTGAAACTCCTGCCATATTGGCGAGACGGTTTACGGTAAGTTTTCTTTTTTCTCTGAAAAATTTAATTCTTTTTCCAACATCCATAGCATGAATACCTCCGTTACTATAGAGATATATTACCATATCGGAAGCAATAAGGTTATAATTATAGTATTGACAAATTATATCTAAAGATATATAATGTTTTTATCAAGAAAACGAGACAGCTTTCAAAAAAAGAAAAGGAGATAAAGAAAATGAAAAAGTTTTTAGCACTTATCCTTGCAGCGCTTATGATGGTAACAATGTTTGCTGCTTGCAGTGATGAAGCAGATGTCGAGGAAGCAATTGAGAAATTTTTTGAAGACAACGTAAATGAATTGATAGAACAGAGCGAGAATCTTGAAGTAGATGCTCATCTTGTTACCTATCTTTCTGATGAAGAAGATAAGAAAGTACAAGAATATATCAATGAAAGGTTTGGAGAAATGTTAAAAAGTGTAGCTGACAGCATTTCATATGAAATCATAGAGGTAGAAGTGTCCGGAGATGCTGCAACTGCTACTATAAAGTCTCGCGGTAAAGTTTATTCGTCATTGTGGATAATTGAGCTTTCCGGATATACAGAAGAAGTGAGAGAAGAATGGGGATACTCCGAAACCGACGCGTATTCTGATATCGACATTACTATGGAAATTCTTGAAGAGGCTTTTGATAGATTAGAAGCATCCATAGAAGTAAAAGAAGCAGAAAAAGAAATAGAGCTTGAAAAAGAAGATGGTGAGTGGGTTGTTAAGAAGTAAAAATAAAGCATTTGGAGCAAATCTACAAATAGAAAATGCGGTATTTCCTTTTTTGTTGACAAATAAAAGGAATAGTCGTATGATTTCGACAGAAAGCAAAGAGCTTTCATAAAAAAAGAAAAAGAGATAAAGAAAATGAAAAAGATTTTGGCACTTATCCTTGCAGCACTTATGATGATAACAATGTTTGCTGCTTGTGGGGATGACAAGAAGGAAGAAACAAAGGAAGAGACTAAAAAAGAAACCAAGAAAGATTCCGGAATAGATGAAGAAGATTTCGTGGATGCGGCAGAAAAGGCGTTTTCGGAAGCAGGCAGAGAAGCTATAAGTTCGCTCGCAGAACTTGATTTTTCAGACGATGAGATGGATGAGATTGAAAAAATAGTTGATGAGATGATCGAAATCAGACTCAAGAAGAGTAAGTTTAAGGTTTCGGACATTGAAGTTGATGGAGATAAGGCAACTGCAACGGTATCGGGTTATGCTGCTGATGAAGATGAAGCAAATGAAATGCTTGAGGAAAAAATTGCCGAATATGAGATTCCCGATTCCGAATTTGAACAGACAGTTCTTGTGCTCGCACTTATGAGTGAAGTAATGGAAGAAATAGACTACGACGAAGAAGAGGGCGGAACAGGCGAATTTGAAAAAGACGGTGACGAGTGGGTTATGACAAACCCCGAGATTTTCAACGACTAACAGAAAACAAAGAATATCGCAGGGCATATCGCCTTGCGATAGCTTTTTTATTGACAAACGAAAAAGAAGAGAGTATAATGACGAAAGAAAGCGAAGAGCTTTCAAAAAAGTTAAAAGGAGAAAAAACAATGAAAAAGCTTTTAGCACTTATCCTTGCAGCATTTATGATGGTAGCAATGTTTGCCGCTTGTGGGGATGAAGCAAAGGAAGAAACAAAGACAGAGACAAAGACAGAAGCACCCGCAGATGAGCCCACTGATGAGCCCACTGATGAGCCTGCTGACGAGCCTGCTGACGAGCCTGCTGACGAACCTGCTGACGAACCTGCTGACGAACCTGCTGACGAACCTGCTGACGAACCTGCTGACGAAATTGAAGAAGCAGTTGAGGCTGCTATGGGTGATGTTGTCGCATCAGCTCTCAGAAAAGATATGCTGCTCGAAGGACTTATGGAACTTGATGCTGCTGTAGATTTAACTGACGATGAGAAAGAAAATTTGGAAAAAGAGTGTCAAAAAGTCGTTGATGCATTTGCAGATAGTTTCTCTTTCACAGTTTCTGATGTTAAAATTGACGGAGAAAAAGCAACTGCGAATCTTACAATGTCCGGCCCCGATATGAACGGTGATGAGCTTGATGTAGCTTCGGTGTTCGCAGAGGTACTGGGAAAGCTCGGCGCAGACAGCTCTGTATATGATATTTATGTTGCTGTTCTTGATGAAATGGCTGATGCAATCGAGAATATGGAGAAGGTTGAAGAAAGCGGAGAAATAGAGCTTGAAATTGTTGACGGTGTTTGGACTATCGTTGGCTAAAAAGTGAATTGGTATCGGAAAGGTGAAGGCCTTTCCGATATTTCTTTTTATTGACAATTCATCCCTTTGTATATATAATTAAAGCATAGTTTTTTGGATGAGAGGTATGAAGTATGAAAAAGTTATTGGCACTTATTCTCGCAGCATTTATGATGATATCAATCTTCGCCGCTTGTAGCAAGGATGAAGATAAACCGAAACGGGAAAATACGGAAGCTCCTGAAAATGTTCTTCCGGAAAAAGTGGGAAAACAGGCTGAAACAACTAAAGAAATTGATATTGATGATGATGTCAGAAAAGAAATAGAAAAGGACGTAAAGGAATTTGTCAAGGCGGCGATTCTGAAAGAGGTTGAGGACGGAGAGTATACTATATACGAATTCATTGGCAAAGATCTGAAAAAAGAGTATAAAAAATCCGAAGCTTTTTCCGGTGAGATAAAAAGCTTGGAAGAGAAATTGACGGAAAAAATCAATAAATGGGCAGAAGATAAGAGCAGTGCAGAGAAAATAAAAATCAATCTCCTCAAAAAAGGCTTGAAAGGTTGGTTGGAAGGCTCGTTCTATGAGGACACGATTAAGAAAATCGAGAGCTACGACGAAGAGGAAAAAACAGCAATCGTTGAAGTTGAAATAAAAAGATACAGCCTTGAGGAACTCAAAAATGCTCTGGAAAAAATTTTGACCGGAGAAGATGATATAGAAGGTCTTGATGCATTGGCGGAGATGATTACTGATAGTGGCATAAAATTTGAAGGCGCAGAAACTCTGCGCTTGGAATTAAAAAAAGAAGATAAAAGCTGGATTGTCACAAATGACGGAAGTGTGAGGAAAAATTAGAGGAGAACAGGTGATGAAATAATGAAAATTTCAAAGATGTTATCACTTCTTCTTGCGCTTTTAATGTTAGCCGTAATCTTTGTCGGTTGCAGTAAGGAAGAAGAGGAGAAAGTTACGGGAGAAACTCCTGTTGAAGAGAAGACGGAAGAACCGGAGGAAAAAGAGCCTACCGATGAAGAGCTTATAGACGAGGTTTTAAAAGCTCTTTCCGAATCTGTTTCTGCATTTGAAATGGAAAAGGCAAGCGAATATGTGCTTGATGACAGCGACTTTGAAAAAAAGCTTTTGTCTGCAGAAGAAAAAATTGATGATGGAATCGAAAAGATAAATAAAGGCGTTTCAAAAGAGGTTGACAATCATTATCTTATAAAATATGTGGGCGATGATGTGAAAAACACCGTTAAGGACATGGTTGCCGAGGGGTTGGAAAAAGGAAAGCAGGCAATTATAGATTCCATTGAGTTCACATATGGAGAAACGACCATTGACGGAGACAAGGCAACGGCAGATGTTACCATTAAGGTCGGAGGAAAGAAGCTCCTTCCGCTGTTGTCCGGCGGAAGCAATGATAAAGCCATGGAAATGGTTATGGAATATGTGGATAAGACTCTTGAGAAAAGAAATGAAACAATATTTGACCTTGCCACAAACACAAAAGAGATTGCAGAAGCTGTTATTGACGAGATTGTGAATGATATCAAAAACGGTGAAAAAGAGGAATTTGCCTTTGTGGCAACCCTCGAGAAAATTGATGGTGAGTGGATTATAACGGCTATGGAAGAAGCGAAAAAAGAATAAATGACAGAAAGGAACGCTCTAATCGGCGTTCCTTTCTGCTTGTCGAAAAACTCTTATTTGTCATTCTGAGGCGTAAGCCGAAGAATCTTTGCAATGATAAGATCCTTCACTTCGTTCAGGATGACAACGAGAGTGTGTTCAGGATGACAATGAGGGGTGTGTTCAGGATGGCGTTTTGTACTTTTTTGACACGCTCAAAGGAACGCTCTGATTGTCGTTCCGTATTTCACACCACGCCGTAGGGAACGACCTATGTGTCGTTCCGCATTTCGTCTTTTGGTATAAGTGTTTTGAGATATTTAATTATATTTGTGCCGAGAGCAGAAAGGGTTATTCCGTAGGTCACAAGAGCAGATACTGCGGCGAGGATAATTGATGCGGTTATATTATATATGAGATTACAGATAAGAAGTGAGAGGGTTGCGGCAAGGGCAGGCAAAAGAAACCAGTTCACATATCGTGGGCGGATTTTTAAATATCTCACAAGGCTTGCAAAGGTGAGAAGAACCTGAACGGCTCCCGATGCGAGATATCCCACCACAAAACCCTGCATACGGATGTTGGGGTTTGAGACTGTGAGAGTGCCGAGAATTTGAACAATTCCGCCGATAACTATAAAAACTGCGGCACGCTTCTGAAGTCCCAATCCATTCATTATGGCAACGAGAGACATTTCATAATAGGAAAGAAGAGTGGCAAGAGCGAGGAGAAAAATATGTTCTCCTGCACCCGAATGACCGAAGAGAAGAGGTGCAAGCTCTCCGCCGAGGGGGATGAGAATTGCCATACAAGGCATCGCAAGAAGGCTTGTGGCGTGGATTGTTTTAATAGCCTTTCTTCGCATAAGTGAGTGGCGACCTGCCCCCACGTCCTCGGAGATTTTCGGCACCATAACCGAGGTAAGCGATGCGATAAAGGCGATGGGAAAGGAAAGCAAGGGCATTGTCATACCAAACATAACTCCAAAGCTTTCAGTTGCAACAACCGCACTCATTCCGGAAGCAATGAGAAGTCGGGGGATGAGGAGAGAGTTTAGGGAGGAGAGAAGATTATTAACCGTTGCTGCACCGGATACGGGTATTGCCACGGAAAGTATTTCGGAAAGGGTGGGCTTTTTCTTCTCAGGCTTATGAAGTCCGCGCCTTTCGCATTTATAGAAAACGGTGAGAATAATAAAGCTTGAAAGCTCGCTTATAACCATACCGAAAACTATAAGGGCGGCGCTGTTTCCGGCATCGGCAGTTCCGAAATAAAAGAGGAGTGCGGCAACGGAAAGTGCCCGAACCACCTGCTCGGAAAGCTCGGAGGTTATCTGCGGAGTTACCCTGTTCACGCCATAGAAGTAGTTTTTATATATATTTTCAATTCCCGTGAGAAAAAGGCACGCAAAGACGAGTGGAAGTGACTTCGCTGTACGCCTGTCACCTAAAATTTTCACAGAGACGATATCGGAGTTTATGTAGAAGAGAACTGCGAGGAATATTACCGTTGCGGTGAAGATTTTTTGAGACAGGGAAACCACCGACTTCGCACCTCTGAAATCCCCGACTCCTGCCCGTGCGGCGGAAAGTCTTGATACCGCAACGGTAAGACCTGTTACCGTGACAGACATAAGAACGGAATTAAGAGGCATAATGAGATGATACACGCCAAGCCCCTCCGCACCTGCCACACGGCTTAAAAAGATTCGATATAAAAAGCCCATAAGCTGCAGAAGTGTATTTGAAACAGCTATTGCGGCAAGGCTTCTGAAAACTGATTTTTTGCTGATTTTATTAAGCTTCATAAAAAACACCCCTGTCACTATACATATGACAGGGGTAGCCTTTTATATTCTTGAAAATTCACGGTTGAATGAGAGGAGTTTTTCCGAGAGCTCCGAAGTTATTGCACCATCCTTCATTCGCCAACGCCAGTTGCGGTCGTTTACGGTGGAGGGAGTGTTCATTCGTGCAGAAGAAGGGAGGTTTAAAAAGTCCTGCATCGGTGCGATTGCAAGCTTTGCAACAGAACTCCAGGCGGCACGGAGAAAAGCATCGGAGAGAGTTTCACCGCTATCGGGGGAGAGATATCTCCGTGCAAAGTCAAGGCGATAAACGGGGGATGAATCCACAAAGCCACAAAGTGTGTCGTTGTCGTGAGTGCCTGTGTATGCAACGCAGTTTTCTATATAATTATGCGGAAGATACAGGTTATTTTCATCGCTGTCAAAGGCAAATTGCAAAACACGCATACCGGGAAGATTACATTCGTCACGGAGACGGAAAACTTCATCTGTGAGAAATCCAAGGTCTTCGGCAATGAGATTGAGATTCGGAAGAGCCGACATTATTGCGTCAAAGAAAGGTTTGCCCGGACCCTTTTCCCAATGTCCGCAGACGGCGTTCATAGCACCATATGGTACAGACCAATAGGCTTCAAAAGCACGGAAATGGTCGAGTCGCACGGTATCAAAGAGCTTTCCGCAATGGGCAAGCCTCGCTATCCACCAGGAAAAATCGTTTTCGCGGAGTCTGTCCCAACGATAAGTGGGATTTCCCCAGAGCTGACCTTCTGCGGAAAATGCATCGGGCGGACATCCCGAAACGTCAAACGGAACAAGGTCATCGTTTAAATTGAATATCTCGGGACTTGACCATACGTCGCAGGAATCATATGCAACATAAATGGGCACATCGCCGATAAGGGAGACTCCCTTTTCCTTTGCGTAAGCACGAAGCTTTTCCCATTGTGAGAAGAACATAAACTGCTCGAACTTGTAGTAGTTTTCGTCCTCGCGGTGGGCATCCCTCCATTCGGGAAGTCCCGTTTTATCCCGAAGCTCACGGGGGAAATGTTGCCAGGAAATTCCGCCGAGCTCGTCGCGGATGGACATAAAAGAAGCATAGTCTGAAAGCCAATGTCTTTCACGGTCACAAAAGGAAAGAAATTCCGGAGTTTCGGAAAATCTTGAAAATGCAAGTCTCAAAAGTCTTGCTTTTTCAGGAATGACAATCTTGAAATCCACTCGTTCACGATTTTCAAAAATTGAAGCGGAAAGCTCCTCTTTTGTGATGAGTCCGCTTTCAAAGAGAATTTCAGGGTCGATGAAAAGGGGGTCACCTGCGAAAGAGGATATGGAATTGTAAGGGGAAAAGCCGAGACCTCTCGGATTTATGGGAAGCATCTGCCAGGCAGAAAAGCCTGAAGAAGAAAGAAATGTGATAAAGTTTCTTGCATTTTTTCCTAAAGTGCCTATGCCATATTTTCCATCAAGGGAGGAAATGTGCAAAAGTACACCGCTTTGTCTTTTCATTGTTATCCTCCAATCTCCCAATCACAGAAATTATAGTATATATTCTGTGAGGAGGGGCAAGTGGTTTTGAAGAAGTTTTTCTGTGTGTACATAGCTGTGTTTTTGAAGAAAATCGGGGCGAATGGAACAACGTCGCAGAAAGTGGAGAAATAAGTTTCGCAGCCTTCGTCACCCCCGAGATATGCCATAAGTGCCGCTGTCATTGAAATGTCGCTGACTTTTCCGAAGTTGAGTGAGCCGAGAAGCTCCCGGGTTATGTCGAAGTCCGGAGTGAGAGACACTTCTGCATAGTATAAGGTGAAGTCACCGTTTTGAAGTGCTGTGGTATATTCGTTAAAGGGAAGGGCTCGTACCGTGGTAGTAGTACCACACTTTGTAAGGTCTTCCGCTATTCTGTTGCAGGCGGCGACCTTTGCGCTGTTTTCGTTGTTTACAAGTATGGTGAGTGGGATTCCCACTTCTATTTTTGCATCACGGTCATATTCAAGATCCATTGCTGTTTCCCACGGATATCCGAGACTTTGGGGATGCAGGGGGAGTGTTGCTTCGTTTCCCATGAACGCAAAGTCGTTTTCGGCAATGCTTTTGCGGTCGATTGCTCTCGCTATTGCTTTGCGCACTTCTTTATTTGCAAGTTTTTCATTTTTTGCATTGAAGCCAAGATAATGAAGGGTGGTTGAGGGGACAGATATAAGGTCAACGGGGATGCCGGGGAAACGTGATGCCGTGCCCGTGGGGTCGGAGGTGAGGGTAGAAATATCAAGTGCGTCAAACTTGAAGATAAGCTCTTCGTTTGTGCTTATGTTGCAAAGCCTGATTGTTTTGTAATGAGGAGTATTTCCGCTGTGGTGACCATCGCGGGCAACGAGATTTTCCATAGCTTCATCGGGAGCATATATTCCCGTGCCTGTGGGGAGGGGATTGCCGCGTGTTCCTTTCTTTATAATAGGGAAGTCGAGAAGTGAAGCAAACCGCGCGTTTTCATATTTCAGAGTTATAGTCACCGTTCCTGCACGTTTGCTTGATGTAACGCTTTCGATTATGGAAAGTCTTGTGCCGAAATAAGAGGCAGGCTCCATTGCGGCAAGGATGGATTCTTCAACATCGGCGACGGTCAGTTTGCTTCCGTCGGAAAAGGTTACATCGTTTCTGATTGAAAATGTCCATTCTTTTTCTCTGACTGTATAATCCGAACAGAGTACGGGAGCTACTTCAAAAACATCAGACACAGAAAATAGTGGCTCTGTTATAAGTCCCATAAGCTCGGAGTTGAGCTTGTTTGATGTGGTATAAGGGTCGGCACTTTCACTTTTACAGAAGCCGACGATGAAGGTTTCGTTTTTGGCAACAATGGGCTCTTCTTCCTGAATGGATATTTGCGGAGAATCATCATCTAAGGCTACAGGCTCTTCATTATAAAGCTCTGTTTCTGCACAAGAAGCGAAAATGAAGGTGAAAGCGAGAAGAAAAAGAAGAAATCTTTTCATCACATATTACCCCTTTCGTTTAATACAATTACTGCCGCCATTGTCCCACGGATTCCGCCGGTTTTGCGATGCGACCAGTAAAGATCGGATTTACAGCAGGTACATTCTTCCGAAACAGTTATGTTATCTTCGGGGATGCCTGCATTGAGAAGTGTTTGCAGGTTAAGTCCCGGTAGGTCAACGAAAAACTTGCCGCCACCTTTAGCTGTTATATAATCCTTTGCATCCGCACCGTATGTGGAAAGCATTGCATCGGGCACATCGCTGTGAGTTTCAAAGCAGCATTTCCCGATTGCAGGACCGATTGCGGCAAGGATGTTTTCGGGTTCTGTTGAGAAGTTTTTTATCATTTCGGCGATTGCTGCCCCGGGAGTTTTAAGGGCAGTACCTTTCCAGCCTGCATGGGCGACTCCTATAGCGTGATTTTTTGTATCGAGAAGAAAAATGGGAGTGCAGTCGGCGTGATAAGTTGCGATGGGAAGGTTTGGTACACTTGTGATTATGGCATCAAACTCACGCTTTTTCGGAAGAAATGCCTCTCCTGAATCTTTCTCCGTTGCAAGGAAGACATCACTTCCGTGAACCTGGGAAAAAGCTACGGTTTTAAGTCCGTCAAAGCCTGCCGCTTTGCCGAGAAGACGGTAATTTTCAAGGACATTTTCCTTTTTATCGCCCCTGCCGAAGCCTAAATTCATTGAAGCGAGAGGTTCTTTTGAAACACCGCCGAGCCTTGTTGAAAAGCAGGTGCGGCAAAGCCCTGTTTCGTCAAATGAGGGAACGGAGAGAAAGGTAACACCGTTTATTTTATTCATTTTAAAACCGTATCGCATAATAGCCTCCCATTCTATAAAATCCCCCGCAAGGCGGAGGATTTTATGTTATTTATTGTCTTTGCCCTTTAAAAGCTTCATTCGTGCAGAGTGGTCAAGAAGTCTCTTTCTCATACGGAGCGTTTTCGGAGTGACCTCTAAAAGCTCATCGTCGGCTAAAAATTCAAGCATCTGCTCAAGGCTTAAAATTCTCGGCGGAACAAGACGGAGTGCATCGTCACTTCCCGATGCTCGCATATTTGTGAGCTGTTTTTTCTTGCATACGTTTACAACGATATCATCAGATTTGCTTGAAACACCCACTATCATACCTGCGTATACTTCATCGCCGGGGGATACGAACATTGAACCTCGATCCTGAACGTTGAAGATACCATAGCCAACTGCCTCGCCTGTTTCATAGGCAATGAGTGAGCCGGTTGCACGACGTGCGATATCACCCTTGGTGGGTGCGTAGCTGTGGAAGATGGAGTTTAAGATACCCTCACCCTTTGTGTCGGTGAGAAATTCATTTCTGTAGCCGAAAAGTCCACGGGCAGGGATGATGAATTCAATTCTTGTGCGTGAGCCGACTTGTGACATTTTCTGAAGCTCGCCCTTTCGTGAACAGAGCTTTTCAATAACTGCACCGCTGCAATCACCGGGAACATCCACAACAACCTCTTCCATAGGCTCACACTCAACGCCGTCAATCTCACGGAGAAGGACACGGGGTGTGCTTACCTGGAATTCATAACCCTCACGGCGCATGGTTTCAATGAGGATTGAAAGGTGCATTTCACCTCTGCCCGATACGATAAAGGCGTCGGAAGAGTTTTCAGCAGGTGTGATCTTTAAGGAAACATCCTTTAAAAGCTCACGCTCAAGTCGGTCCTTTATGTTTCGAGTGGTTACAAATTTACCTTCACGACCTGCAAAGGGAGAGTCGTTTACGGAGAAGGTCATTTCAACCGTGGGGTCGGAAATCTTGACGAAAGGAAGGGGCGTGGGGTCTTCCGGTGTGCAGATGGTGTCACCGATTGTGATGTCACCGATACCTGAAAGGCAAACTATGTTTCCTGCGCTTGCCTCTGTTACGGGCACACGCTCAAGACCTTCAAACTGATAAAGGGATGTGACCTTTGCCTTTCTTACTTCACGGAGATTGTGGTAGTCGCAGACTATTATCTCCTGATTCTGACGGATAATACCACATTCAACTCTGCCGATTGCAATTCTTCCCACATAATCATTATAGTCGATGGAGGAAACAAGAAGGCGCATAGGCTCGTCACAATTTGCTGATGGGGCCGGAATATAGTCGATAATCTTATCAAAAAGCGGACGGAAATCCGTGCCTTCCTCAAGAGGATCTTCGCTTGCAATGCCTGCACGGGCAGAGCAGAAGAGGAAGGGTGAATCGAGTTGTTCATCACTTGCCTCGAGGTCCATAAAGAGCTCTAAAACTTCATCTTCAATCTCGTCAAGACGTGAATCGGGGCGGTCAATCTTATTGATTGCAACGATTACTCTGTGACCGAGAGAAAGAGCTTTCTGAAGAACAAAGCGAGTTTGAGGCATAGGACCTTCTGCCGCATCAACGAGAAGAATAACACCGTCAACCATCTTGAGTACACGCTCAACCTCACCACCAAAGTCAGCGTGTCCCGGAGTGTCAATAATATTTATCTTCACATCGCCATAGCGTATGGATGTGTTTTTTGCAAGAATGGTGATTCCACGCTCACGCTCAAGGTCGTTTGAGTCCATAACACGCTCTGCAACAACCTGATTTTCACGGAAAGTACCGCTTTGCTTGAGCATTTCGTCAACAAGAGTGGTTTTGCCGTGGTCAACGTGGGCAATGATTGCAACGTTTCTGATATTCGGATTGGTCAAAGTAAAGACTCCTTTGAAAAAGATTAAATTTCATCGAAAAACACAAGCGCGCAAAGCAAAATAAGCTCTGCGCACCATGGTGTTTTAAATTATTACGCAATGAAGGGAAGGTTGAGAACAAGTGTAAGGATGATGAACACTGTTGCAACAACGACTGTGAGCTTGCTTAAGATTGCGTCGATAGAGCTTGCTTTATTCTTTGAGAAGAAAGTATCAGCTGCACCGGAAACAGCTCCGAGACCCTGCTGACGACCCTGCTGAAGAATAACGATGCCTACGAGAACAACTGCAAGAACAATCTGGATTATAGCAAGTATGAACTTCAAATTCAAATTAAACACCTCCGCAAATTTATACGCCGCATCACGCGACATTGTCTTTTCATACGTGTACAGTAAATTCTACCACAGTTTTATTTGTTTTTCAACTGTTTTTTTGAAAAAATATTTTTTTATTTAATATGAAAAAATATAAGGGGGAAAGGCCGCGTGTTTTCTTGACTGAAAATCAAATATATGGTACATTTATTATACAGAAATATGTCTTGGAGGAATACCGTGATATACACAATTACACTCAATCCGTCAATCGACTATTCCATGACGGTGAAGGATATGAATGTTACAAAAATAAACCGCAGCGAGGAAGAGCTTTCCTCCTTCGGCGGAAAGGGAATAAACGTCTCTGCAATGCTTGGAAATCTCGGCATTGATTCAACTGCTCTCGGCTTTTCCGGGGGATATACGGGAATGGAAATAGAAAGGCTTTGCAAGCGATGCGGAATTGCCTGTGACTTTGTGAAAATCCGTGAAGATTCGAGAATAAACGTGAAAATCCTGTCGGAGTCCGAATGTGCGATAAACGGCAAAGGACCGATGATTTATCTTGAAGAGGAAGAAGAGCTTCTCAAAAAGCTTTCTGCCCTTTCCGAGAAGGATATGGTTATCCTTTCGGGAAATGCTCCCGAGAGCGAAAGCGGAAAGCTTCTTGAAAATGTTATGGAGGCAGTTTCACACACAATTTTCGTTGCCGATATGGATGGTGTAAATTTAGACCTTGCAATAGATAAAAGACCGTATCTCATAAAACCCAACGAATATGAGCTTGCCGCCCTTTTCGGAAAGGAACGATTTTTAGAAGAAAGAGAGATAATTGCCGCCGCCGCGAACCTTCGGGACGAAGGAGTTAAAAATGTTCTTGTTTCCTGTGGCGGAAGCGGTGCGATTTTAGCCGCCGAGGACGGCAATTTCTATAAAATCAAAGCTCCCGAGGTGCAGGTGGTAAATACCGTTGGTGCAGGCGATTCTCTCCTTGCAGGCTTTGTTGCCGCAAGAGAAAGGGGCAAGCCCTTTGATTTTTCTCTTGCCCTTGCAGTTGCATCGGGAAGTGCAACTGCGGCATCAAGCGGAATAGCAGAAGGAGAAATGGTACTTTCTCTTCTTGCGGATATGTGATTACGATTTAAAGTGAGGAAGATATAAATGCTTAAATCTCTACGTCGCCCGGAAGGTGACTATAGGGCACTTTTTGCCCTTATGATACCGATAATCCTTCAGAATCTCGCAAGCTCGTCCCTGGGCCTTTGTGATACTCTTATGGTAGGAATACTTGGACAGAATGAGCTTGGGGGACTCAATCAGGCTAATACAATCTTCTTTGTTTTTCAGCTATTTACCTTTGGCATAATGTCAGGAGGATCTGTGCTTATCGGGCAATACTGGGGAAAGAAGGATATCGGAGCAATAAATCGCGTTATGGGAATGAGCTTCTACCTCGCTTTCGGCGTAAGTATGGTTGCGGCAACGGCAGTATTTCTCTTTCCGTCCGAGATTATGGCTCTAACTACAAATGATCCTGCTCTCATTGACTGTGCGGCACGCTACAGCAGGATTGTTGCCTACAGCTTTGTTCTCAACAGTCTTTCAATGGTATACATAAGTGCACAGCGAAGTGCCGAAAATTCAAGTCTCGGAATGATTGTTCTCATAACATCAATGGCAACGAATATCTTCCTTAACTGGGTGCTTATTTTCGGAAATCTCGGAGCTCCGGTTATGGGGCTTGAGGGTGCCGCCACGGCTACCTTCATATCAAGAGTGATAGAATTTCTTATGGTAGTCGTCTATATGTTCTTTATAGACAAGAGAATTCCGATTATGCCGAAGAAAATGCTAAAGCCGGGAAAGGCTATAGCACAGGATTATATCAAATATGCAACCCCCGTTGTTATAAACGAAACTCTCTGGAGTGCGGCATACTCCATGTATGCGGTCGTATATGGTCATATGCAGGGAGCATCGGACATAATCGCTGCATATTCAGTCACGGGAAGTATAGAGAGGATTATGCTTGTCCTCTGTAACGGTGTGGGTACTGCAGCGGCAGTTATAATAAGCAAGCAGATAGGCGAGGGAAGAAAGAAAATTGAGGTTTTGGAGACGGGAAGATGGCTTTTAAAGCTTTCTGTCATAACAGGACTCATAACGGCAGTTCTCCCCATTATTACAGAAAGATTTCTCCTTGACGGGTTTATATATGAAGTGTTCAATATAAGCGGTAATGCGATGGGCATCGGTCATATGATGATGCTTGTGACGGTGGTAAGGGTAATTGTCAAGACATATAACTATATGATCATAGTCGGAATACTTCGCGGCGGCGGAAATGTGAAGACTGCGGCAGTTCTCGATGTTTTGTTTATGTATATCTGGTCTGTCCCGGGCTGCTTCATAGCTGCTTTGGTATTTGATGCACCCATTGAGGTGGTATATATCTTCGCTCTTTCTGAGGATATTATAAAGGCGGTTGTGGGCGGATGGCTTGTCCACCGTGGCGAATGGATACACGATGTAACGAGAAATGATATTTAATTTATCATAAAAATCAAATTTAAAAGGAGTGTGTAAAAATGAAAAGATTGATGTGTGTGATGCTTTCTCTTATGATGGTGATGATGCTTCTTCCCACATCCTTTGCGGCTGAAGATTCAGAGCTTACAAAGGTAGTGAAGATTGCAAAGGGAAGACTTCAGATTCCTGAAGAATTCACGGAGTTTTACAGCAATGAATACGATGCTGTGGGACAGAAAAGTTATGAACTTCGGTGGAGCACCGAGGACTCAAAGAAGAGAATAAATGTAAGTGTTCTTTTTGACGGTGAAATTGTTTCATATAATTATAACAATAACGACTATGACTATGACCGAAAAGGCTTTGCACCTTTTGATAAGGCTGAATATACAAAGCTTGCAAAGGAATGGATCGAAAGAGTAAATCCCACATATACCCCGGAGATTTCGGAGGATGTTGAGGTCAATATCGGAAGCATTTATTCAACTTCGGTTTCTGTTACATTCAACCGTGAGAAGAATGGAATAGAGGTTGACGGAAACTATGTGAGAATATCTCTCGATAAATTCACGGGCGAAGTTCTCTCTATGTATTCAAACTGGACGAGAGAGCAGAATATAAAATCCCCCGAGGGAGTTATAACAAAGGAAGAGGCTGCAAAAATTCTTGGTGAGAAGTCGGAGCTTAAGCTTCGCTACTATAAGCTCCGTGATGAGAACCGTGCCGTGCTTATGTATACGCCGGAAAATTCATATATGATGATTGATGCGTTCACAGGCGAGGATTTCACCGTGGAATTCATTGATGCAGAGCTTGGCGCAACAACAGGCGGTGCAGGTGGAGGAGCCGCAGAAGCACCTATGGCAGACAATGCGGCAAAAGAAGAAGCAGAAGTTGAGCTTTCTGAAAAGGAAATTGAGGCAGTAGAAGAGCTTGAAAGCCTTCTCACAAAAGAAGCTCTCACGGGTATAATCCGCAGGATGGCAAATACCGAGATTGCAACCTTTGATGTTAAGACTGTGGATTACAGACGTGTTGAGATTAAAGGCAAAATGACATACATCGCAACCGTCCGCCTTGAAAAGGACAATAATATGTCCGGTAGCGTTACGTTTGATGCAAAAACGGGCGAGCTTCATTCCTTCTCTACATATCTTCCTTACAGATATAATAAAAAGCAGAATGTGAAGTATGACCGTATGGAATCAAATGCCATGGAGTTTATGAGAACATGGGCACCTGCCATTGCAGGTAAGGCAAAGAACTTTGATGAGTATCAGAACAGCGAATATTTCTATTTCACCCATAACGAAAACGGAATAGAATACCGTGGAAATTCCGTGAATATGCGCGTGGATAAAGAAACGGGAAAGATTCTCTCATTCTCAAAGAGCTGGGATACTTCCACCACGTTTGATTCGCCGGAGGGAATATTGAACGTCGAAGAAGCAACCGCAAAGTATACCGAGGCGGCACCGCCCGAGCTTCTTTATATAGCGAACAAGCGTGTGAGATATGCGTCCAATAATGCCGAGGAGCTTGCTCTTATCTACAGACTACCTCATGATGCACCGTCATATATAGATGCAAAGACGGGTGCTGCTTACGATTGGAATATGGGTCAGATGCAGGAAGAAAACCCCGATGCTTATGTGCTCCAGAAGGATATCGAGGGTCATTGGGCAGAAGAAGTTATAAAGATTCTTGCCGAGAATGGAATAGTTCTCTCTTATGAAGAAGAGTTCCGCCCCGATGAGGCAATAACCCAGAAGGAAATCGCTCTTCTCATAACCTGCTTTGAAGGAAATGCACGTCCTTATGCAGTTCCGGAGAGCGAATACACAGCGTATATTGACAGAATGGTACGCAGGGGAATTATAAAGGAAAATGAGAAAAATCCCAATAAGAAGATAACCCGTGAAGAAACTGTCACATACCTTGTCCGACTCTTCGGCTATGAGTCTGCCGCAGAGCTTTCGGGAATATTCAAAACGGGCTTTTCCGACGAAGCCGCAATTTCACCCGACAAAATCGGTTATGTGGCAATTGCAAAGGCATTAAAGCTTGTTAAAGGTAATGGCGGTAAGTTCAATCCAAAAAACAACGTAACCCGTGCAGAGCTTGCAATGATGCTCTACAACGCATTGACAGTATAGGTGCATAAAAGCGGCTCTCATACGAGAGTCGCTTTTTGCAAAAACGAAAGGAGTGCGTGAAGATGAAGAGATTCATATGCGTTATTTTGTGCGCCATAATGTCAATATCCCTTGTGCTTTCTGCTTCTGCCGATGGAAGTATTGTACCTACGATTTATGATAAAGAGGCAGAAGAAGAAAACGGAGTGGGAAGGCTTTCGGATGAAGAGGTTATCAAAGCAGCGACCGAGTGGCTTTCGGAAAACGCCCCTGAATGTATTCCGGAGATATACGTGGAGGAGTTTTTTGTTGATTATCCGCTTTCAACTGTTGCTTATATAAGATTCGGAAGGAAAACAAACGGAATCCCGTTTGATAACAACCATAGAATTGATATGGATGTGAATCGAGTAACGGGTAAAGTAATTGAGGTGACGTCATTCTGGCACAAGGTGGACTCTGTGGCCGATCCGAAAAAGATGTTGAGTGAAAAAGCACTTCGGGAGATTCTTTTTGAGAAAACCGAATTTAAGCTTATGTATGCTTTGGTTCGTGACACCAATCGTATGATACCGGTGTATATGACAGATTACGCAAACATAGAGATAGATGCCATTACGGGAGAGGAATATATATACAACCATAGTGCAAGCTACAATAGTCCGGCAACAGGTGTGGGCGGTTCGTCCGGCGGATGCCCGGTTGAAGAAAACAACAGCGGTGTGGTGATTCATACCAGTAAAGTTACAGATACGACAGGACTTCTCTCGGAAGAAGAAATAGCCGCTATTATGAAGAGCCTCACCGATACGGTTTTAGCAGAAAGCAAGATAGAGAGCATATCATACAGTCAGCCTCTTCCGGGCAAATATACTGCATATGTTTATCTGAATGATGGAAATTTCCGCACTACGGTGCAACTCAATGCAAAAAGCGGAGAGGATTTATACATTCACGGAACACGATATCAAAGGGTTGGCGGAAGGCATAAAACGCAGGAAGAAATGAAAGCCGTATGCGACAGATTCCTCAAAAGTCAGATGGGCGATTTGTATGATGATCTTTCTTTTATAAGTGGGAATGATGACGGTGAATTTGTGTATGGTTTATTCAAAAACGGAATAGAGGTCTTTCAAAAAAAGGCATATATCGATGTTGATCCGGAAAGCGGAAAGATATATTATTACAGCAACAGCGCTGACGGTGAAATTGAATATGAATACAAACCTGCAGAAAATCTTATTACCATAGACGAAGCATGGGAATTAACACTTGAAAACTGTGATACGGAGATTATATACAATATTTCCGAAACAGAAGATTTGACGGAAGCAAAGCTTATATGCCGCCTTGCTTGGGATAATGCAGATTTTAGTGCAATTGATGCAAGAAGCGGCAAGCTTCTCAATGGATGGCTTCGTGAGTTTGAAGAAACAGGAGAACAGAAAGAAGAGCCACAAGAATTGGTGATACCGTCCGACATAAAAGGTCATTGGGCAGAAAAGGCAATAACAACACTTATTGAAAAAGGTGCTTTTGAGGGAGTAGAAAGCTTTGAACCCGAAGAAAATTTGACAGAAGCGGAAATCTCAAGAATTATTTCTGATATATCAGGCAAAAGTGCGAACTGTGACTCTCGGTTTCTCTATGTAATCCGTGAGAATGCAGTTGTTTATATTATGCAAATGCTCGGATTTACAGGTGAAGAGGAAGAATGTAAGAACTTTAAAGAAGCGTTTTCTGATGAGAACGCAATCAGTCCTACTAAAATCGGATATCTTGCCGCCGCAAGCAATCTCGGCATAATTTCAGGCTACGGTGACGGCACTTTCAGACCAAGGGAGTTAATAACCCGTGCAGAATTTGCAACGATAATTTATAATATTCTGGTGAA
>JAFSEA010000109.1 GCA_017435965.1 Oscillospiraceae bacterium
AATGCTTTCTGCATCGCTGTATGAGAGAATGTTTGTGTTCTCGCCAACAGATACATCGTATTCCTTGAACTGTGCGTATCTGTGCATAATTGTTGCAAACTGCTCACGGGTGATATTTGCATCCGGTGCAAATTCATTCTCGGTCACACCGTTTACAATACCGTTCTGCTTTGCCCATATTACTGCGTTACCGTAATATGCGCCAAGGTCAACATCGCTAAACGGGATGCTTCTGTTTGTTGCAGGCTCACCCTCCATACGATAGAGTACCGTTACGAGCATTGCACGGGTGATATTATTTGCCGGTGAGAACTTATCTTCGCTTGTTCCCTTGATGATACCTGCATCTGCAAGATAGTTAATTGCATCTGCCGCCCATGCATGGTTTCCGAGATCGGTGAAGCGTGTCTTCTCATTTTCACCTTCTGTTCCCGGAGTTACAGGCTTTTCTTCATCATCCTTATCAGTTGAATCGTTCTTATCCGATGTGTCGGGCTTCGGAGTTGTTGTTCCGGATGTTGCTCCGCCTCCCGAACCACCTGTCGAACCGTAAACGGTTACAATAAAGCTTGCAGAGCTTTCTCTGCCTTCCTCATCAACTACAGAGATTACGAAGCCATTTTCACCGAGCTGTGAAGCCTGCGGCTTCCATGTGACAAGTCCTGTTTCTTCATCAATTGATGCACCTCTCGGAAGTGTGCTGCCGATAAATCTTATAGTCGAGCCTTCGTTTACACTTTCTGCCGAAACTTTAACTGTCATTGTGCTTCCTGCTGTTGCTGAGAATTCCTTACCCGGTGCTGTTACTACCGGAGCATCATTGAGCACTGCATTAAGCGGAATTCTGAAGGACTGACCCTTCTGAACATTGAATACATAACCCTTATCTGGGTTTGCATTGTCGATATAGTTCTTTACAAGGCTTACATCACCGATATCGAGAACGAGGTTCTCACCATCCATCTCAGCACCTACAATTCTGTATGCACCGTTCTGATTTGAGTGAGTGTTATCAACATAGATGTACTTCTTTGTAAGCTCATCAAGATTGAAGTCATATTCCTTATCGAGTGCTACTGTGATGTAGTTGTCACTTGTAAGCTCTGCGCTGAAGTCAGTAACAGTACCTTCAAGTGCCGCTGTGCCGGTTGTTTCACCTATAACATCACCGTCATTTACATAAGCGTAGATGTTTTCGCCGGTTGTACCGATTGAGTATACACCTATTGCACCGCGGAAGTCAAACTTTCCGTCAACTGTATAGAGAACGGAATTGTTTGTGGAGTATACGACATAGTCTGTGCGTCCGTTCTTGAGAACAACCTTGATTGCCTTGACAACATCGTCCTTGCCCTTTCTGCCTTCCTTGAGTTCAACCGGAACTGATTCCATTGATTCAATGTACTCCTCACCGTTATACGGCTGGAGAACAGAGGTAAAGAGAGTATCAAGGTTCTTGCCCTTTCTGTGGATAAGCATATAGTCAAAGCCCGGAATCATCTTATTTGATGCTGTGTTCGGAGCGTGACCAGTTGCAAAGCCCACCTGTGACGGTGTCCAGTCATTGAGTGCCGTGAACTTGAGATTAAGTCCTTTTGCATCATTTACTGAATGTCTGAAATCAGTCTGCTTGAAGTTTACGGAGAAGTTTCCGTCCTCAAGCTCTGTTGCGCGCTGAACATTTTCAAGCCATGTATAACCGCGTGTGTACTTAAGCTCATATGAGCCTGTTGTGAGAAGAGTGTTCGGGTCGGGTCCGTAAGGAACATCTGCTCCTGCATAGGTTCCGACATAGTTGCCTTCTTCGTCCACCTGCGGAACAAGTGTCATATCATCAGTTGTATATCCATTATAGGACTGGGTATGGAAGCTGTATGTGTGCTCCTTACCGCCCTTGATGCGGAAGAAGTCAACAGTGTAGTTTACATCGCTTGAAGCTTCGATTGAAACAACGGTTCTTCTGTAGATATCCGTATCCGAATAAACCTCGGGGAAATCAACATCCATAATCTGAACCTTGCCTGCATCGTCAAAATGCTTCGGAGTTCCTCCAACCGAGCCTATCTGCGACTCACCGTTTACAACTACAGTGTTATGTGAGATTGTCTGTGAGCACCACTGGAGTCTGTTCGGGTCATATCCCGTTGCTTCCGGATAACCGAGGTCAGGTCCGAAGTTGAAGCCGTAAGCATTGATACCGAGCTGGAGAGCGTCGTTATGTCCGTGACCTCCCACTCTGCCGTGGTACATCCAGGCATCACCGCGGAGGTCGCTACCGCCACCGGCACCCGGAACGAGTTCACCGTAACGAAGTGCGGAGAAGCCATAGCCCGTGAGCATTTCGCTTTCGAACTCATACTCACCTTCTGCATCAATAACTGCCTGAATATCCTTTTCAAGGCTTGCGTTATCTGTGAAAATATCGATATAGATATCTTCAATATTTCCACCCTTTGCCCAATAGTAATTCTTTGCATACTTCGGATTGTGAAGCATATTGAATGCACGGAGTGTATGACTTTCAATGCTCGTTTTTGAATTTAACGCCGCAGCACCGGAGTCACCGATTGATATAGCATAGCCCTGACCGACATTCAACTTGATGAAGGAGTCGAACATCTTGAGATACTTCGGATTTTCAAAGAGGTTAATCTTTGTTTCTGCACCGTAGCGCAGGAGAAGTTCTGCAATTTCAATACCGTTTGTGATCCAGATCATATTATAGCCGATACCGACTTCGTTTCCGAAGCCGTCGCGGCAGACCTCGTTGATATAACGTGTGAGCATTTCGCCGCCGTTATTCTTAACAGAGGAGTTGTATTTTGTCCCGTAAATCGGGTCGGTTACGCTCTTCTTTGACTCGCCGCCCGGAAGAGCCATCCATTCAAATGCATCGCCCGTTTCCGGATATGTGTCAAGTGCGACAGCTGCGAGAGCCATTGAATACTGATGCATACCGAAGTTACCGTTAATCTTCGCAGTCTTTACGCCGTCAATGATGGAACGGAGAATTCCATTTTCTGCGTTTTCACGAATCATATCACCGGTAAGTTTCGGGTTGGGGTTACCATACTGAACTGCCTTCTTTGAAAGGAAGTCAATAACCTGCGGGTCGTCCATCATGGGATAGAATGCATCATAGCCCTGTGCAAAAGCATCAGCTACGTTTGTTTCCCAGATAGAACCGACTGTTTTACCGCTGTAATCGCCGCCGTGTGAATGTGAATATGAAAGACTTATCTTTGTGATGTCATAATCATCATATACGTCTGCGATTCTGTCGAGAAGGATTGCACCTGCACGACCGTATTTTGCTTCGCCTGAATAGAGATATGCCTGAGTGAGATCCTTGATTGCACGGGTTATTACCGAGTAAGTTGCACCGTTTCTATCCCAGAATACGTGTGTGTAGTATGCAATGGGTGCCCACTTCGGATCTGTTGTTACAGGTTCGCTTCCGCCATAGGTTCCGGTCTTCGGAGACCATCCGAAGCCATCGTCAACCATCCAGGTTGCCGCCTTGTCTGCAGGGATTCCAAGTTCTTCGGAAATCTTCGGATAAAGCTCGTTTACAAGATATCCCGGATGGCCTGAATCCACAAGCTCCTGATTCTTCTGATATGCAAGAGCACGGTCAAATGTTCCGTCGCCGCGGAGACCGAGCTTATAGAAGCTCTCAAAGTCATTTGACGGGAAGAGTCGCTTACACTCGGGACAAGCTATCTTCCAGGGGTTGTTTATGGGATTGATAACCCATGAATATGCACCGTGAAGTGCACGGATATCTGACTTACAGTAGGAGCAGATATATGTCATATCAGCCGGTGACTGAAGTGTTGTGATTGTGTAAGAACGCGGAATACCTTCTGCCGGGATAAGGTCATAATACTTTTCGAGATTGTCAAGATACTTCTGCGCAGTATTCACGGCAGAATTCTTAAGAGATTTTGCCCAGTCATACTTTGAAGCATTCTTGACTGCCTGCTCACGCATCTCATAAGTGTAGATTGTGGGTGCAGTCTTCTGTGAGCTTGATACAACTTCTGCATCGCACTCAAATTCACTTCCGTTGACTGTTGCCGCAACGTGGATTTTTCCGGTACCACGTGCTACGTAGTGAAGCTTTCCTTCTTCATCAACACTTACAAGCTCTGGTGTGAGCGATTCGACAGTCTTTTCGATTTCGCCGAGCTCGACTTCGCTTCCGTCGTTGTTGATACCGTAAACAACAACATCTGCGCCTTCCGTATCAAGAGCTGAGAGTATATTCTTCTCGCTCTCTGCACGGATGCCGACGAGTTTTACATTTTCAATCTTGATTGTCTTGGAAACGGATTTCTCAACGCCGTTGAAGGTTGCATAAGCCGTGATTGTGACTTCGCCTTCCGCAAGGTTCTGAAGCTCACCGTTTACAATCTTTGCAATATTGTCGTTGGAACTTTCGTATCTTACGTTTGTCACATTCTTGCTTGCAGTCGTCTTTCCGTTTGTAAGTACAACACTTGTTTCAAGCTTCTTCTTGCCTCCGACGAAGTAGAGAAGCTCTTCATCGAGGTTAAGAGTTGCATAGTCATAGGTTGCGTCATTTACGATAATCTGTGTTGTTCCGGAAACTGTGCTTCCTTCAAACTCTGCAGAAGTCTGGAGATTTGCAACACCTGCCTTGAGAGCCTTGAAGGTCCTGCCGGAGACGGAGATGATGCTTGTGTCGGAGCTTGTTACCTCAAACTGAGCATCAAGTGTTCCATCGAGATTTGTTATCGGAACATCGAGTGCTGCGCCGTTCTCCCAGACAAGCTGCATCGTATATTCGTTCGATTCGCCTGCGGACATTTCCGTTGTCGGAACGCTGATTTCTGCACCCTTGAAGCCTGTTGCCTTAGCAGTACCGATAAGTCTGATACCGTTGACAAATGCATTGCCCGGCTTTCTGATGAGGAATGTGTGCTTACCTGCCTTGAGCGATACGGGACGTCCGAGCTTTACGGTCGGAGTATAGAGATCGCGGACAGGAGCCTTTGCATTGATAACGCCGACGAACTGACCGTCGATGAAGAACTGAACGTCACCGGAGGTTGATGTATCGGGGATCATTTCAAGTTCTACGTCATAGTTTCCGTCCATATCGGTTTCAAAATCAACTGCGAAGTCGCCGTGGTTATAGAAGTAACCGTACTGAACGCTTGCCTGAACACGGACTGCAGTTGAGGTGCTTCCGTTGAAGTATTTTGCATTGGTGATCTCTGTGTTTATTGTCCATGTATCGCCGCGTGTGTCTGCATCGAAGTAGCCATTGTTTGAAGTTGCCTGGCTTGTTTTGTCCTTGAACATAATGGCAAAGCTCGGAGCAATCGGCTCTTCAGAGACCGTGAAGTCAAGCTCTGTCGAGACTTCTTCACCGTCAAGGACAACAGTTACTGTGATTGTTACGTCACCGAGACTCTTCGGAATAACTCTTCCGTTTTCGATAACAGCAACAGTATTATCGGAGCTTTCGAGGAATATTTCTGCATTTGTAAGATCCGCATCGTTTCCATCGGAAAGCTTACCTGTTATATTGATTGCAATACCGTCTGCATCTGCAATGAGAATATAGCCTGTTTCTCCCTTTGCAGTGATTTCGGAAAGGATTGCCTTTTCAACATTAAGTGTTTTTGTAACTGACTTTGTGACACCGTCAAGAGTTGCCGTGAAGGTAATGTCAACCTCGCCGTCGGAGAGAAGCTTGATTGTCTTTCCTTCGACCTTTGCGATTTCTTCATCGCTTGAGGTGACTATCATCGACTCGCCTTCAGCTGTTTTGAAGCTGTTGTAGTTTGTGCTTGAAAGCACAAGGTCATCAACATAGCTTTCTGTTATACCAACAGTTTCAACACCGTTATCAAACTTGAGTGTTGTCTCTGCAATTATATCCGTTCCTGCAAAGACTTTTCCTGTCGGGAGAGTGAGAGTGACATCGGAAAGATTTGATTTTTCAGGTGTTCCCGTGAATTTAAGGTTTCCGATTGCCATTCTTGCGTGAGTTCCGCCAAGCGCGACATCGCCTGCAACAAAGAGGGTGTGCTTGCCTTCTTTAAGCTCGAGCGGACGGAGCCTTGTGTCTCCCGCCTTGCCCTGAACACCGTTTATCTGACCGATATATTTGCCGTCGATATATGCGCTTGCCCAACCGCCGTCTGTTGCGTTGAGTGCAGTCGTGAGGATTGATACATCATAGAAGCCATCCTGATCGATTGCAAAATCGAGCGCCATTGCGCGGTATGTGAGCGGAGCCGGTCTGATATATGCATAGATACCGAGGGGATAGAGACCTGCTGAATCCTTCCAGAATGTGTCCTTAAGATATGTACACGTTCCTGCTTTATTTATTTCCCAACCATCTTTATCATAAGTATACTCTGTCATAATCGGCTTTACGCCGCTTGTTATATATTTATTGAATTCATAGAATTTATTTGCGATTTCGTTTGCCGCAACGATAACATTCTTCTCGATTGAGAATGCAATACCGTTTATTGTTCCCGAAACCGTTACCTTTTCAGTCTCGGAAACAGCAGTACCCTTTACCTTAAAGGTAAGGTTTTCACCGCTTGTTGCGACATCGTAAACTGCGAGATTTTCGCTGCCGTTGACAGAGATTACGCAATCGCCGTCAAGGTTTGCATATGTGCGGTCATTCATCTTGAGCTTTGCAGAGATTGTATATTCCTTATCAAGCGCAATAACTTCCTTGATATCGGATTCAAGGCTCTGCACAGATGCAGCAGCAATGCCCTTGAGATTTATTTTTCCAATTCGGAAATACTGATTCTTTCCATCTGCCGCAAGGCATTCAGGATTGAGCTGATTGCTGAGTACATCGGTATCGAGAATGATATAGTATTCACCCGATGCCGGAACATTGACAACAAACTTATCGAGCTTGTTTGCAGACTTTGCATCATCTGTGATTTCCTTTATATCTGAAAGTTCAGGGGCGAAATGACCATCTGCACCGCTCCACCAACCGAGGAACTCATAGCTCTTTTCGAGGTTATCAACATCAGCCGCATTATATGTCTTCGGAGCCTCGCCGAAGTAGACCTTCACATACGGCTCATACGCTGTGGGGGAACCATCTGCAAGGGTAACCTCATACATTCCTGCATACGGAACAACGAGACGAATTGCAATATGCGGACGTGTTGCACTTGTATTTTTGTATGATGCTGTCGGAGTTACGAACGCAGCATCCGGAGCTGTTGAGTTGCCGTTCGTTACACCTGCAGGGAGCTTATTGCTCATAAGCTCAAGCTTATATGCGCCTGTTTTATTGAGGTCGAGAGGATTATAGTCCGCGCCGGTTTCGTCCTTTGCAACCTTTTTCCAGTCAAGGTAAGAGTAATTATAGAGGGTTGTTCCCTTATAGAGTCCCTCGCCATTTGCGGAGTTATCGTCTACCGTCGGAACCTTATCGCTGAGAGCATTGATTGAAAGATCATATGTTACTGCAAAGTTATCCGGTCTCGGAAGCTCTGCACCCTTGACCGTTATTTCAAGGTCATATGAGAAGTCCTTGCCGTTAACCTTACCTGCAACGGCAAGCTTTGCATCGCCTGCGTTTGCACCGGTTACCTTGAAGGTGATGTTTTCGCCGTTTGCCACAATATCTGAAACAGTTGCGAAGTTATCACCAGTTACCGTAACTGTGTTTTCGCCGCCGAAAGCTGCATATGTGCCGTCATCCATCTTAACCTTTGCAGTGACGGTTGCGCTGTCGCCGATATAAACGCGGCTCGGGATATCGCTTTCAATTTCCTTTGCAACAGGCTTTGCAACCTCTTCAATGCCTGTGAGAGTGAAAGACTTGAGGCGGAAACGCTGATAAGTGCTGGAAAGAAGCGCAGAGTTGAGGTCAAGGCTTTCCTGGTCAAGGTCAAATACAATCCAGTATTCGCCCTTTTCCGGAATATCAACAACGAGGTTGTTTATCTTACTGTCTGCTTTGTTGCTCGGAGTGAGAGTATTTGCAAACACACCTTCATTTGCACTCCACCATCCGAGGAAATCGAAGTCCTTGAGAACTGTGTCTATCTCTGTGTAATCATACTTTTCCTGAGCTTCGCCGAAGTATACCTTTGTAAACGGACGGTATGCTTCACTTCCGCCGTCGTGGACAAAGTCAAGCTTATAAAGTCCGCCATAAGGGATATCAAGACGGAGAACAAGGTGATATCCGCCCTCTGAGTTAGCAACCGGAATCTTATCCTTGTTGACAACAAAGTCCATACCTGCACTTCCGACGTTCGTACTGTGAACGCCGACAAGCTTTACGGATGCGCCCGTAATCGTTTCAATAGCAAACGGAGCTGTTTTTGTTGTATCGAGAGTGTTGAATGTATCTTCACCAACAGTTACAACCGACTTCCAGTTCATAAGGTCAAGATTATATAGCGTTGTTCCTTTATGAAGTCCGATATCATCCTTACTCTGTGTTGTAACAGCAGGAAGCTTGCTTGACAATGCAGTTGTGTTTGTCTGATATGTAAGACTGTAGTTATCCGGTCTTTCAGCAGCAAGCTCATTAACCACAACAGTCTTTGTGACAGACTTTGTGACTCCGTCGAGAGTTGCAGAGAATGTGATATCAGCACTTCCTGCTTCGAGGAAGGAGATTTTTGTTCCTTCAACCTTTGCAACGGAGGGGTTGCTTGATGTGAGAGTAATACTCTCGCCCTCTGCGGTCTTATACTTATTGAAATCATAGGTATCATCCGAAAGGTCGTCAAGCAAGCTTTCGGTGAGAGCTGTGATTGTTGTTCCGTTATTGAAGGTAAGCGATGCGGATGCATCTGCAGAATCTCCGACATAACCTTCTGTAGCGGTAAGGTTAAACTTTGCGGAAGAAAGAGCAGGAGCTGTTTCAATACCGGTGAAGGTAATATTTGAAATATTTACATAAGCCTGATTTGCGGTTTTTCCTTCCCTGTCGGCAATAACCGTAAACTTATGCTTACCTGCTTTAAGCTCAATGGGACGGAGATTATGCACTACATTAGCTTTTGTGTTCGGTCCTACCTGTCCGACATATTTGCCGTCGATGTATATACTTCCGTATCCGTTACACGCATGGTTAAGTCCAAGATTTACGGAAACGCTGTAGTAGCCGTCTTCCTTGATATTGAGATCAAGTGTATAAGGACGGTACTGGAGATATTCAAGGCGTGTGTAGCCATAGATACCGAGAGCATAGATACCTGCGGTATTCCACAAGCTGTTCTTGATGTACTCACTTGTACCTGCCTGGTCTACCTCCCAGCCGTGCTCGTCATATTTAAAGGTTGTGAGCATCGGAATTTTTCCGTTTTCCGGGTTGTACTGTGTGAAATCAAACACCTGAGAAGGCAGTGTTTCACTTCCCGCAAGTGCAATTGTCGGAAGCAGGGTGACAATCATTGCAACTGCGAGAACGAGCGATAAAAATCGTTTCATTTTTCTTTTTCCTCCTTAGATTTTTATTTATTCAAAAGTGCGAAGGCATCTGCCAAATCCTTACCTTCATACACGAATCCGAAGTTCACGCTGACACGCCAGAGAGCTGTGTCTGTGTGGTGCTTGCTCGGAGTTGACTCACGGTTTTCAACCGCTGTCACACAATCCTTGATTGCCGAGCACATAAAGCCACGCTGCTGCATTCCGAGCATACCACCCTCATCGGAGAGCAGGCATGCATCAACTGCAAAGCCCATATATACAAGGTGATTTATTCCGTCACGCACCGCTACCGCCGCAAGCTCATTTGAGCTTGTGCATATCGGCTCATTGCCCTGCGGCATTGCTTCAGGCAGGAAATTGAGATATTCCGCTCTTGCCTTTGCAATTCCGTCCCAGGCATTGGGACCGGGGGTTACGTTATCTGTTTTAAACGCATACATCTCGGAGAGAATATCATCGCTTGTTGCCTTGTCTCTCGGAACGTATTTTTCTTCTGCTCCGATTGCCTGAGTTTCTGTGTATCCCGGCATCTCTTCATAATAGCCTTTGCCGAAGGTCACATGATATATCTTTATACCTGCAGCACGTGCCGCATCGAGAACTGTTGCGAAATTTTCCTTTGCAAGGCGATAGCTTCTCGGGACATATTCACAATACTGGAACTGCTCGGGAGCTGTTTCAGGCTCTCCTACATAAGCTGCGTGCATAACGACTATAGCTGTCTTTTCTGCATTAAGCGGAACATCCGCCTTCTTCCAGCCGCCGTATGTAAGTGCCGCATCGTCACCGAGCGACGGGTCAGCACCATAATGCTGATAATACATTGTCGGAACCTCGAGAACACTTCCCTTGCGGATCTTCGCACCGGTCGAATTATCTTCCACAACTACACCTCCGTTAAAAAGTGTTTTAACACCGTCATCGTTCTTAACTTCAGTCTTTTCTTCAACTTCAGTTGTCTTATTTTCTTCCTTCGCAGAATCCCCACCGCAGGCAGAAAGTGCAAAAAGCATCATACCCGCCATCAAAAAAGCAAATATACGTTTTACTGTTCTTTTCATACATTTTCCTCCTTGTTATACACTTAAGGCTTTCAACCCATTTTAAAATAATTTTAACATTTTTTCTTCTGTTTCTCAACCCCTTCTTTTATATTCTCCGGCAAATTATTTTAAACTCTTGAAAAACATAAAAAAGTGTTATATCATAAAATAAAACAGAAAAGGAGGAGTTTTTGTGAGAATGCCAACGACAGCCGTACCCGGAATTATCCCATCGCTTTTGCAGTCTGCTTCAAGAGAATCCGGAAACGTTCTGTGCAAGCTCCCCTTTCATATTTATCCCGTTCATGCCTGTGTGAGAAACGAGCTGCACTGGCACGACTATACCCAGATATGGTACACTGTTTCAGGTTCATATTATCATACAATAAACGGGGAAAGACGTTTGCAAACTCCGGGAAGCATTGCTCTTGTTTACCCATATACACTCCATGCTGTTGACACCTCCGAAACCGATATTTCAAGTGCGCGGATTATTTCAATTTCTCTCCGAAACGATGTTTATGAAAAGAATCAGCTTTCCTTTCTTCCTCTGACCTATTCCCTTGCAGCATTTAACGGCGCCGCTCTTTCTCAGTTTATGGATTTCAAGGATGAAAAAAAAGAGCTTGCAGATAAATTCTGTGAAGCCGCCCTTGATGAATATTCCAGACAAAACGCTATGATTCAGAGTAAAATTTTTTCCTGTATTGATTCGCTTCTCGCTCTCTGCATAGAAGTTGCAAACAGACCTTTGCAAAGCCGAGAGATAAAGCTTGCATATGAGCGAGCTTCACATATAAACGATGCGGTGCGCTATATAACCGACAACAGCAATTCAAAGCTTCCCCTTTCAAAGGTCAGCAGCGTTGCAATGATGTCGGAAAGGTCTTTCACGAACAAATTCAAGCAGGTTGTTGGGCAAACTTACCACAGCTATCTCATAAACTTAAGAATGGCAAAGGCTGCAGATCTTCTGCGCTTTTCCAATAAGAGCATTTCGGAAATTTCCGACGAGTGCGGTTTTTCAAACTGCGGACATCTCACAAATATATGTAATGCTACCTTCAATATGTCACCGATGGCATTGCGGAAGTATTTCCGTGAATGGAATATGCAGTATGAGGAATATCTCTATAAACGTACACTTGATTTATCCTGGCTTTATAACTGGACCGATGAGGAGCTTTCCGAAATCCGCCGCACCAATTGCGGTGACTTTTGATAAATATATATAACAAACGACTGTCTTGCAAAAAGCACGGTAAGACAGTCGTTTCTGTTTTTTTACTCTTACTTCTTAAGCGAAATACCCTTTGTTTCAAGTGTTGCAATTATGTTGTTTGCAACCTCCATAACCTCATCACGGGTGAGTGTCTTTTCGGGGTCGGAGAAGACCATTCTTATAGAGATTGACTTTCCGTTTTCATCGGTATAGGTATCGACAACGGAAACCTTCTTGATAAGGGGGCACTTCTCATTTGCGATTGCATCCGAGATGGGCGCAAACTTATCTGCAACAAAAGTGAGGTCTATCTCAATTTCGGGGAAACGTGACGGCTCAACATAGCTGATGCTTGCATTTTCTATCTTTGCAAACTCGCCCACATCAATTTCCGCATATACAATGCTTCCTTTTTTATCAATCTTCTTTGTTACCTGAGCATTTGCAATGCCTATCTCACCGATATACTTTCCTCCGCAGAAGATTGCATTGAGGTTCTTCGGATGCTGATAGGAATGGCTTGCCTCAAGAGGTGCAAAGGTAAGGGGTGCGTGCTTTATATCGTCTGCAACAACTGCGAGGATATCGCGAAGCTCAAAATAGAGAGCTTCGGTATTCTTTGTTTTTGAGAAGAGAGTTATGCAGAGCTTTTTCTCTTCTTTGCAAAGACCGTCTTCCTTGTATCCGTCGATAACTCTGCCGATTTCAAACACACCGAAGGTAGGTGCAAAGGAAGTATTATATTTAACCTGGCAAAGCTGTGTGGGGACGATTGACTTTCTGATTGTTTTGATGTTGGGGTTTGTTGCGTTTACAAGCTCAACATTTGACTCAATCTCGATGCCAAGCTCCTTATATTCATCATAATATGCCCAGACATAGGAATGAAGCTCGTGGAGAGAATATCTCTTTACAAGAATATCCTTGATTCTCTCTTCGTCTGTTTTTTCCTGTGCTGCACGGATGGGATAAAGCGGAACGGAGGCTGTGTTTACGGCGAAATTATCATATCCGTATATTCTTGTGATTTCTTCGATTATATCAGCCTTCATTGTAACATCCTTTGTTGCACGCCACGACGGAACAGATACCTTGAACTCATCTCCATTAAGCTCAACACCGAAGCCGAGGGACTTGAGGGTATCAACTATTCTTTCATTTGAAATCTCAATTCCCGTATAACGGTTTACAAAAGCCTTATCAAAGGAAAGCGCAACATCATCATACTTATATGCATATTCATCGGTAAGTGAGCTTGTAACAACAGCACCGCCATCAATATCGAGAAGGAGCTTAACAAATCGTGCGATTGCAGGAACAGTCATTTCAGGGTCAAGGCTCTTTTCATAACGCTGGGATGCATCTGTTCTGTGAGCAAGACGTACTGTTGACTTGCGGATTGATGCCGCATCAAAGGTTGCGGATTCAAGGGTGAGTGAGCTTGTGTCTTCAACGATTTCAGAATCAAAGCCACCCATAATACCTGCGATTGCAACAGGAGTATCGCCGTTGCAGATCATAAGTGTATTCTCGTCAATATCACGTTCCACTTCATCAAGAGTCTGGAACTTGAAGGGCTTATCAAATCTCTTTATGCGGATTTTATCAACCTTACGGGAGTCAAAAGCGTGCATGGGCTGTCCCATTTCGAGCATAAGGTAGTTTGTGAGGTCAGCAAGGAGATTTATTCCGCGCATTCCGCAGTAGAAAAGGCGGATACGCATATTCATCGGGCTTACGTGCTTTGTGATGTTCTCAAAGCGGAGTGCCGAATAGCGGTAACAGAGGGGATCTTCAATCTTGAGATCAAGAGACGGAAGGTTCTTATACTCATCAAGATCAACAACAGGAAGAGGTTTGAGCTCACGTCCTGCTATTGCCGCAAACTCACGTGCAATACCGTAATGTCCCCAGAGGTCTGGGCGGTTTGTGAGGGACTTATTATCTACCTCGAAGATTATATCTTCAATCTCAAAAAGTTCTTTTAAGTCTGTACCGTTTTTAAAGCTTGCGTCGAGATCCATAATTCCGCCATTATCATCGGAAATACCGAGTTCTTTTTCGGAGCAGCACATACCGCAGGAAAGATATCCTGCAAGCTTTCTCGGCGCAATTTCAATCTCGCCGATTTTTGCGCCGACCTTTGCAAAAGCGGTTTTCATACCAACACGGACATTGGGTGCACCGCAAACAACATCGATAAGCTCTGCTTCTCCTGCATCTACCTTGAGAAGGTGAAGCTTCTTTGATTCGGGGTGATTTTCAACGGATTTGATTTCGGCAACTACTATTCCCGAAATATCGCTTCCCTTGAAGAATATCTCGTTTTCTACTTCCGCTGTGGAAAGGGAAAACTTACTTATGAGGTCGAGCTTTGAAAGACCCGAAAGGTCAACGAAGTCCGAAATCCAGTTCATTGATAATAACATATGTTTTCTCTCCTTTCCTTATTTATCGTCCGTGAACTGCGAAAGCACTTTAAGGCTTCCGGAATTTAAGTCACGGATATCTTTAACGCCATATTTCATCATTGCAAGTCGGGTTAAACCGAGACCGAAGGCAAAGCCTGTATACTCCTCGGGATCAATGCCGCCGGCACGAAGTACTTCGGGGTGAATCATTCCGCAGGGACAAAGCTCAAGCCAGCCGCTGTGCTTACAGGAGGCACAGCCCTCGCCGCCGCAGATAAGACAGCTGATATCAAGCTCAAAGCCCGGCTCAACGAAGGGGAAGAATCCCGGACGGAGACGCACCTTGATATCCTTCTGGAATACCTCGGAAAGCATTGTCTTCATAAAGAAGATGAGGTTTGAGATAGAGATGTTTTTATCAACCATAACACCTTCCATCTGGAAGAAGGTATTCTCGTGGCAGGCATCGGTTGCTTCGTTTCTGAAGCATCGGCCCGGGAAGATTGCCTTAATCGGCTTTCCCTCATTGATAAGAGCATCCTTATATTTTTTATAAATTGCATTCTGTGCCGCAGAGGTATGGGATTTTAAAAGCTGACCGTTATCGAGATAATAAGTATCCTGCATATCACGGGCAGGGTGATCCTTCGGAATATTGAGAGCTTCAAAGCACTCATAGTCCGTTACAACCTCACTGTAATCCTCAACAGCGAAGCCCATTGATTTGAATATCTCTTCACATTGACGCTGTACCAATGTGATGGGGTGATATGAGCCTCGCTCAAGGTTTGCAGGAGTTGAAATATCAAATTCGGGCATAAGATTATTTTCTCTTTCAATCTCTGCCTGCTTGATTCTCTCACGCTTCTCGGCAACCATCTCGGTTACCTCTTCCTTAAGCACGTTTACTTCCTGACCGAATGTTTTTTTCTCTTCAACAGAGAGGTTTTTCATGTCTTTCAAAAGCTCTGTGACAAGGCCTTTCTTGCCGAGGTATTCAACTCTTATTGCCTCTAAAGCTTCCATACTGTCAACGGATGAAAGTGCCGCCTTGAAGCTTTCACGAAGCCCGGTTGTTTTCTCTGACATACAAATCTTCCTTTCATTATAAAGTAAAAAGCTCGTCCCGAAAAATCGGGACGAGCATAAAATATACCCGCGGTACCACCCGGATTCAAAAGCTTTTGCCTTTGCACTCCTTGATATGTCATTTCGTGGACATAAACACCCTGCTTAGTTCTCGTCAGGAGACTCCAATGCTGAAATTCACTCATCACTTCCAAAACGGGAACTTACAGCCTGCGATTCCCGATCTCTTATATGGATATGTGACAGCTACTTACACATCTTCATTGTCTTGAATACATACGTTGATATAATATACCATTTTTGCAAAAATGTCAAACAAAATTTGCTTTTTTATTTTATTTCAAACTCTCCGAGGGTTGTGTTTCCGATATAGTCCTTCTTGATTTCTCTGAAAATTGCCATATGAGGCTGATTTACGTGAATCTGCTGTTTTTCCTTTGATTCCCATTCTTCAATGAGAAGAATCTGATTCTTGTCTTTCTCGGAGAAGTAGAAATCATAACGGACGCAACCATCCTCTGCTCTTATTGCATCAACAAGACCTTCTGCCTTCACCTTTTCAACAAAAGCTTCACGCTTTCCCTCAAAGCAGTCGAAAATAACATAAATTGTGTAGTTCATAATATATACCTTCCTTTTGTTTGATATATAGATTATAGCCTACGTATGCAAAAAAATCAACGCCCGAAGGCGTTGATTTCCGTTGGTTTTTTATTGTACTGTGGGGAGTGCATATTTTTTTGTATATGCGGAGAACTTTTCACGGAATTCGGGGCTTTCGTTTCTGAAAGCACGGAGGGATTCGTGGAGATTCATATTGTTATGTGCCACATCAATCACACAGCCTGCAATATTTGAGCAATGGTCCGAGGTACGTCCGATATTTGTGAGAAGGTCAGACCACACAAAGCCTGCATAGATTGAACATTCACCACGCTGAAGTCTCAGAATGTGGCGTGTGCGTAGCTGTTCTTTGAGTATATCTATCACCTGCTCAAGCGGCTCAACGCTGTGGGCGGCTTCAAGGTCGTTATCTACAAATGCTCGGTTTGTGAGCTCAAGAATTTCTTCAAGGGCAGAGTATACCACGAAAAGCTCTTCTTCTGCGGCAGGCGTAAATTCAATCTTCTTTTCAATCATTTCCTCACTGCTCTTTAAAAGGTTTACTCCGTGGTCGGAAATTCTCTCAAGATCACCAATTATCTTGAGAAGCTTTGTGGTCTCTGCACTATCGCCCTCGCTTATGCGCTTCCCGCTGAGTTTAACCAGATATGTGCCAAGAATATCCTCATAGTGGTCGGTCTTTTCTTCGCCTGCACGCACATCCTCCGCAAGCTCGGGAGTGTATTGCTTTACCGATTCAATACCGCCTCTGATTGTTTTAAGGGAAGCCGCCGCCATATCAAGAGCAACGCCGTGGCAACGCTCAAGAGCGATTGCGGGAGTTGCAAGAAGGCGTTCATCAAGCTCGGTGACAACTTCAATCTTTTTATCGTCGGGAACAAGTCTCATAACTATTTTTTCAAGGATTCCCGACATCGGGAAGAGCACAACCGTGCAGAAAATGTTAAACACAGAGTGGGCAACAGCTATACTTACAAAGCCTGCAGGGTCATCGAGCATTGCAGGGGCAAAGGCATATTTCACTATGACAAACAACACAAGGCACATAACAGTTCCGAGGATATTGAAGCACAGATGCACAAGAGCCGCACGTCTTGCATTTTTGTTCGTTCCGAGAGACGAAAGAAGTGCCGTCACACAGGTACCGATATTCTGTCCCATAATAATCGGGATTGCGGCGCCCATTGTAACCTGTCCCGTCACAGCAAGCGCCTGAAGAATACCAACAGATGCGGAGCTTGACTGAATAATGGCTGTGAGGATTGCACCTGCAAGCACGCCGAGGATAGGGTTTGAGAAGAGAATAAAAAGCTGGCGGAAGCCTTCAACATCGGCAAGGCCTTTTACTGCCGCCGACATGGTATCCATACCAAACATAAGAGTTGCAAAGCCGAGAAGGATTGTTCCCGTATCCTTTTTCTTGTCGGTCTTTCCAAACATCACCATAATAGTTCCGATAAGGGCAAGAATCGGTGTGAAGGATGAGGGTTTTAAAAGCTGAATAAAGAGGCTGTCACCGTCAATTCCACCGAGAGACAGAATCCACGCCGTTACCGTTGTACCGATGTTCGCACCCATAATAACGTTGATTGCCTGCTTCAGCGTCATAATGGCGGAGTTTACAAAACCCACCACCATAACGGTTGTTGCAGAAGAGCTCTGTATTACGGCAGTAACACAAAGGCCTGTGAGAAGACCTGCGAATTTATTTGTTGTAAGTCTTCCGAGAAGTGTGCGAAGCCCTCCGCCCGCACGACGTTCAAGGGCTTTGCCCATAACGTCCATACCGAATAAAAACAGGCACAAGCCGCCTATCATATTCAGGATGTCAAAAATATCCATATATTTTCTCCTTTTCTTTTTATACGCCTACATTATACAAATAAAATGCCCTGTTTTCAACGAATTTAACATAGGAGTAACATAAAAAAATACGTTGCGATGAATTGACATCGCAACGCATTGAATTTCATATCAGATGATTATGCTATGGGATTATCACGGAGAATATACCATTTTCCGTCTATTTTGCCGACCGGAAAGCTCGTTTTGCTTCTGTTTCCACCATTCTTGAGGGTTGCATTCACATTATACGCTTCTTCAATCTTAATCTCCGTATTGAGAGATTCAAGCTTTGCTGCTTTGGCATAATCCGATGCCGAAGAAGAGAGACGTTTCTCATAACGAGCCTTTTCTTCATCAGTCATTTTTTCTTTGCCCGTTATCTCATAGCTGTTTTCCTCATCAGCGAGAGAGCTTTTTATACTCTCGTTGATTGAATCTGTTTTTCCTTTGTTTATAATAGCAAACGGCTCTGCTATCTGCGGCGGAAGTGTTTTTGTTATGCTTTCGGAATCTGCTTCCAAATATGCATTCAGATAATTTTCAACAGCCGCTTCCGGAGACTCCGATCCTTCCGATATACTCGAACTGCAACTGCATAGCAAAGCTGATAGCAAAAAAACAGTCACAATTGTTGTAATCATTCTCTTTAACATAAGTTTTTCCTCTCCTGTTCTTTTTACGCAAAAGAGCAAGGCAATTATGCCCTGCCCTTTCCTTGTGTGATATTTATACGATTCTCAATTAAAAATTTACTGCAAGGATATACCAGTCTCCGTCAATCTTTCCGACAGGGAACTTTTCTGTGTTAGTTTCGCCGTCAGCAGTAAGTTCGACTTCTACATAATAAGCTTCTTCGATTTCAACTTTGCAGTCTTCCTCAAATTCCTCAAGCTTTTCTTTTCCTTCTTCTTCGTCCATATCCTTAAGAGCATCCATATCAAACTCTGCACCCATAGCAAGCTGTGCTGCCATAGCTGAAAGTTCTTCTTCGAGTGCCTTGACTTCATCATCACTCATTTCTTCTTTGTCCTTAACTTCGTATGATGCATCTTCAGGCATCTTATCCCTGAGTTCTTCTTCCATTTCATCAAAATCATAAGTACCCAAATTTTCAGCTGCATCAGCAAAGTTTTCACTTATCTGAGGCGGCATACAATCAATCATAGCCTCAATATCAGCATCAAGTGCTGCATCAAGGAAATTCTCTACTGCATCTTCCGGGGAGCTTGCTCCGCCGCCGCCGCAACCGCAGAGGAGGGTTACCATCATAAGTACTGACATAATCATTGCAATAATCTTTTTCATAATTTTATTCTCCTTTTAAAATTTAATTTTGATTAGAAACCTGTTTTGAGAACATACCAATCGCCATCTATTTCGCCGACAGGAATTGTTTTTTCAAAATCTTCTCCATCCGCCTTACCTTCGACTGTTACGTAGTATGCTTCTTCAATTTCTACTTCGTAATCTTCTTCATATTCCTCTTGAATTTCTCTCATTTCTTTCATAGACATATCTTTGATATCATCTTCATCGAAGTCTACAGAAGCGGCATAGCTAGCTGCACTCTGAGAAAGATTGGACTCATAGCTCTTTCGCTCATCTTTATCCATTTTTTCTTTTTTGATCTTTTTGATTTCGTAATCTTCTACCGCTTCATCTTTTGCTTCTTCTCTAATTTCATCCATCTTGTCTTTCTCATATTTATCATATGCATCTTCAAGATTTTCAGCTATCTGCGGCGGGAGACAATCAATATAGGCATCCACATCACCTTCAAGCCGTGCAATTACAAAATTCTCCGCAGCATCCTCCGGGGAGCTTGCTCCGCCACCACAGCTTCCGAACACGAGAAGGATAACAATTATCGCAGCAACGATTGCGACACCTAATTTGACTTCTCTTTTTGCCCAAAGAGCCTTTGCCTTATCCACGAAGCTTTCTCCCGAAGGTGCAGTAGCATAAGCTCCGACAGGAGCTCCTGCATTTTCACCTGCAGGTGCAGTATATGCTCCGTTTGCGCCATACGCAGTTTCAACACTTGCAGCAGAAGCCTCCATTATACTGCCACATCCGGCACAGAAGCGAACGCCCTCCGGATTTTCTTTTCCACATTTTTTACAAACCATTGTAAACCCCCTTCTTTCTTTTAGTTTGCTCAATTGTCATTTTACAACCTTTTCCGTCTTTTGTCAACATTTAAGTGAAAAGAAAATCCGTCAGCCTTATTTTATATACAACCTGCTATATCTCCTTTTTCAAATTCGTACGAAAGCTTTTTATTATATGCATTCTCATACGCCGTGGTTTTAAGTTCAAAGTCTCTTTTTGCCATAGCTATGCTATTTTCTTTATCGCTCTTTTCAGGGTTAGGATAAAGTATATCAAGAACGTGCAGAATGTATTTCACTTTATTAAATTCATCGTTTTCCTTCTTCTCCGTTTCACGCATTTCCACAAAGCAACATACCACGGGAACATTCAGCTTTGCGGCAAAGTAATAGGGTCCGCGCTTTGGAGGGCGGGGTTTCCGATAATTAAACCACATTTCCTGCTCCGGATAAATGAGCACCGTTTCTCCCTTGTCTGTCTTTTCTTTAATTACATCGAGAAAATCACGGTTTAAGTATCTGAAATCCTCCGCAAGGGGGATTGTATCGGCATAGTTCATAAGAAAGCCTATAATGCCCTTCATTGCAAAGTTTGTAAGCTGTGCAACAACATTCAGTCTCCTATGCCCGTTTTTGAGAACAAGCTTTCTCACCACCGTGTTTTCAATGGGGCTGAAGTGGTTGCTTGTTATTATTGCACCACGGGATAATTCCCTGAATTTTTCTTCTCCGATTATCTCCGTATCACGGTTAAGGATTTTGGTTGCAACATTTGCAAATCTTCTTGCAAAAAAGCTTTTGAGCTTTGAAGAAAGTTTCTTTCTTCGCGAAAGAAAGCTGTTTATTATTTCTTTTCCCTCTTCATGCGTTAAAACAGGGTCATTCACCTCAACCTTTGCATAAAAATCCTCTTTTGCTATGGCAATTTTAATATTTTCTATTACTTCTTTTCTTTTATCTCCGATAATCATAAGCGGATTTTAACTCCCTTCAGGGAAAGCTTCGCCATGGTAATTTCATCGCTGATGATATTTTTCGCACGATTTATGAGAATGGAGATTCCTTCCGATCCTGCATTTTTCTTCTCTCTCATATTATGTTCCTTTATCCTTTTTATTTCCTCTTTGTATCCGCTTTCATCGGCATATTTCCAAAATACATCTTCATATTGCACATCAGCACGGCACCACGGCTTTGAAAATAAGTTATAGTGAATGAGTTTCGGATTTTCCGAAACCCCGCATCGCTCGTTGGGCATTGTATTCCAAGCTTTGTCGAGCTGATAAATTTTCCCGTTACAGATTGCATTTATATAATCCTGGTCGGGTGCTACGCTGTCAAAATGATATGTGTCGAGAAGAGAAAGGAAGTGGGATGAAAAGTGCATATCACGAAGCTTTGAAAGGTTCATAAGAAGGACTCCCGAGTTTATATACCGCGACGGTTCAACCCCAACGGCTTTTTCCATATATTCGGAAAGCACAGGCACATCGTTTGCAGAAATATCAACGCAAGCGCCTATGAAATCATCCCCGATATCCGTATCAAAAAGCTCCGATATGTCTCCCAAAATCACAACATCGCTATCAATGTATATCGCTTTATCATATTCGGGAAACATATCCGCAATAAAGAGTCTGAAATATATTGTGAGCGTAAAGGTGTCGTGGCGGAGTCTGTTTGACACTCTATCGGTTATGCTTTCAAGACCGTTTTTCATAGGTACGAAATCAATTTTGAAATTATCTCTTTGATTTTTTGAGAGCCGCTTTATATTTTCTTTACTTAAGCCTTTGTGAAGAACTATTGCCCTGTAGTTTCTTTTCTCTGAGCTATTCTTTATTGCAGAGCCGAGAGCTACGTCAAGGAATGGTGCATAGGCATCATCGATTGAAAAAAATATCGGAATTTCCTTTGATAACATTTTTTAATTTCCTCCAAAATATAATCTTAAATTTTGATTTTCAACTTTCCTTTGAAAATACATTTAGATTATATTCGGGAGTTTCTCATTCTCAACCCACAGCTTGTTTTTTGTGTTCTCTCTATAGTAACACCTCACTCTACCGATGGTAGAGTGAGGTGTAGAATTGGCTTTATTCTGCGATTTTTCCTTGCTTATCCGTTTTTTTGAAAAGATTTTTTATCTTTCTTACGGTAAACACCCAATTACAGGAATTACAGGCCGCTTTATAAGACATTCCCGTAAAAACAAAGCATAAAGGTTTTATTGTTGCCACGGTTTTTATAATCAAATAACAAAGTATTACTATAAAAAGAGTTAGCTTCACCGTACCGAGAGCTGTTATGGGATAGAGCGTTCCATTCATCTCAAAATTCAAAAAGGCAAGCACTACGCCGTGAAGAAGATATATCGGAAAAGAAAGTGCAGTTATGGGAGTAATGAACCGCGATACAAATTTTATGGGACGATTAAGATTCTGTTTTGCAAGAAGGAAGATGCAAGAAGCAAGAAGTATCTCAAAGCCCATGCTCTGGGATTGATATATCTGAGTATATGTGGCATTTTCAACTGTAACTTTGTGGGTCATAAAAATTATGAAAAGCAAATCAAGGATTGCGACAACAACAAGAAGGAGATTCGGAATTTTTCTCTTTGTCTGTCCCAAAAGCCAACCGAGAACAAAAGAAACCATGTGCCCACTAAAAAAAGCCATCTCCGAAGGTATTTTATATGGGACATATATTTTTTCATCCGCCGGCAAAACTGCATACAAAGTGGTCATAAGAAGGATTATGGCAACAAGACCGAGAAGATATTTTTTCCCTGAAGAGGAAAGATTTTGAAGTCCTCCGCAAAGAACAGGCGATATGAGATACATTCCCGTAAGGGTATACATAAACCAGAAGTGAGTTATAAGAGGTTTCGAGCCTGCCATTGCAAACATATCTGAAAAAGCAGAAAAGGTGATATCCCCCTGAGTTCTTACAAGGTGAAGAGCAGCAAGTGCACTATATGCCACAAGCGGAATTAAAAGCTTCGGAATTCTTTTTTTGAAAAGATACGAAATTTCCGATGTTTTACTGCTGGAAAAAAGAAGATATCCTGACATCATAAAGAACAGCGGTACCGCAGAGAAAGCAAGAGAAGTCATTGCATTCGCAAGATGCCAGTTTCCACCGATGTAAGCAGTATTCACCCTTAAGGCCGAAACAGCACAATGCATAAAAACCACGCATATCATTGCAAAAAACCGAAGATAATCAAAGTAATAATAATACTTTTTCTCCCCCATTATAAACACCTTCTTAAATCAAACTTACTCATACATTATACATTGTTTCAGAGCTTCTTGCAAGAAAAACAGCGAAAAGGCAAACAACCTTTCCGCTGTTTTGAAAATCAATTATTAGCCGAGGTACTTTACGAGAGTTGCACGGACAGCACCGGGACCTGCAATCATCTCTGCGAGCATTCCTTCAACCTTATCAGCAAGACCGACCTTCTTAAGGTCAACGCCGAAGAGAGTGTCATTTGTGAGGATTGCATCGATATTGCCCTTTACGCTTGAAGAATCGCCGAACTTTACAGCTGAAAGCTGATTCTGCATTGTTTCAAGCATGGGATCCGGTGAACACTCAAATGCATTGCCGTTGTCGTCAATTGCAAGGACATAGCGGAGCCAGCCTGCAAGTGCGAGCGGAATGTATGTGAGAGTTGTCTGATCGAGATCAGCACGTGCGATATAGCTCTTGATTGTTTCGCCGAAGCGGATAGCAACCTTCTGGCTTGTGTCGCAAGCGATACGCTGGGGTGTGTCCGGAACGAAGGGATTCGGGAGACGCTTCTCGATAACTTCATCGATAAATGCCTTCGGGGAGAGAATCTTCGGGTCAACAACAACCGGGAGACCTTCCTCGTATCCAACCTTCTTAACGAGAGCAGAAAGCTGGGGATCCTTCATCTCAGATGCGATTGTATCAAAACCGAGAACGCAACCATAAACTGCAAGGCAGGTATGGAGGGGGTTAAGGCAAGTTGTGACCTTCATTGTCTCGGTATTGTTAACTGTGTCACGGTCTGTGAGATATACACCTGCCTTTTCAAGGGGCGGACGACCGTTGGGGAAACGATCCTCGATAACGAGATACTGGGGCTCTTCTGCGTTTACGAAGGGAGCAACGAAGGTGTTCTTCGGAGTGATCTTCGGAGCCATATCCTCGATATTTGCAGCAGCGAGTGCATCCTCAACAACCTTTGCAGGACGAGGAGTGATTTTGTCAATCATTGACCAGGGGAAGGAAACGTTCTTCTCGTCTGTTACCCATGCAACAAACTCATCGGAAACAAATCCGTTTTCCTTCCACTTCTCAACAACAGTCATAACGGAAGCACGGAGCTTCTCACCGTTGTGTGAGCAGTTGTCCATAGAAACAACAGCGATAGGAGCCTTGCAAGCATTAAAACGCTCTAAAAGGAATGCAGCTGTGCGGCTCATAGCATGTGAGCAGTTATCGGGGCCGTTCTTGAAGTCAGCCTCAACAAAGGGGAAGAACTCGCCCTGAATGTTACGGAGAGCATAGCCCTTTTCCGTGATGGTATAGGAAACCATCTGGAGAGAGGGGTTTCTGAAAATCTTCTTAAGCTTCTCAACATCATCGGGGTATGCAGCACCTGCACAGAGACCCTCGGAGATGGAAGCGACGACTTCCTTCTTCATTGTGCCGTCGGGCATAAGAAGAACGAGCATTGTCATAGCATCATAGGGACGGTAAATCATATCGATGTTGTCAAAGTCGAAGGTATCGGCAGCTACGATGCCACCCTTCACAAGACCCTTATTGAGAAGGTCGTGCTGAAGCTTTGCAACAAAGCCGCGGAAGATGTTACCTGCACCAAAGTGCACCCAAGTGGGGTTCTTTTCAGTTTCTTCAGCCATTGCCTTCCAATCGTATTTCGGAAGTGTAACGCCTGCAGCTTCCCAGGAAGCCTTGTCCTGAAGACCATTGTAATTGAGCTTCATTATGTATATTCCTCCTTAGATTTAAAGCAGAGTTTTCCTCTCTGCACATTTTCTGACATTATAAATATATCACAAACCGTCCCGAATGTCTATAAAAATTAAAAAAATAACAAGCTTTTTACATCCGGAGACACGAAAAACCGCCGCAGAATATTCCGCAGCGGTTAAATTGGTATTATGAGACTCTTTCGCCTTTTTCGTTGATGTAGAACTGCTCATCGTTTAATACTACAAGTGCACGTCCACTTTCATCAAATGCAAACGCCCAACGAAACTTAGGTTCAATAACAAGCTTTCCCTCTATGTTAATATATCCATATTGGTTGTTGATTAGAACAACTGCCAATCCGTTTATAGCAAAGTCATCGATCATTTCATATGTTGGCTCAATCACCATTTTACCTTCTTTATCAAAAAGCCCATATACAGATCTTCTTCCTTGTATAACCCCGAATGTAATAAGTCCGTTCCCGCAAAAATGTAAATCCATATACTTTATATCAACTATTCTCTTGTTTTCTTCATTTATAATACCATACATTATTCCCCCTTGATCCTCCGCACTTGACGGTTTGAGGTATGACACCTTAGCAAGCCCATATTTATTGAATTCATATGCACTATAATACTGTGCCTTAATCACTATATTACCTTGCTTATCCTTATATCCCCAATACCTGGTCACACTGTCCTGATATGGAACAAGGGAAGTCGGATCAAATTGTGTTTCATTTTTTGTCACGGTCTGAGTTGTCGGTTTTGTCTCAACCTTTGGTTTGCTCGGAGCCACCTTGCCTTTAAGCGGAAGAGTATTATCTGCAATGATGCAGGCATCTGCGCGGCTCATATTTGATTTTAGATTAGTGCTTACGACGTTTTTGAGAATATTGTGCTCTTTCGCAACAGTTACATATCCATCCGGCCATCCGCCGTAGTATTTTGCATCATTCTCGAGACCGAGCCAACAAACTGCCATCTTTACCCACTGTTCACCTGTAAGTGTGCCGTTGGGATTGTATTTGTTGTTTCCCACTCCGTCGATGATTCCGAGCTGATTTGCCTTTGCAATATATCCACTTGCCCAGTTATTCTTCGGAGCATCTGTAAACTTTGTATTTGTTGTTGCAAGGTCGAAGTTTCCATTTAGTCGGCAGATGATAGCTGCAGCTTCTGCTCGTGTAAGTGTGCCATTGGGGCGGAAGCTTTTATCGGGGTATCCGTTTATAACGCCTTTGCTTACCATATTGACAACAGCATTTGCAAAGCTGTCACCTGTGCGCACATCCGAAAATCCGCCGGGGTTGTTTGAATAATCGGGTGTGGGTGTCTCCGGGGTCGTAGGTGCTGTAGGCACATCAGGAGACGCTATTTCCGGATTTTGAATATCAGGTATGACCGTTGATGAAGTTATCGGAATGAATGTATAAGGATGTGGCTTGCCTGTCACACTAGTGTATCCGGTTCTACTCTTAACCCACTTTTCTGCTGTCGAACCCGTATATCCAAAAACATTCAAAAAAACCTTTTGATAATTTTTATCAACCATACCTCCTATATCGCAAGCAGAATTTAAAATATAAATTTTTTCAAGCGCGCAATCAAAAAATGCGTTATTTCCTATGTAAGAAACACTTTTGGGTAAAACAATTTCTTTTATTGCAGTAAAACTAAAAGCACCATTACATATTTTTTTAACTTTATCCGGAATTTTGATTTTAGTCAGCTGTTTGCAACCCCAAAAAGCATCCAAGCCTATTTCCTCAAGCATATCGGGCATAGAAATATTTTTCAGGTTCTCACATCGATAAAACGCCTGCTGCCCAATTGTCTTTACTCCGTTTGAAATGACTACATTTTCAAGCGAGATACAATCTGCAAATGCCCGGTAATTGATTGTTGCATTGCCATCTGTTGTATTGTTTCCTATGATATTGACTGATTTTAAACTGCTGCATTCCGCAAATGCGTTATTCCCTATTTTCGTGCCAGAAGGAATTGAAATTTCTTCGAGTGATGTACATCTTTGAAAAGCCCCGTTTCCGATGTATTTCAAATTCTTCGGCAAATTTATTCTTTTCAGATTTTTACAACCGGAAAAAGCGCCTTCTCCGATACTGACAAGTGATTCAGGAAGTATAATTTCTGTAATTAGATCATTGCCATTTGAAAAAGCAAATGCGTTTCTCCCAATCGTCGTCATGCCCTTCGGGAAAATGACCTTTGTTGCTTCTGTCCAGTGATGAGTAGCATAGTAATACCCTCTGCCATCAATATATCTATCTATGTGATTTTTTGAAGTTGTCCCTTTTTCGAACTCCTCATCAGTGAGAACACTGTCCCACATTGCACCTGACCCCGAGAATGTGAGAACACCTTTTTCCATATCCCAATAAAGATTATCTCCGACCTGACCTTTTATTTTTTCCTTGACCGTTTGCTTGCTTGAATCATAAGTATCCCATTCGCAAACGAAGAAATATCCATCGCTGACCTTCCATTCATTACTATGTAAATACTGATATGCCCCAAGCTCGTCGTTATATCGTTTATAAGATCCATCTAAGATATTGTCGTATATATCCCATTCATATCCACCTGCTTTACCCAAAATATGCGTATAGTTTCTATTTACTTCCCAGTTGCACTTTAATAAAAATTCTTTATCGTAATAATTTACTGTGTCGATTATGTTTTCAATGTATTCCCATTCTACCTCAGAATTCATAACGGCAAGATAACCGCCAACGCTTTCACACCAACGCTCTGCCTCAGGAATATCCATCGGTGAAATGATAAATTTATAACTGTGACCATTAAACTCCCCGTCAATTTCGCTGACATTTTCATTGATGTCAAATTTACCTTTTGCATAGTCTGTAAATCTTTGCATATATTCAACATCTGAAAGAGCAGAGTTTTTTGATTTATCGAGCTCTTTAAGTGTAGCATCAACCCATTTATCGTTTATCTGTGCATCGAGGTACTTATAGTTTGATGTCTGCGCACTGCGACACAAGTCAAACAGTGCTTTCATATACTCATAATCTTCATCAGAGAAATTTCCATCCGCAAGTCTCTTTTTTCCCTCGCTGTAAAACTTATTCTGGAATCCGAGTGCAAGAGGCAAAGAGCATTGAACTTTGGAGCTTGCATTGATTTTATCACCTGCTCCTGTCATTTCCATAAGCATATCCTTAATAAAGAAAACTGTATCGACAGTATTAAAAACGCCTAGTACAGCATCGCCGCCAAGTTCTTTTATGAATTTCTTGACGCCTTCCTTCGCCCATTTTGAACCGTATTTTATAATAGATTTATCTATTTCCTTCAGTGCGGCAATAAATCCATTGTAATAGCTTGTTTTTAATTCTGCTGTTGCAAGAAGCATATCATTGGCATATTTTATCTGGGATGCATCGCTTGACGGGCTGTTCTTTATGCGTTTTACTTCTTCATCGACATAATCACATATGACATCTATATACTTTGCATTCTCTACATAGTTATCTGTCGCAATGCAAATCATTTTCTGCACATATGCCACAGCATGAACGCCCTCATTTGCAGCAGCAAAAAGTATTTTTCCATCTTTTATTGTTGCGCTCGTCTGCTCGTATATTTTGCTTACTTCTTTCTTTTTGTTCTCGTCATCCATTTTGCCCAGTATTTTTATGATTTTCTTGTTGTAATCAACAAATGGATCCGAATCCTCTTTGAAATCAGCAGCATCTTTTTCTGCGCTTGATTTGCTTGTTACTCCTGCGAGATAATCGGAGAGAACGCTATACATTTCTTTCGTCTGGAAGGTAGACTGACCACAAAGTGTAGCAAAAGCTTCTTTATAACTACCGGATCCCAAATCATTTATTGTTTTCCAAACAGCTTCCCAAAAAATATTCTTTGACCAGACGTGATCCCAGACCTGATCGTTATATTCTTCGAAAGGAAGTTGAGAATATTTTATGTATTCTGCCTCCGTCAGTGTCCGGATATACTCCTCCATTATAGCTTTATCCGAAGCAGTAGCAGCACTTGCCATTGGTGCGGATTCCTGCGGAATTGCAAACATCGGCATAAGCATACATATTGTAAGTACTAAACTCAATAATCTCTTTTTCATTTCTCAACCTCTCCTTATTTCATCATTCAACCGTTATATTGTATTTTTGCATAATTGCTCCAAATTGTGTTCCGAAGTCATTGCACACAATTAGAATATACTTGCCGCTTTCAAGCTTTCCTATGTTAATTTCCGTTTTCCCCGGCTCGGAATTTCCTGAGAACTCCCATCCGTCTCCGACTGCATCACAATACAGCACATCCTCAGTCCACACATATCTGTCTTCTTCTTTTGTGAAAAGATCTCCATAATCATCAAAATCATCGACCTTTCGGATATTGCTCCAATGGAATCCGTTATCCCGATACCATCTGACATCCGCACTCTTGTCCTCATACCACGAAGCACAGTCGATTATTATATCAGAATTTGAAGCTCCGCTTATATTGCACTCCTCCGCAGAAAGATTATCGACATCAATAACAGGATACTCTTCCGTCCACTCTTCATCGGCAGCATCCTCCTGCGCAATTTCAACCTCGACATCGTCCGTGATTGTTTCGTTCTCATTTTTCACATCTCCGGCAGTACTACTGTTATCACACCCCAAAAAGCTCACCACCATAAATATTGCCATTATCAGGCTTAATAATCTTTTTTTCATTTTTTACTCTCCTTTATATTTTGTACTTTGTGAAAATCCGATAACATAAATCTATATTTCGTAACACTACAACCAATTATTATTTAGGACGAATAATCTCGCCTTCTCTGTTTATGTAATGTTCTATCCCATTCTGAAAATCTCCTATTCTCACGTTCGCCACTCCATCGTTAAACGGTCCTGCTGAATCATAAATTGCATCGAGCACAACATTTCCCTGCTCATCAATATATCCCCACTTTTGTGTATAAGGATCTGTTCCGACTGCAAAGCTAATTAGTCCATTGCGAGGATTCATCAGACGATCAAATTGGGGCTCAATTGTCCAATTTCCTTTTATATCAATGCACCCCCATTTCCCACCAAGAGAGACTGGGGCAATACCGTTTTTTGCAAAATGAGATGCATCATCAAACATTGGCTCTATCTCAAACTCTCCATTTTCATTGATAAATCCCCACTTGCCATCCAAGCAGACCGGAGCAAGAGGTGTACCTTCACATACAGTAAATTCCCATCCCTCATCAAAGCGCAGTTCTATTTCAACTTCTCCACTGCTGTTTATAAATCCAAATCCCCCATACACATCGCGAGCAGAAGCAAGACCGTTTTCAGAGAAATAACCAATATATCCAAACTCCGGTTCAACAACAAGCTCTCCTGTCTTATCAATAGCACCAAAATAATAACCAACATTAACTGAAGAATATCCGTACACAAAAGAAGATGCACCATCAAATTCCGGAGAAATTACAAAATTTCCTGTTTTATCAATGAAGCCCCACTTGGATTCTCCGTTTAAATCGTCCAATCTTACACTTGCAAGACCTTCAGAAAAATTATGTGCATAATGAAATTTCGGTTCAACGATAAACACGCCCGTTTCATTAACAAATCCCCATAAATTATCAACCCTTACGGCAGCTGCGTTTTCATAAAAAAAGTTTGCTTCGTCAAATTCAGGAGCAATCACAAGCTCACCATCTGCAGTACAATAACCGTACTTTTTAACGTTTTCATCATAATATGGTACGATAATCTGTTTTATATCTTCATTTTCTGTTTGTACCTCATTTCTGTTTTCTGTGTTCAAATCTGTCTCTTCGTTCTTTTCCGAAGTTCCACAGGAAACCATAGTGCAAAACATACACGCAGCTATCAAAAGACTTAAAATTATTTTCTTCATTGTACAAATTCCTTTCCTTCTTACATTATTCTTTCTGTCCATCTCTGCTACTGTTATAATGAACTTGTTCATCATTATACTACTATCCGCGGTATATTTCAAGTATAATCGGTACTTTTAGCGTGAATATTACCGATAAAATTAGTATACAATAGAAATATATAATGTTGGAGGTGTTTGCAATGGATGTGGATTTTATCAGAAATCGAATTTCTTCTCTCCGTATCAGAAAGAATGTTTCGGAATACAAAATGAGCATTGATCTCGGGCACAGCAAAAGCTACATACAGAGCATTTCTTCCGGCAGGTCAGTACCATCGATGAGTGAATTTCTCTATATCTGCGAATATCTCGGAGTAACACCGACGGAGTTTTTTGATGAGGAAACACCCGAACCTCAGCTGCTGAATGAGCTGCACAGGCTTTCACGTGGGCTTTCTGCAAAAGACCTCAGCGTTCTGATTTCTGTTGCAGAGCGTCTTTCGGAAAAATAAAGGGGCTGTAGCAAAAAAAGAAGACCCAAAAGAAAAAAACGAGGACAATTGCAGTAGCAAAAGTCCTCGTTTTTTGGTATAATTAAATTGCCAAATAAAACTAATACCAAGGAGATTATACCAAAATGAAAAGAAATAT
>JAFSEA010000110.1 GCA_017435965.1 Oscillospiraceae bacterium
CCTTGCCCTCGGTATAGTTCATAATGAACATATGGTCGGTAAAAACCTTGCCGAAGCCAAGCTTTGACTCGTCTGCAGGACGGGCTTTCGGGTTTGTTGTTTTTGTTACCGGAAAATTGTACATTTCAAACACTCCTTTGAGATTTAGAATAGATTATATATTGTCTGTCCTGCTATTGCAGGATACACGATATTTACATAGATTTTAGAGCTTATTTCGCTGAATCTTTCCGCTTACGGTTTTGGGAAGCTCATCACGGAATACAACAAGTCTCGGATACTTATAAGGTGCAGTATGCTCTTTTACATATGTCTGGATTTCCTTTTTAAGCTCCTCAGTCGGCTCTGTTCCCTTTGTGAGGACAATGCTTGCCTTAACAATCTGTCCTCTTACTTCGTCGGGAGCAGCGGAAACGCCGCACTCAAGAACATAGGGAAGCTCCATTATAACACTTTCAATCTCAAACGGTCCGATGCGATAACCCGAAGATTTGATAACATCGTCAACACGTCCGACATACCAATAGAAGCCGTCTTCATCCTTCCATGCAGTATCACCCGTATGGTAATATCCATCATGAAGGACCTCCTCAGTCTTCTCCTTATCACGATAATAGCCGGTGAAGAGACCGCAGGGCATTCCGTCTTTAACATTGATTACGATTTCGCCTGTTTCACCAACTGCAACCTGATCACCGTTTTCATTGACGAGCTCAACATTATATATCGGAGCAGGCTTTCCCATAGAACCAATTTTATGTGGTGCACCAACCATATTACCGATAATCATTGTGCTCTCGGTCTGACCGAAGCCTTCAATTATCTGAAGTCCCGTTGCCTTTTCAAATTGCTTGTAAACTTCGGGGTTGAGTGCCTCACCTGCTGTTGACATATGCTTTACAGAAGAGAAATCATACTGCGAAATATCCTCTTTTATAAGCATACGAAGCATTGTTGGCGGTGCACAGAAGGTTGTTATATGATGCTTTGCAAACATCGGAAGAATTTGCTTTGCATCAAATCGATCAAAGTCATATACAAAAATCGGTGCTTCGCAAAGCCACTGACCATAGAGCTTACCCCACATAGACTTTGCCCATCCGGTATCGGAGATTGTGAAGTGAAGACCATCAGGATCAACATTATGCCAATATTTTGCAGTATGGAAATGACCGAGAGGATATTTATGGTTATGTGCCGCAATCTTCGGATATCCTGTTGTTCCCGATGTGAAGAACATAAGGAGAAGATCATCTCCGCAGGGTGAATCCTCGTTTCTCTCAAAGTGAGAACTATAGAGAGGATATTCATCGTGGAAGCATCTCCAGCCCTCACGGCTTCCTCCAACGATAATCTTGTTTAAAAGCTCCGGACAATTCTTTGCCGCCTCATCAACATTTGCTGCGACCTCACCATCCGCAGTACAGAGAATTGTATTTACCCCAGCTGCCTTGAAGCGATATTCAATGTCGTGAACAAGAAGCTGATTTGTTGCGGGAATCGCAACCGCACCAAGCTTATTAAGTCCAATCATTGCATACCAGAACTCATAGTGACGCTTGAGAATAAGCATTACTCTGTCGCCTTTTTTGATGCCGAGAGATTTGAAATAGTTTGCGCATCTTGCACTCTCACGCTTTATATCGGTAAAGGTAATACGACGCTCCGTGCCGTCCTTTGAGATGTGGAGCATTGCAAGCTTCTCGGGCTCACGCTCTGCAAGAGCATCAACAAGATCAAAGGCAAAGTTGAAGCCTTCCGTATTCTTAAACTCAATCTTTGTGGGAGTTCCCTTTTCATTTTCTTCGGTGGTTATATATTTCTTATAAATTCTGTCTTTCGTGTCACGGGTTGCAACACGGAAGTCGTCAATCGCCTTTGTTGGCGCAAGCTCCGGAATCGGCTCACCGGACGGATTGAGAACAATTGCATAAAATTCACAGTCGCGACCGTTTACGGCAATCATACCGTGGGGGGTATTACTGTCAAAATAAATGCTGTCTCCTGCTCCAAGGGTTACACGGTGCTCACCGATCTGCACCATAAGCTCACCTTCAATAACGATATCACATTCCTGTCCGTCATGGGAAGTAAGCTCAATATCGCGGTTCTGGGCAGCTTCATCATAAACGCTCTTTACATAAAGCGGCTCTGCGATTCTGTTTTGAAATGCATATGCAAGGTTAAAATAGGTCATACCATGTGCATTTGAAATCTGCTGACCCGATCCTCTGCGTGTTACGGTGAATGATTTAAGAGTCGGGCTATGACCTTCGATAATATCCGTGACATTTACCCTGAGTGCAAGGGCGCAACGGTAAAGAAAGGTGAAGTTAAGGTCAGCCTTTCCCGCTTCGCAGAGAAGATATTCCTCAACGGAAATATCTGTTTTTGCAGCCATCTCCGCAGGTGTGAGACCTTCGATTTCACGAAGCTCACGGATACGGGAAGCCATTTCCTGAATTTTGTAGTCAAGTCCTGATATTGGTTGCATAATTAAGACATCCTTTCCCGGGACGGTGTAATTAAAAAGCACCCGTCCCAAAGCTGATAATCTTTGAGACGAGTGTTATTATAATCTCAACACACCCGCGGTACCACTCAAATTGCGCACTATGCGCCACTCAGGCTCTATTAAGCCTTATGCATTAACGCAGCATTCACGGAAAGGTTCTACTCACCTCAAAAAGGGTTTTCTTCCTCTCGGCTCGGAAGCTACAATCACAGAAAACATTACCGACAACTCACACCTACCGTTGTCTCTCTGAGGGTCTGCATATCTGTGCCCTCTTCGTCGAAGCCTTTTATTCTATTGTAAATATTATATATCAGCAGTTCGGGATTGTCAATACTTTTATATTGTAAATTACAGTTTATTACGCTGGATTTTTCCGGAAATAGTCTTGGGAAGCTCATCACGGAACACCACAAGACGGGGGTACTTATAGGGAGCAGTATGCTCCTTGACATAGTTCTGAATTTCCTTCTTAAGCTCTTCTGTCGGCTCCGTTCCCTTTGTGAGAACAATGCTTGCCTTTACAATCTGGCCTCGAAGCTCATCGGGAGCAGCAGAAACGCCGCACTCAAGAACATAAGGAAGCTCCATGATGACGCTTTCAATCTCAAAGGGTCCGATGCGATATCCCGATGACTTGATAACATCGTCGATACGGCTTACATACCAGAAGTAACCGTCCTCATCACGCCACGCAGTATCGCCTGTGTGGTACATACCGTTTCTCATACACTCTTCCATCTTTTCCTCATCATCGAGATACTGATTGAAGAGACCTACCGGAATACCATTATCAAGACGGATAGCGATTTCGCCAACTTCGCCGTTTGCAACAGGATTATCATCCGGGTCAACGATTACAATGTCATACTGAGGAGACGCCTTGCCCATTGCGCCGAGTCTCGGTGTTGTTCCATAGAGGTTCGCGATTGCGAGAGTAGTCTCCGTCTGACCGAAGCCTTCCATTATCTTAAGACCTGTTGCCTTTTCAAATTGCTTGAAAACTTCGGGGTTAAGTGCTTCACCTGCAGTTGTCATATGATGAATTGAAGAAAGGTCGAATTTTGAAAGGTCTTCCTTTATGAACATACGAAGCATTGTGGGAGGTGCACAGAAAGTTGTGATGTTGTATTTCGCAAACATGGGAAGGATTTCGTTTGCATTGAAACGGTCAAAGTCATATACAAAGACCGCACCTTCACAAAGCCACTGACCGTAGAGCTTGCCCCAGAGGGACTTGCCCCAACCGGTGTCGGAAATTGTGAAATGAAGACCATCTCTTTCGCAACAATGCCAGTATTTTGCAGTAACAAAGTGTCCGAGACCGTATGTGTGCTTATGCTCAACCATTTTCGGGTTTCCGGTTGTGCCGGAAGAGAAGAACATAAGAGCCGGTTCCGATCCCGAAGGTGTTTCCTCTGTTCTCTCAAAGTTGCTTGAATACATTGGATATTCGCTGTCAAAATCGTGCCATCCGTCACGCTTTCCTCCAACGAGGATAAGCGTTTTCACGCTGGGGCACTTCTTTGCAGCTGCTTCCGCAATCTCTGCAGTACCGTCATCGGCAGTACATACGATTGCTTTTACATTTGCAGCCTCATAGCGGTATACAAAGTCGTGGTCCTTGAGCTGATGCGTTGCAGGGATTGCAACTGCGCCGAGCTTATGAAGAGCAACCATTGAGAACCAGAACTGATAGTGGCGCTTGAGAACAAGCATAACTCTGTCGCCCTTCTCGATTCCGAGAGATTTAAAGTAGTTTGCACAGCGTGCCGACTCACGCTTTATATCCTCAAAGGTGAAGCGGCGTTCTGTCAAATCCTTTGCAACATGGAGCATTGCAAGCTTTGTGGGAGTTTTCTTTGCAATCTCATCAACAACGTCAAATCCGAAATTGAACGACTCTGTGTTTGTGAATTCAATCTTCTCTAAAACTCCCGGCTCACTCTCCGTGCATTTTACAAACTTGTCGCAAACAAGGCTTGTTGTGGGACGGAGCGATACAACGCTCTCCAAAACTTCATTTTCCTTTGCATCCTCTCCGGGAAGAACGACTGCACAGAAAGTACAATCCTCACCGCCTACGGCAATCATACCGTGAGGGGTTGAGCTGTTGTAGTAAATGCTGTCGCCCTCATTAAGAACTTCCGTGTGCTCGCCGACCTGAACCTTAAGTGAGCCGCTGATAACAAGGTCAAATTCCTGACCGCTGTGCTTTGTAAGATGGATGGGTTTATTCTGAAGCTCTTCTGAATATTCATATTTAACCCAATGGGGTTCTGCGATTTTGTTTTTAAATTTCGGGGCGAGGTTCTGGATTGTGATGCCCTCCTCCTTTGCGGTCTCCTGACCTTTGCCCTTACGGGTTACGGTGTAGGACGAAAGACGCGCATTCTTTCCCTCCAAAAGCTCTGAAAGCTCCATACCGAAAGCAAGTGCGCATTTATGAACAAATGCAAAAGGCATATCCGCCGCACCGTTTTCATATTTTTCGTATTCTTCAAGTGTTACTTCGGTTTTCTTTGCCATTTCCTCGGCACTCATACCTAAAACATCACGCATTTCACGGATTCGGGAAGCCACCTCATTAAGCTGTGCCATAGTTTTTTGTGTGCTCATTGGAAATTCTCCTTTCAAATTAAAAAATATTTTTTAATTGAATAACAAAGACTCGTCTCAAAGCTTTTACTTCTTTGAGACGAGCCGAATAAACTATATCCGATACCCGCGGTACCACTCAAATTGCACTTATCGTGCCACTCAGGCTCTATCAAGCCTTATGCATTAACGCAGCAATCACGGAAAGCATCTACTCATTCTTCTTTGGGAATTTTCGGGCTTTCGGCTCAGAAGTGATAGGTTTCAAAAGCACTCTGCTATCGGGATCGCACCATCCCCGACTCTCTGAAAGTTTCGTTACTTTTCCGTCTTCGTCATAGCCTTTGCTATTCAATTTTGTTGATATTATACTCCTGCATTTTTTGTTTGTCAAGAGTTTTTTGAAAAAATTTTATTCTTATTCTATCGCACAAAATGATGTTTCCCGCTTTCCAGCACAAGAACTTCTTCGCCGGGTAAGGTGAATCTTGCAGCTACACCCTCGGGCAACTCTATGTCATAACATATATGTTCATCTTCATAATACCATTTTGCACTGATTTCGCCATACGCCGTTTTAATGCTTCCTTCCGAAAATCCCATTTTTTCCAACGGATGCGGAGTGATTTCAACCTCGCTGTATCCCGGCTTTATCGGCTTTATTCCCACAGCAACACCGAAAAGCCAATCAAACACGGCTCCGTATGCATAGTGATTGAACGAATTCATATCCGAACTCCAGAAAGTTCCGTCTTCCCTGATGCCATTCCAATGCTCCCACATAGTTGTTGCACCATGATTTACCGAATATAACCATGACGGATATTCCTCACGGAAAAGAAGCTTATAGGCAATATCCGTATATCCGTTTTCGGATAAGGCGTGAAGGATATACGGTGTTCCGAGAAAACCGCAGCTGTTACTTTCTCCCTTTTCCTCTATAAGCTCAACAAGCCTTTTTGCAAAAGTAGTTCTGTCCTTTTCTTCACAAAGCCCGAAACAGAGAGCAAGCACATACGCAGTCTGCGTTTCGATAGTCGGTTCATCATCGCCGTTTTTCCAATCATCAGGAACAAGGTGTACCTTTCCGTCTTTTATATATTTAGACCGAAATGCAAAAAGAATCTTCTCATAAAGCTTCTCATATTCAAACATATCTTCGCCGAGCACTTTTCCTGCTTTTATGAGGATTGACGTGGAATACGCAAAAAACGCACTTGCAATGAAATATGTCGGAGTAATTCCTTTATATCCGTCCGGGTTTCCGTCAAGCGCAAGCCAATCTCCGAAGTGCTTACCGAAGCTCCACAAATACTCGCTTCCGCTTTCCTTTTTCAGATATTCGACCCATTTTTTCATCATCGGGTAATGCTCTTGCAAAAGGTTTTTATCTCCGTAAGCAAGATAAAGCTCCCACGGGATTATGCACGCAGCGTCACTCCAACCGGCAGACGGATTGATTTCTCCGGGAGTATTTCTGCAATCCGGAATAATAAAGCTTACCGCGCCGTCATCACCCTGCTCTTCCGCCATATCACCGAGCCATTTTGTGAAGAACTTCTTTACATCATAATTTATCATCGCAGTTCGTGCAAAAACCTGTGCATCCCCAGTCCACCCCAGACGCTCGTCACGCTGGGGACAATCGGTGGGAACATCAAGAAAATTGGATTTCTGCCCCCACAGAATATTGCTGTAAAGCTGATTTATTTTTTCGTTGCCGCAATTAAAGAAGCCTGTTCTTTTCATATCGGAATAAACTGCAACCGCACAAAATCTTTTCGGGTCAATCTCTTCAAAGGGATACTCCGTAAGTCGCACGTATCGAAATCCCTGAAAGCAGAATCCCGGCTTGAACACATCGTTTTCGCCACTGAGAATATATACGTTTTCGTTTCTTGCCGAACGCATATTCTCCGTATAGAAATTGCCATCATAGTCAAGTACCTCGGCGTGATGCAAAACGATTTTTTTACCGCGCTCTCCGCAAATTTTAATTTCCACATAACCTGTGAGATTCTGCCCGAAATCAAGAACGAGCTCTCCCTTTGGAGTATGAATAATCTCACACGGTAAAATGCGTTCATGCTCCAAAATTAACTCTCCCACTGTAGGGATAAGTCTTGTTTTAAAATCGGATATCTCCGCCTTCCCAAGTAACCTTTCCGATGCCGTCATATCCACAGTCTCTCCGTGATATATTTCAGAAAAAGTCACTTTTGAAGTGTATACATCCCACAAATCATCCGTGCACAAGTCATCTTCATCACCATCTGTATACAAGATATGCAAATTTGCGATTACAAGCGGTTGTTCCGTCTGATACGGATACGGATTGTTGCATCCCACACTTCCGACAGCCCATCCTCTTCCAAGCTCAATGTCAATGATATTATCAGAAGCCAGCAAATCCGTAATGTCATACTCTCTGTATTGAACTCGTCTGTTATAACTTGTCCAGCCCGGTGCAAGAACATCATTCCCTATTCGTTTTCCGTTTATGTATGCATTAAAAATCCCTATTGCAGAAATTTGTATAATACATTTTTCTATATGTTTTTCACAGCAAAAATTACGACGAAATTTCACTACTGCCGCTTCAACATCAACCGGAGATTTTATCCAATTTGCTTTTTTTATCACAAAATCACCCCTATTTTATTGTATCACAATAATTACCACACAACAAGAGCCAACGCATTCTTTCACCAATGGCTTGAAAAACATTTTTAATGTGGTATAATTTATTCATTATATGAAAGCGGTGATGGTTGTGAAATGCGAAAAGATTTTTGAGGTCATTGACTCACTTAACGATGAATATATTGGGCTCTGGGCTGATGCCTGCAGTATCGAAAGCCCCACAAACTTCAAAGAGGGCGTTGACAAATGCGGAGAGCTCTTTATCAAAAAGGCAAAAGCTCTCGGCTTTGATATTGACATACATAAGGAAGAGGTTTCGGGAAACGCAGTATGCATAACGATGAATAGCGATTCCGATCTTCCTCCCGTGGTATTCTCCGGGCATCTTGACACGGTTCACCCCATCGGCTCTTTCGGAAATCCCCCTGTTAGCCTAGACGATGAATATATCTACGGTCCCGGTGCAAACGACTGTAAGGGCGGCATAGTCGCCGCGCTTCTTGCAATGGATGCACTTTCAAAGTATGGCTTTAAAGACCGTCCCATAAAGCTTCTTCTCCAGAGCGACGAAGAAAACGGAAGCCGTTTCTGTGACAAAAGAACAGTACAGTATATGTGTGAAAAATCAAAGGGTGCAGCAGCCTTTTTAAACTGTGAAGGATATGGTCCTCATCACGTGGTAATCGAAAGAAAGGGCATACTTAAATATTCTTTCGAGGTCACAGGTCGTGCGGCACACGCATCTGTATGCTATAACGGCGTGAGTGCAATTGCCGAGGCTGCACGCAAAATTTCAGAGCTTGAAAAGCTCAAAAACCCGGATGGTCTCACCTGCAACTGCGGACTTATAAGCGGCGGTACTGCGGAAAATTCCGTCCCCGAAAAATGCACCTTCACCGCCGATATCCGTTTTAAGACCGTTGATGAGATGGAGGAGGCAAAAAGGCTCGTTGCAGAGATTGCAAGCACAGCTTTTATAGAAGGTTCAACCTGCAAAGCAACTCTTGTAAGCTACAGAACACCAATGGAGAAAAGAGAAAGAAACTACGCTCTTCTCGATAAGGTCAACGAAATATTCAAAGAAAATAACATACCCACGGTTTGCACATTTTTCGGAAACGGCGGTTCCGATGCGGCAGACCTTTCTCAGTTCGGAGTTCCGACAATAGACGGTCTCGGCACCGAAGGCAAATTCATCCATTCCATAAACGAAAGAGGATTACTCTCCTCCCTCGCAAGAGCCGCAAAACGCCTCGCATCAATTGCGTATTGTATATGAAACTTAAAAGCTGTGACGAAAATTTCGCCACAGCTTTTATTTCTTCCCAAATTCTTCACACAACGCCTTATAGCTTTCCGAAAGGAGTGAAAGCTCTGTTCCTGTCCAGAAGAAGTTTCCACCGAGGCTTCGGTATCTTTCGATAAGAGTTTTATCATCAACAAAGCTTCCGCAGGTTATTTTTTCCTTATTACAGACAGAGAACACCTTTCCGACAAACTCCGTCATTTCATCGCTTAATATATCAAGAGGTGTGCCGAGCATTATTGATGCATCATACGGTCCTATGAGAACGCCGGATATCTCATCCTTATAGTTTTTGAGAATGTCGGGCAAAACCGAAAGTCCTTCCTTTGATTCCATCTGCACAAAAAGGAGACGGTTATCGTTATATTTATCGGTACTTCCGCAGTCCTCGCGGCGAAGGTTTGAAAAGCCTCCGCAGCCTTTTCTTCCTCTCGGAAAATAGCGCATTGCACGGATTGCGGTTTCTACCTGCTCAACACTTTCTACTCTCGGAAGGATTATTCCGTCAGCACCCATATCGAGAGTTTTTGAAATGAGATTCGGCACACAGTCGGAAATTCTCACAATACCGGGCAAATCGCAAAGACGGCAGGTGCGAAGAAGAGCTTCTGCGCTCTCAACGGAGAGTGTTCCGTGTTCAAGGTCAATCACAACCCCATCAAAAGGAAAACGTGAAATCAGCTCAATAATTCCCGACCAAGCGACATTGCCGAGATTTGTTGTGAGTATTTCTTCCCTGTTCTTTAGCTTTTTATGTAAATTTTCAAATCTGCTCATAATACCACCCATTAAAGACTATTCACAAACTCACGGATACGGGAAAGTCCCTCTAAAAGGTCTTTCTCGGAAAGTGCATAGGACATTCTCACGTGCCCCGCACCGTTTGTACCAAAACCTGAGCCGGGTGTTACGGAAACACGCTTTTCCAAAAGAAGTCTCTCACAAAATTCATCATCTGAAAGACCTGTGCCCCTTATATCAACAAAGGCATAGAACGCACCCTGAAGCTTTGGGCAGGAGAGCATCGGAATTTTGTTTATCTCCTCCACCATAATATCACGGCGGCGTTCAAAGGACTTCACCATGGCCTTCGCTTCGTCCTGAGGGCCTAAAAGTGCTTCAACTGCGGCATACTGGGCGAAAGTTGTGGGGCTTGCGAGAGTGTTTTCGTTTATGCGGAGCATTGCGTTTATTATCTCTTCAAGACCTGCGGCATAGCCTATTCTCCAGCCTGTCATTGCATAGGATTTTGAGAAGGAATTACAGATAACCGTTCTCTCACGCATACCGTCAAACATAACGGGACTACAGAACTTTATATCGTCATAGATTATATGGTCATAGACCTCATCGCTTATGAGAATAACGTCGTGCTCTTTGCAGACCTCGCAGAGACGTCGCATTGTATCTTCATCCATAACCCGTCCCGTGGGATTTGAGGGGGAATTTAAAATTATCGTTTTAGTTTTATCTGTTATATATTTCGGAAGCACATCGGGGTCATACATAAAGTTTGTCTCTTCACTGACGGGGACACACACCGCTTTGCCAAGCTCCATAAGGGGATGGTGGAAATGGTTGCACCAGTAAGGATCCGGGACAATCACTTCATCATCGGGGTTTATAAGTGCCTCACTTGCGGCACGGAGAGCGTTCATACCGCCTGCGGTGATGAGAATTTCCGTTTCGGGGTTATATCTCACACCGTGGGTTTTGAATATCGTGTCGGAAATAGCACGGCGAAGCTCAAGCACACCCTGATTTGCGGCATAGCCTGTTTTGTGCTCCGCAAGTGCTTTTTCACAAGCCTTTACAACATTCTCCGGAGTGTGAAAATCAGGCTCACCTACTGTGAAGGAAATTACATTATCAAGAGTTTTTTCAAGCTCATACATTTTTCTGATTTTAGTTCTGCCAACGCTGTTTGCACGGCGTGAAATAAGGTTTTCTTTCATCTTCATCAATCCTTTCATTAACACTACGATTATAAACCATTCACGGCAAGATGTCAACAGATTGTTCAACAATCCTACAATGCTCTTGAAAAATTTTCCGTCAGGTGGTATAATAAGAGAAAAGGCGGTGAGGTTTTGGGAGAGATACAAATTAAGACAATTTCCGTTGTCGATGCGGTAATATCGGCACTTGAAAAGGATATATTTTTTACTTTTGCACCCGGTGAGAAAATGACGGAGAATGTTCTTATCTCACGTTATGGGGTAAGCCGCAATACTTTGCGTGAAGCAATGTCACAGCTTGTTTCCTGCGGTCTTCTTGTTAAAATCCCGAACCGCGGTGTTTTTGTCCGTGAAATAAACCGTGAGGATGTCCGTGAGATTTTTTCACTTCGTGCTCTGCTTGAGACCGAGGCTGTTTGCAGAATAATAAAAAACGACACAGACACAAAGCCTCTTCTTGAAAAGGCAGAGTTTCTGCAACGCGAAACTCCCCGTGATAACTGGGATGAATATGTCAGTGCGGATATTGATTTCCACACACTTCTCGTTTCCCTGTCGGAAAGCACCCGTCTCATTCGGCTTTATGATGCCATAATCTCCGAGGTGAAGCTCTGCATCTGCCAGTCAAAGGAGCATATTCCACCTACTGCAGTCAATAAAATCACGCACAAAGAAATTCTCGATGCAATTTCCGAAAAAAACTCAGTTCTCGCCTCAAAGCTTCTTTCAAAGCACATAGAAAACGCAATTTCAAACTACGAAAAGGGCTTTGATGCAAAAAAATAACTGTTGCCCGTAAGCAACAGTTATTTTTGTTTTACTTGTTTGTCTCAAAAAATCTGTGGAGGATTGCGGCACATTCTGCTCTTGTTGCAGTATCCTTCGGACAGAGAGTCTTTTCACTTCTTCCTTTGATAAGTTCTGAACCGACCGCCCAATTCATTGCAGAAATTGCATATTCCGAGATCTCGTCTGCATCGTCAAAGTGCAGGTTTTCTTCAAGCGTTACAGCCGACATTCCTTTATATTCCGCATACCTTAACATAATTGCAGCAAACTGTTCACGGGTGATATTCACATTGGGTGCAAATTCGTTTTCGGATATTCCCTTTACAATACCGTTCTGCTTTGCCCAGGAAACTGCATTTCCGTAATAGCTTTCCATATCCACATCACCAAACGGAGAGCTTTCGTTTGTTGTCGGTTCACCTTCCATTCGGTAGAGAACCGTGACAAGCATTGCTCTGGTAACATTTCTGCTCGGTGCAAAGAGTTTTTCCGATACGCCCTTCATCAAACCGTTTTCATTCACAAAACGTACATCGTCATAGAACCAATGCTCAAGCTTTACATCTTCAAAGGGATTCTGCCATCCGGACGGTGAATTTCCGGAGAACTCTTTCCACTTCGCATAGAGTGTTAAGCTCTTTGATACAGTTGCATCAAAATCATAAGCAGTTGTAAGTTCTTCGTCTGTGTACCAACCGTCAAAGGTGTAACCGTCTTTGGTCGGAGCATCGGGAATTGTTACCTTGCCGCCGAGACTTACTGAAACTGATTTAATTTCGCTTCCGCCGTTTGTTTCAAAGCTGACAATATAGGTAGGTGTGGCATCGCCACCGCCACCACCACCGCCGCCTCCGCCGGAGGAACGGGCAGTAAATGTCGCGTTAATCAAGATTCGTTCATCCTCAGGAACGACTGTGTAAGTATTGCCGCTACTGATTGTATTTCCGTTGAGAGTCAGGCTTGAAAGCTTGTAGTTTTTATCAGCTTCGGCACGGATTACAATTTCATCACCGAAGTTCAGAATACTGTTATTGGCAATAACTTCGCCACCCTTTGTGATGACAATCTTACCGCCTGCACCGCAGGTAACTTCCAGCTGTTTGCCTGATACAACAGTTGGGGTGAGCTCGATGTCCGCCTTGACGTTCTCAACAGTTACATCCCACTTATTTACTGCGGTCTTCTTGGCATCAACTCTGCTTCCGGCACCTGCCGCAACCTGCAGCTCTGTGATGATGTTATTATCCTTGCTTTCTACCACAAAGGTGACAGTTCCGCGGTCACGAACCTGCTTATCTGTGCCATATTCAACCGGAGTTTCCAAGATGTCTGTGACAACATAGCGACCTTCCGCATCATCTGCAGGCAGATTATGGAGCAAAATCTCCACGCACTCAACGCGGACGGTTGTATCCTTGTCGATAGCTTCAATCATAAGAATGTTATCCAGATAATCGGTCATTTCCTCGCCGTTTACTATCCACTTATCCACCATCATACCGGAATCCGGAGTAACAGTGAGCTCAACATTCTGGCCTTTATGAATAACAATGCCTGTTTCGGGATTGATGTATTCAAGCTGATCTCCAAAGCCTGCTTTGATTTCGATAGAGCCGTTTACAACTTCTGTTTTCAGTTCTATGTTCTGGCTTGCCATAAATTCTGCTGTAACATCGGTATTTTCCGTTACATCCGTAAGAGTCAGGCTGAGCTGATTTCCGGAAGCTGTCTCGTTGACTGTCCAGCCGCTGAGATACTGATGTTCGGAAGGTACTGCGGTGAGAACCACATCGTCATATCTCCATACAATGATGCTTCCGTTTTCTATTGTTGCTTCTTCACCGTTGACCGTGGCGGTTATTGCGCCAAGACCGATGGTATCAATGCTTACGGTATACTGAGGAATGGGTTCAAACTTAACATACACTGACATAGGTGCCGTAATATGCTCTACATCATATGTGTTCTGCTCAACAGCTGTGCCGCTGATAGGCATAGTGCCTTCGGCATCGCTGTACCAACCTTCTACGCGATAATAAGCATCGGGAACAGCTGTGAAGGATATATCGGAGCCTGCATAAACGGAAGCAGGATTTGTTCTATAGTCCTTGAGGGTAAGAACACCGTTCATTCCGCCGTCAGTCTCGCCGTTTGTATCAACAACGCCGTAGGTTACCTGATGTGTAACGGCATCCAGTCTGTAGGTTGCCTCTACTGTGAGATTCTCGGTAACACTCAGACTTAAGGTTTCGGAAGTTTCATCTGAAGGAGCTCCGTTCACTGTCCAGCCGAGGAAGGAGTATCCGGTAGGTAACTTAGCTTCTGCGGTGAAAGTAACAACGCTGTCGCCTACCACCAAATCTCCGGAAGCGATAGCATTACCGGAAACAACTGCATTCACAGTTCCTTCGGTTGCGGAGAAGTTCACGGTATAGGACTTGCGTATGATATTCACGGTAATATCAGCACCCATGCCGACAGTTGCCGCATAATCAAAGGCTTCAGCAATGATCTGCTGTTTTTCGCCGTTTACATACCAACCTTCAATCTCATAGTTATTATCCAGATCATTTACAATAATAGTAACTGTGCCGTCCACAGCAGGCTTGTTGCCGGAGGCGAAATCCTGTGCAACACCGCCATCGGGAACGAAGACTGCGGTCAGTAAAGCCTTATCGGCAGCACCTGTAACAGCGAAGCTGATGTCTTCACCAACATAGTCAAACTGTGCAAGGATATTCTGGTCAGCCATACCGTCTGTGACGGTGATTACGGGAGCAACAGTGGTTTCCTCGCCGTTTACAAACCACTTGGAAACCTTATAGCCTGCCTCGGGTGCAGGTGCGAAGGTCACGGTGCTGCCTTCATATACTGTGGAAACAGTGCCTGTGGTATCAGTTTCGGAATAAGCCTCCATACCTTTTCGCTCCACAATTGCGGAGAGTGTACCGTTGAGACCGCCTGCCTCAGCATCGTTCTTGTCGATAACGCTGAAGGTCACGGAGGTAGTATCAAGTGCCTTGTAGGTCACTGCAATAGCGGTATTCTCCTGAACATCTGATATTGTAAAGCTCTTATTATCACTGTTTGCAATTTCTGTCAAAGTGACCTCATTGGTGTTTACGGTAACGTTATCTATTACATATCCCTTAACAGGGGAGATTTCTGCTTCTATATCGCTTCCGAAGTCAATATAGCTGCCGGAGGTGATTTCGCCTTCGGTGAAGTCTCGGGTTGCAGACATAGTCACTTCGCCGTTTGCATCATTGTCTACTGTTACAACAGGCTTTGCCTTGTAAGTGATTTTGACGGTGGTATTGTTGGTAACATCGGTCAGTACAAAGTAGCGGATGTCCTTGTCGGATGTCAGGACAACTGCAGAATCGTTTACGGTAACATCGTCTACCACATAACCTGCAGAAGGAACGATATTTATCTGTATGCGGCTACCGAAGTCCACAACAGTTTCTTTATCTGTTGAGGTGACATCTCCGACCTGCAGGTTGGCATTTCCGCCACTGCCATTATCAAGAACGATGGTAGGCTTCTTTTCAAAGTGAACCTTTACCTCTGCATTCTGATCCATGGTAAGCTGATAGGATTCAACGCCTTCTCCTGCTACTTGATATGCACCAACGGTCCACTTGGCGATGCGGAAACCGTCCGAAGGCTTGGCTGTGAAGTTTACAACTGCGCCCTGAGGTACATTTGTACCTGATGTGATTGCATTACCGGAACGGGTGGCAGTGATGGTGCCTGCTTCTGCAACTGTTCCGCCGTTAGTTCCGATAAGCTCGGTGCCGAAGGTAAGACCGCGCTGGTTGGGAGTTACGCAAATTACAGTATATTCCGCACTGCTTACCAGGTCATATACAGTTAATTCATCAACTGCATTGGCAACTACCTGACCGTTAAGCTCCCAATGGTCAATCAACATATTATCGGGAACTGTGACCTTGATATCAAGATTTGCATGATTGTGAGTATTCAGAGTAAAGACATTATCTGTACCTGCAACGTTCTGCTGATTGATGTTCACGCTGCCTCCGGCAACGGGAGCACCGCTCTTATCAACAAGCTTTACTGTGGCATTAAGCTGTTCTTTCTTTTCAAAGGTTACAAAGTAATTCACAGTTTCAGATACATGGTCCACCGTGATTTTATTGCCTGTGAAGAAGCTTGTGCCGTTATCTGCCATAACGCTTTCACCGTTGCGCGTCCAGCCTGCAACAACATAGCCATCAGAAGGAACAGCCGTAAGCACAACAGACTGATTCAGATTGATGCTGTCGCCGCTGTTAAAGACAGAGTTTCCTCCGGCATAAGTTCCGATGACCGAGCCACCGCCGGGAGTTCCGTCAAAGTTCAGCGTGTTGAAGGTTTGAGTGAAATAGACCTGGATATTGCAGGCTTGCTGCAGGTTATCAATGGTATAATTAAGATTTCCGCCTGCCTTATTCTTACCGTCAACGACCCATTTTTCAACGCCAAAGCCGGCATTGGGAGCGGCGGTAACAGTAACATCTGCACCTATGGGAAGAAGTGTTCCGCTTTCTACTCTGAGGGGTGAGCTGGTATATGTGCCATTGGAGTCTGAAACCGTGGTAGTGTAGGAAATGTTTACAGAGCCGTTGGAAACAGCTTCGGCATAGACACGGACACTGCCTTGCTCCAGGGTAAAGACACCGGGTGTGAGTACCAGGCTGTATTTCTTTTCAAGCTCAGCGCGGACATCGGAATCCACCTTGACATCAATACGGTAGTTGCCGTTTGCGACAGCGGTAGTTGCATCACTGGTAACGCTGTATTTAAGGAGATGAGTGTCTGCGGATGTTATACCGGTGACTGTTGCAACAAGCTGTGCCTCACGGGTTGCCTTGTCATCACGAAGCGATGCCTTGGCAGGCTGAGCTGCAATCTGTACGGTTTTGGGATGCACCTTTATTGCTACAGAAGCGGTGTAGTCCTGGGTACCGTCGTTGTATGTGGCAGTGACGGTGTAGTTGCCCACCTCTGTCGGGGTAAACATATTTTTGCTTATAAGTCCGGAGTTCTCTTTGCCGTCCCTCTTTACGGTATAGGTTACGGCATTGTCGGAAGTGACAGGGCTCTTGCCGTCTTTGGAAACAATAACAGGGGCAAGATTGAGAGAAGAACCGTAGGTTATAGCTCCTCCGGAGATGCTGAGAGACTTGCTTGCATTGACAGCATATATCTTTATGGGTTCGGAATTGCTTCCGAAGTAAACGCTGTTGCCATTGTAGGCAGATTTGACCTCATAAACTCCGGCGGAGGGGAAGGTGTATTCTGCCGTCCATTTATCACCGGACTTTTTAGCATTAACACTCTGGGTAGAGCCGGTGGTTAAGTCTGTAATCTGGAAATAAACACTTCCGGTGATTTCAGCAGGAGCAACAGATGCGCTGAGAGTCAGCTTGTCGCCATCCACGGTAGTGACATTCTGTCCCGTAACAATCTTGGAAACAGTGGAAGTCTGCATGGGTACGAGATTGTTGGGTTTGCACTTTTCGCTACCAACCATAATGTAGCCGGCAGATTCATCATGGAATACTTCCACATACTCAGCACCGGATTTGTAATAATACTTTGTGGCGGTGCTGTTTTCTCCGGATATGTTAACGGTAACCTCAGCCACATAGACATAGGTATCGCCTACCTTATAGCCGCTTGTGGATTTGATATCGGTGGCTATTTCCACTTCCGGAAGTCCGGTGGTGAGGGTAGCTGATGTTTCTACCGCCAAATCGCCCTGAGTACCGTCGTCTTTTCTGTCATGGAATACGCGGTAAGCATCGGTATATTCTGCGCCGATGGCATTTCCGGCATCAACGGCATACAGTTTGCCGCTTTCATCTACCCAAAAATAGGGAGCTGTGTAGGTATAATCTGTTACAACACCGTTGGCATCTGTTGTTGCCTCTTCTGATGTTGCCATCATAGTGTAGGTTTTGCCTCCGTCGGTTTTGGTCACGGAATTCCACTCGAGGATGGTCTCAATGATATCCTCGGAGACAGAGGAGCTTGACTGTACCGTATCGCCGTTAACGACAGATTCTGCACCGTTGGCAACGGTAAGAGTTGCAGAAGTAGGTGTTTTGGAAATAGTCAGGGTAGCGGTTCGGGTATAGACATAGTCAGCACCCTGGCTGATACGGCATCGGAATTGTCTGCCGTCCATTTCGGCTGTTACATTCTCCACTGTAAGTACAGATGTGTTGCTTCCCGAAATTTTTGTCCAGCTCTCGCCGTCATTATACTGCCATTCATAGAAAATGGTCTTGTTGCTGTCGGAAGCAATTTGTGTAGAGAAGGTAGCGTTAAGTCCCTTGGCAGCCGAGGTGTCCTTGGGCTACTCGGCAATACTGAATTTGCCGTCGCTTCCAAGAGTTGTGCCGACTACCGGTGCGGTCTCGAGGCTTCGAACACCGTAAGCGTTGGCAGCAACCACACGGAAATAGTAGGTAGTGCCGGCATTAAGCTCGCTGACCGTATAGCTGATTTTACCGTTAGAATCCGCTGTAGTAGAGGGAATCGGGTCAAGGGGAAGCCATGTATCCTGGTCACGGCTGACATAAACCTCAAACATAGCCGCATCATTTTCGGCCTTCCATTCCAGAGCGACGGAATTATCTGTAATATCGGTTACTGTCAGTTCCTTGGGAAGGGAAGGTGCCTGCTTTACGTTGGAGGTAATATAGCCGACAACAATAACATCTTCGCCATTGAGCTTGGTATTGGAAATACCGAACTGCCAGTTGAAGGCATATCCTGTCACGCCTGCCGGAAGATTGTCAACAGCACCGGTATATGTAGCACCGGACATATCGCTGTATACACCGCCGGCGCTGAAGTGAGAACCCTGCTGCACACCGACGACTGCATCATTGCCGAGCGCACCGCCGCCGAATCCGACTTCCAGATTTTGCTCAACACCAACGGCAAAGCTGTTCTCTTCGCTGTTTGAAGCGGTCTGACTGATGGTAGTGAGAGATCCACTGTTGGAACCTGCATTGGTGAGAAGCTGTACATCACCGATGGATGTCCACTTGCCCTTTGGCGCTATCGTGTAGGAGGAAGGATCTCCCGGTGTGCTTGTGAGAATATTGCCGCGGATAGGCTCAAGACCTTCTGTCCTCTCGGCAATAGCATCATAAGTCTCAACAGGTACGATGACCGTTGCCGGAATCATTGGCTCTTCGATAACAAACGGACCTTTTGTTCCGTCAGGCCAGGTTGCATTATAGTAATAGCGATGATAAGGAACGGTATACATAATCACATAGTCATCACCGGCATCACCGGAGCGTTCCACGCTGGTTTCAACCTCGGTGGAGGTCATATGCTCGTAATCCGTTGTGACGGAAATATCAAACTCAACTTCCGACGCAACACCGGTGGACACTTCCACAGAGGTGAACATACCGAGAGATGCGCCAACACTGACCGTTGAGCCCTCCATAGAGCCTTCCACCTTGCCATAGGCGGTAGCACCGTTGTTCAGATAGTTGTCATATGTATCCGCAACATCGGCAAAGTAAGGTGCCGACTGAAGGATTGCCTGTACCTCAGGCTTTGTGTAGTAGCTTGATGTGCCGACATATTCGAGGAGCACGCCGTCGTTGTCCACATCGGGGCAAGCAACGGAAACATAGGTAGAGGCGCGTGAGGTATCGGTTCTGTTTATGTAGCTGCGTCCCTGGTTGATGATACCTTCGCACTGGGCACAGATCTTATCGTCATACTCTGCTACATAGCTCATATAGTACCAGTAGAAGTCATCGTCTTCCTGTTTACAGCCGATAATGGCGATAAACTGCTCTGCACCTTCATCATTGCCGATGAAGTTTCCGACCACAACATCTGAGACCCAGTGATCGGTCTTGTCTTCGCCTTCGTCGGCATTATTCTTCTGATTTTTGATGGTGTCCAGATACTTGCCCTTTCCGGTAAAGCTTCTGGTGCTCGGATCAAAGGTAAAGAGCTCTGCAAAGAAAAGGCAGGTTGGAGCATCTGAACCGATACCGTCAAGATCTGCAACTGCGAGAGCTACCGGCGGGAAATAGCGGATAGATCTGCTGCTGCCGTTGCGCAGAATATCGTCTCCGTCATATTCATCCAACTCGATCTGGAAGGGTTTGCCAACACTGTAGTTTTTAGAGCCCTGGTCATATTTAACGTGTATAAGAGCGCCAACGCTCCAATCCTCGCCGTCTGTTTCGGATGCAGCACCGAGGCGGCCGCCGATGAGAAGGTCCATGCAGGCGTTGCCGTCGATATCCGCAACGGTAGCATTTGCCGCACGGAAAACCTGAGGCTTACTTGTGTCGCCTTGCAGGTCATCTGTTCGCAGAGGAACTTCTAAATCCTTGGTAAACTCTCCGGAAGAAATATAGCTGTCGGAAGAGTTTGCACCGTAGACATATGCATGGGGATTCTGCTGCTGAGCATTGATACAGCTGCTGTCATTATCAACAGGCATAGAAACCGTGATAACAAGATCATCGGTATAATCCTTCTTAAGATCGCCTGCAGCCAAAGCTACAATAGCGGCACGCATAACTCCGCCGTCAGTGCTGTCAGCAGTCTTCTTGGCAGAAATGTTCTGATCCTTCAGAATTTCGGAAGCACCGATGGTCTTCCAGAGGCTCAGGGAATCGCCCTTGGAGCCGGTATCGTAGATTCTGACCTCGTTTGTGCCGAAGTAAACAGCAATTTCATCGATTCCGTCGCCGTCAAAGTCGCCGGCGGCCACTTCAAAGAGCGCATCAAAAATGGGATTGTAGATGCTGCCGGCTTCGTCCAGTGCCGGAATCTTACCCAAGACAACATTTCTTACAACAGATTCTGAGTATTTGCCGTCGGACTCAACAAACCTGACGATTTCAAGACAAGCTGTAAAATCCGCACGCTTATCACTGGATTTTACATAAAGCTGAGCCACTCTGTCCTCTTTGCCGCTGACAGAGCGGAAGGCCACCGATGTTTCGTAAGTGCGGAGCAGGTGGCTGTTTTTGCTCTCAATGCCGCTGCCGATAACTGAAGCCTCACCGCCGGTCTGACCGTTGGTATAGCCGTTACCTTCGTTGAGGTGTGCCCAGTCGCCGTTGCGGTACTGACCGTAGAGCTTGTAAGCACCGATGGTTTCGTAACTGCTCCAGCTGGAGTGATTCAGGTTGAGATTATCTCGGAGAACCCAGCCATAGTGGCTTGAGCCGTTATAGTTGAGATAAAGCTCGTTTTTCACATTCATTGTGCTGTTGCCGGGACCTATGTAGGACTCGTCTGTCGTTTCAAGACCAAGGTCGAAGCCGAGAGCCTCATAGTCCGCGCGGCTCATCTCTCCCTTTTCGGAAGAGCCGGCCGCCGCAGCCGCCGCTACATTCGTCGCTGCAACCGTCTCGAGACCCATTGGAAACATTCCCACAACCAAAACGATGGCTAGCAACAGGCTCACTAATCTTTTTTTCATACATAATTCCTCCTTCGGGTTTATTTGAGAATTTATCTTTTCTAAGTTACAATGTCGTTATCAAGTCTTTTTACGAATTTATCGAACATCGTTTTTCCGATATTTTCATAATCGGTTTTAAGAACCCTTTCGATAGTCCGCTTTCTCTGGTCTTCGGGAATATCGTATATCTTCATAATTGAATCAAGCACATCACTTATTTTATGTTCCAATGTATAATGCCTGTCCGTCGGACTTGTGAACGCGGAAAGCTCAATGCAGCTTGTGATATTTTCAATTTCTCTAAACCTCGACTCATCCCATCCGGGAACGAAATCTTTTAGAAGCATATAGTTTTTCTTCGCCGCCCAATCCTTAATCAGAATAAAAGTTGCCGGATGGGTGTATGCGGAATAATATAAATCCCAGACCATATCGTTTCGGTCACATATGGAAATCTGCGCCACTATCTCCATTGCATAAGCAAAAAGATTGTCATCCGTTTTTTCATAGGTTTCATCAACCATATCGCCGTGAAATGCCATCAGCTCCTGAATGAGAATGTGGAGCATATCCTCTTTTGTATGGAAATAATATGCAACACGTCCCTGAAGCATTCCGCAATCATCGCTTATCTTTCTTAAAGTCGTTTTTGAATAACCGTTTTCAAGAAACAGATTTATTGCAGAACGGATTATCTTGATTTCCGTTTCATTAAACGGTTTTGTAAGCTTATTTCGTTCAATAATACTGTTAATCATTTCGTGCCCCCTTTTGTTTGATTTTTGGTCGTTACCAAAACTATATCATAACGTAGCCAAAAAATCAATAGTAAAAAGAAATTTTTAATAATTATCCGCCGTCCCATCGGCGAACCAACCGTAAAGCAAGGGGAATTTTTCCCGAACCGCCCAAAGCCGTCCAAGCAGATACAACTAAATACAAATACCGGAAACCCGTAAAAGTACAAAAAATAACTGTTGCCCAACGGCAACAGTTATTTTTTATTTCTTAAGTCCTAAAATTTCTTCCGATTCTTCACGCATTTTGTATTTGAGAATCTTTCCTGCGGCATTCATCGGGAATTCCTTTACGAACAGGAAGTATCTCGGAACTTTATGACGGGCGATTGAAGCATAACCAAACTCTTTCATTTCTGCCTCGTCTGCTTCTTCTCCCTTATGGAGGATTACCCATGCACAGCACTCCTCTCCGTAGCGTTCATCGGGAACACCGACAACCTGAACATCACGCACCTTGGGGTTTGTGAGGTAGAATTCTTCAATTTCACGGGGATAAAGGTTTTCACCGCCGCGGATAATCATATCCTTAAGTCTGCCCGTTACCTTATAATAGCCATCGGGTGTGCGGCAACAAATATCTCCCGAATGAAGCCAGCCGTCCTTATCAATGGTCTGTGCCGTTGCATTCGGCATCTTATAATAGCCCTTCATAATGTTAAAGCCACGTGCTACAAACTCGCCGCTCTCGCCATCGGGAAGCTCTTCGCCGGTTTCCGGGTCAATAATCTTACATTCAACTCCGGGGAATGCACTTCCGACAGTTTCAACACGGTGGTCGAGGTCTTCGTTTACCTCGCCCATTGTACAGCCGGGAGAGGCCTCGGTCTGCCCGTAAACAGAGATAATCTCACGCATATTCATTTCAACGGAAGCACGGCGCATAAGGTCTGCCGGGCAGTTTGCACCTGCCATAATTCCCGTTCTCATATACGAGAAGTCTGTCTTTGCAAAGTCAGGGTGATTGAACATTGCGATAAACATAGTGGGAACGCCGTTAAAGCAGGTTATATGCTCATCGTTTACGCAAGCAAGGGACGACTTCGGCGAGAAATAAGGCATGGGGCAAAGTGTTCCGCCGTGAGTCATCATAGATGTCATTGAAAGCACCATTCCGAAGCAATGGAACATAGGAACCTGAATCATCATACGGTCAGCTGTGGAGAGATCCATTCTGTCACCGATGGTCTTACCGTTGTTTACAATATTTCTGTGGGTAAGCATAACACCCTTGGGGAATCCCGTTGTACCGGAGGTATATTGCATATTGCATACATCCTCGGGCTTTACAAGGGATGCACGACGGCGGACTTCCTCGCCGGGGATGAGCTTTGCACGGTCTAACATCTGCTCCCAGGTAAGGCATCCGGGCATCTCAAAGCCAACAGTTACAACATTGCGAAGGAACGGGAGATTCTTTGAATAGAGAGCATCGCCGGGATTCATATTCTGAAGCTCGGGGCAAAGCTCAGAGATAATCTCACGGTAGTTTATGTCCTTGCAATCCTCAATCATAACGAGGGTATGAGTATCGGACTGCTTTAAGAGATATTCAATCTCGTGGATTCTGTAAGCCGTGTTTACGGTGACAAGAACTGCACCAATCTTTGTGGTTGCCCAGAAGGTTATAAACCACGCAGGAACGTTTGTTGCCCAGATTGCAACGTGGTCACCTGCCTTGACACCGAGAGAAATAAGTGCTGCCGCACATTCATCAACATCACGACGAAATTCCGCATAAGTTCTTGTATAATCAAGAGTTGTGTATTTAAAGGCATACTGGTCGGGATAGTTCTCAACCATCGTATCAAGAACTTCAGAAAAAGTCTTTTCGATAACATCATACTTTTTCCAGACATATGTCCCCGTCTTTGCACGGTTATAGTATGCATGATCATATTCCACTTTTGTCCTTGAAAGATTTCCGATATAATTTGCAAAGTGGGTGAGAACGATATCCGCATCATTTATCTCCTCGTTCCACGCAACGGAAACAAAGCCGTCAAAGTTAAGAGAAGTAAGAGCGTTTATGAACTCGTCAACAGGAAGAGTTCCCTCTCCGATAAGAACGGTTTTTCCGTCCTTCATATCACCGAGACGAACATACTTTATATATGCACCGAGGTTTTTGATTGTGGCTTCCGCACTCTCCCCTGCTCCGAAATATGTTTCACGGATGTTCCAGGAGGCACCGAGAGCCGCCGAGGAAAAGAGATTTATAATATCAATTACATTCTCTGTTGCGGAGAGATATCCCGAGGTTTCGAGAAGTATCTCAACGCCTGCCTTTTCTGCACGCTTTATGGCTGCAGAGAGCTTTTCTTCGAGAACGCTATTCTCTGTTTTGTTTTCAATGCGGACAATAACACGCTCAACGCTTGCCTGATCCGCCATATTAACGTATTTTAAAATCTCCTCGCCCGTGGCATCAGAGCTGTCTACGGGATAAGGATAAACAAGAGCCGAAACCGAAAGCGTGCGATTTAAAAGTTTTCTCTTTGCATCTGCAACACGGTCACTTCTGAGAACGCTGTCATAATGCTGTTTTCTTTCCTTTACCGCATCATAAATCTCAAAGCCCGAAAATCCATAGTCATAGGCATATTGACAGAGGTCAAGAAACGTAGGTCTGCTTACGTTCTTTGTTGAAAAAGTCAGTTTCATTTTCAGTTCTCCTCTGCAACAATTTTATTGAGTGCGTTGATATATGCACGAACACTTGCCGCTACAATATCGGTGGAAATTCCGTTGCCGGAATAGAGCTTACCACGGTTGCGAAGCTTTACGATAGCAGAGCCGAGAGCCTCTTTTCCCTCGGTTACTGCCTGAATCTGGAAATCGTCAAGCTCATAATGATAGCCGATACTCTGCTCGATTGCACGGAAAACAGAGTCAATTGGACCATCACCGGTGCTTACGCCGCAGATAATTTCATCTCCGCATTTGAGGGTCACCTGAGACATTGATGCACCGAGATTTGTGCAGTTTGTGGTATAGCTTTCAAGGTGATATGTTGACGGTGCCTGCATGGCAGAGCCTGCGATAATCGCTTCAAGCTCCTTTGCGCTGATCGAGCTTTTTGTTTCGCAAACTGAAGCTATCGCTTTCTTCACATTTCCGTTATCTTCATCAGAAAGGTCATAGCCAAGAATCTTTGCCGCCTGAGCAATTTCGGAGATTGTGCTGTCTGCATCGAGAACGATTTTCTTCTTTTCGCTCACATCCGCAAAATCTGAGCTTTCGTGGCTTATTTTTGAAAGCATATCATCAATGCTTGCGTGAATCTTTGTGTTTGCAAGGTCTGTTTCTGCACCGATAACATCTCCACGTGCAGAAATCGCATCGGAAAGAGCTCCCATAGAAAGAGCATCACCGCCTGCCATAGCACACTTGATACCGTCTGCATCAGCCTTTATCGCCGCAATGGCAGAAGCGACAGCCATACTGATTTTATCTGAAACCTGAACATATACGGGGACGGAAACAGAAGCCTTTATCTTCTTTACAAGCTCTGCAATCTCCTCGGGAAGTGAGACACCTGCATCATCGCAGATTGTGATGATGTTTGCACCGCATTTTTCTGCCGCCTTTGCCGCAGAAATGATAAAGTCAACATCTGCACGTGTTGCATCCGATGCCGCAAATTCAACATCATTACAAAGTGCCTTTGAAGCCTTTACAAGCTCTTCTATCTTTCCGAGCATCTTTTCAGCCTTGATGTGATAAATATACTCCATCTGCACGGTGGAGGTGGGAACCTCTACCTGAAGACGGGGAGAAGCTGCATCCTTTACGCACTCCCATGCGGCGGCTACATCTTCTGCCACAAAGCCTACGGGAATTGCAACAATGCTTTTCTTTATATTCTGTGCAATAGTCTTATATATAATTGTGTCCTCGCGAACATTCTTTATGGGTGCGAGCTCAACTGCATTTGCACCGAGAGAGTCTGCCGCCTCTGCGATTGCAGTCTTCTCACGGAAAAGCAGAGAAACACCTCTTTCTCCTGCAAGCTTTTTTAATGTGATGTCGGTAATGCTGATTTTCTTCATTTGGTCGAAACCCCTTTCCAAAAAATATTTTTTCGGGTGCCAACAAAAAAACACTTTCATCTCTTTGCTGACTTAAAGAGACGAAAGTGTTAAACTCAAAATTTTAAACCTTCCGCGGTACCACTCTTTTTCATCCTTTGCGGATGCCCTCAGATGCTATTACATCTTAACTCTGTAACGGGAGTTCCCGTTCGCCCCTACTGACTTTTCACGGCGACCGCTCCGCGGTGAGTTCTGCAGTTTCTTCTCAATGTCTCGCACCAACCGACATCTCTCTTCAAAGCAAGAAATGTTGCATACTATTCCGCATCACTGCGTTTGATATTAAATTATGAGCTATTATATCATTACAGCCACCGTTTGTCAAGGTGTTTTACGTATTTTTTATTGCTTTTCCGAATTCTTTTCCCAATTCTGCCAGATACTTCAGCATGACAGGAACAACCTCCGGCATAACACGATTTAAGTCGTAATATGAGTAGGTTTCAAAATTAAGCGTCCCATCGTATTCTATTTCCTTCAGCAGATTGCAAAGTTCTTTCCAATTCACGGTCCCCGACCCGGGAAATCCGTGCCAGTCCCCTTTTCCGTCGTTGTCGTGGAGATGCAACGCTTTAATTCTATTTCCAAGCTTCCTTATATATGATGACATTTCCCAACGAAGAAGATTGCAATGACCTACATCAAAGCAAAGTCCAAAGCATTCCTCCCCCGCAATATCATTTAGTGTGTCAATAAGCTCAACAGCCTCATCGGGGTCGGAGCAGGTTGCATCATAGAATTTTTCATCAAGATCCCAGAAAATATTTTCAAGAAGCACCATAACTCCCGTTTCTTTTATCGCAGAAATCATTGACGAATAAAGCCCGATGTTTTTCTCCATCATTTCTCTTCTCGTCATATCGGCTCCGTTATATGCTCTCGAAATTCCGTGAATGACCAGATACGGTATTTTCACAGCTCCGCATAAACGGATGCAGTTTTCATATATTTTCGGCACTCTTTTGCTCAGTTCGGGAAACCCCGGAACATAAGCAGGAAAAGGTGCGTGTGCCTGAAAAACACGAAGTCCGCTTTTTCGTATTGCAGAAATCCGTTCTTCATAAGCTTTTAAAACGACCTCTGTATTTTCCTCAAAAATACAATATCCCAATCTTCCCTGTCGTACTTCTTTCTGGTCCCAGACATCATTAAAATTCCAGTCTATCCCGTCAAAGCCTGCATCGCAAATCATCCTGCAGCCTTCTTCAAACCCAAAAAGATTTACAAGTTTTCCTGTATGCACACTAATTTTCATTTGCAAAACCTCTCTGTTATCTCCACCAGTTTTTCCGAAAATCTCACGTCCTGCTCCTTTGTTCTTTTCGGAGGTCCTTTTATTCTGCCTCCGGCATTTCTTACCTTCTTTGCAGTGTGTCTTGCAAAGAGAAGACCGTCGATATTCTCCTCGGTATATTCGCATCCGTCCTGATTTATGCAGATTGCGTCACGGGAGAGTACCATCGAAGCAAGTCCGTAATCCTGGGTTATCACTATATCTCTGCACTTCACAAAATTTGCAATGGCAAAATCTGCGCTGTCTGCGCCCTTTGGCACAACGTGGGTCTCTGCCCCGTCTTTTTCAAAAACGTGGCAGGTATCGCAGAATATATGAGCTTCGATATTTTTCTCTCTTGCTGTCTTCAAAGCAATATCCACAACAGGACACCCGTCCGCATCAATAAGAATCCGCATAAAATCACCTCCTTGTGAAAGATTATATCACGGTTTCTTATGTTTTAAAAGTCAATTTTAATTCTCTGCTACTTTTCTTAGCTCCGGCACAAATTTTCCTTCCGAGTATTCCTGCATAAATACTATAATCGGAATCCTTGTCGCCATTCCATTTTCCCTGCAGAATGTAAAATAACGATCCCGTACCTCTCTGTTTACCGTTGTTCGCAAAAGTTCCTTTTCTCCTACATATTCTCTAAAAAAAAGGACATTTTCTTCATCCAACAAGATTTTTCCAAGAACATACTGCCTCATGAAAATTTCAAGCATGACATTCATAGGATAGCCGTATTTTGCGAGACTGTCTCTGAATTTCCTGAACGCATATTTATTGACTTCCATATGCAAAGCCACCGTTTCTTCTCTTTTTACCTTGCTGTTGACAGGTCTACCCACACGCAACACCTCATTTGTACACCATGCGAATCGCAGCTGTATTTTTTGTACATTATGCAACAATAATAGCATAAACTTGTATATGATGCAAGTTTATGCTAAGAAAATTTCTCGAAGTGCAATAGAGGTACGGTTATGTATGATTTTGGATTAACACTCAAAAGTTACAGAACAGCAAAACAGCTTACACAGACAGATCTTGCAAAAAAAGTAAATATCAGTGTAAGTATGATTTCACGTTATGAAAAAAATGAAGTTTATCCCCCTTTTGAAATTTTACGTTCACTTTCTGTCGCTCTCAGCGTTTCCCTCGACGAGCTTTGCGGCACAAAAGCACGTGGGACAGTTTCACTTTATGGACTGACCGAGGATCAGGAAACAGTCGTCAAAACTCTAATCGATGAGTTTCGAAACCACAACTCTGCTTTCAAGAAAGAAACCACCCCAAAGCAACTTGAACTTCTCGGCAAGATAGTTGTTGAGTTTTCAAAGTAAAGAAAAACTCTCCGTCTCATCTTCAAAGGCGGAGAGTTTATTTTTTATTTACGGATTTATGATTATTGCGACAAGGGCGAGGATCATTGCGAAGATTGCGCCCTTTGTCTGCTTTTCGCGGAATATAAGAGCTGAAGCAAGACCTGTTCCCACAAGGCAGATTGACGAGCTGAGAACAGAGAAGGTTGAAGCCGACATTTCGGCAAGTACAAGCACCTGTACTATTGATGCAACGTTTACAACAGCGGTTTTTGATACGATGTTTAGAAGCTGTATGGGTGAAAAAGCGCGGAACACCTCTTTAAAGCCATAGTTCTTATTTCTTATCATATATATTGCAAGAGCCACGAAGCATATCACCACTATTGCAACGTTCGTGAGGAAAAACATTGATGTTGAATCACACACGGATGTGTCAACGGCGTAGAGCTTAACGAGAATTGTGGAGACACCTGCAAGAACAGACATCATAAAACATATCAGCATTGCCGCAAGAGAAAATCTCTTCTTTTCGTTCTTATCTTCATTTTTTGAAACGAAGGGCAATATGGATGCGGCTATAATAAGAATAGAAGAAACCACAAGCTGCCACGTTATATTATCGTCAAACCACATTATTCCGAAGATTGAGGGAAAGAGTATTCCTCCCGCCATGGAAACAACTGTGACAACGGAAACCGAAACCTTTGAAAATGCCACAATCTGCGCCGACAGATTTATGCATATTATAAGTGCATACACCACGGCATAAATGATCGTGGGCAGGTTCAGATTTATTTTAAAGCCTGCGGACACGAAGAAGAAGCCGCAAGCAAACAGCGCATTTATAATGTTGTACATAATCAGATAAAACATCCCCGAGGATGTTGTTTTCTGAAATATTTTCATAAGCACCGTGCCGCCAACAGTCAGCGCACAATACAGAACAAGCATAAGATACATATCAAAACCTCTTTTCTGTCTTAAATTCTACATCATTTGTCCTTTACAATTCAAGACAAATAATATATAATTTTAGCAATTAAAAGAGATTCGGGAGGTGAGTGTGTGCCTGATGAAAGAAAATTCATAATGTTCCGCGGTCCCGGAGGGCTTCTTTGCCGTCCTCATGTAAATTCGGAGCTTGAAGTCATCGTTGTCACCGATGGCGTTATTGATGTCACCGTGGGCGGAAACGTCATTTCCGCAAAAAAGAATGAAGCGGTTCTCATCCTTCCCTATGAAATGCACGCCTTCACTCCCATCGGCAATTCTCACGGCAGAGTGTATATGTTCTCTTTTCAGCTTGTTGAAAGCTTTTATGACAGATACGGCGGAGGAAGCATTGAGTCGGGAAAGTTTTCACTTCCACGTGAGCTTTCGGAATATCTTTCCTTTGCAACACCTCATGTTGAAGAATCTCCCGATGAATTTTCGGCAAAAAGTCTCTTTTTCCCTCTCGTCTCGGAGTTTTTAAAAACAAATCCCATTTCCCTTGCCCGAAACAAGCACACCCTTTCCGTCAGGCGGATCGCGGACTATGTTCACGAAAATATAACGGAGAAGATAAGCCTAAAATCTGCATCTCAGGCTCTCGGCATAAGCTCTGCTTCCTTAAGCACAATACTCAAAGAATATATAGGTCTTTCTTTCACGGATTTTGTGAACAACCTCCGTCTTGAAAAAGCAGTCCACCTTCTTTATGATTGTGATATCTCAATAACGGAAGCGGCATACTTAAGCGGATTCGGAAGCATCCGCAATTTTAACCGGATTTTTTACGACACATTGGGCATAACACCAAGTGAATACAAGAAAACCAAAACCTAAACCACCTTTTGTCCAGAAAAAGGTGGTTTTTGTCTACCTGTGATGATTGACATTCGCAAGGTTAAGATATATCATTTAGATATGTAATTTCAATATGAGGTGAATATTATGCGTGAGTATATTATAAGAAACAATACCCCCTCTGCCCGATGGGAAGACAGCTACCCTGTCGGCAACGGCAGAATGGGTGCAACCGTTATGGGTTATGTTGACGAAGAGGTTCTTTTCCTCAACGAAGAAACCGTATGGTCATCCCAGGGCAAGGGCATTCCCAACCCCAATATGGCAGATAAGCTCAAGGCAATCCGTGACCTTTTCATAGAAGGTCGTGAAGCCGAGGGCGACAAGCTTGCAAAGGAGATTTTCGGTGACTGCCATTCCCGTATCCGTTCATACGAAACTGCAGGAAAGCTCAAGGTTTCTCTCCACGATAACGGAAAATGCAAAAACTACATAAACAATCTCGACCTTATGCGTGGTGTTGCAAAGGTTGAATACGACAAGGACGGTTCACATTATGTGAGAGAATGCTTTGCATCCTATCCCGATGATGTGATTGCATACAGAGTGACCTCTGACAAAGCTTCTCTTTCCGCTTGTATTTCATATGAGCGTGAAATGCTTCTCGATGTGAAGTCCGATGGTGCAGAGCTTTGTGCCGTTGCAAAAACAGTTTTCGGAAACCACAAGTTTGCAGTCCGTGCCCGTGTGTATACCGACGGAAAGATTGACTGCCGTGACGGCGATATCTATGTTTCCGACACACAGAGCTTCACTCTTCTCATTTCCATTTCAACAGAATTTAGAAACGGCGAAAGCTTTGCCGATGCAATCAAGTTCCCCGAAAACGATGATTATGATATGCTGAAGCTTCGCCACGAGAAGGATTTCCTTTCTCTTATGTCAAGTGCAGACATTCAGTTCCCTGAAGTCGAGGAGCTTGAAACCGTCACAAATCCCGAGCGCAGACGAATCCTTGATTTCAACAAGCCTTCAGACGGCAAGCTTGTTTCAATGCAATGGCATTTCGGAAGATATATTATCGCATCTTCAAGCCGCCCCGGTTCACTTCCCGCAAACCTCCAGGGACTGTGGGTAAAGAGTCTCGGAAACGAATGGAGTGCAGATTATCACACAAACATCAATATTCAGGCAAACTACTGGCCTGCAGAGGTCACAAACCTTTCCGACTGTCACAAGCCGCTTTTCGATTATATGAATGAATATCTCTTGGAATCAGGCAAGGAGACTGCAAAAATAGGCTACAAAGCACGCGGAACAGTCGTTCATCACTTAAGCGATATATATAAGTTCACAACTCCTGCAGACGGGCTCTGGGGAATATGGCCTCACGGCGCAAGCTGGCTTTCTTATCATATGTGGGAGCATTATCTTTTCACGCAGGATAAGGAATTTTTGAAGAACGAGGCATATGAATTTATCCGTGATTCTGCAATCTTCTTTGTTGATACAATGATTGAAAACAAAGACGGATATCTCGTTTACGGTCCGTCCACAAGCCCCGAAAACCGCTACTGGGTAAAGGATGAAAACGGTGAAGATTACGCCTGCTATCTCACCCTTTCTTCCACTATGGATGTAGGAATCATCGGCGGTCTCTTCAGAAACTTCCTTCAGGCAAGCGAAGTTCTTGGAATTGAGGATGAATATGTAAAAGAAATAAGAAAAGCACAGAAGAAGCTTCCGCCCTTTAAGATTTCAGCATCGGGAAGAATTCAGGAATGGATTGAGGACTATGAGGAAACAGAAAAGGGGCACTTCCATATTTCCCATTCCTTTGCACACTTCCCCGATTGTGCTATCAACCATTCAACCCCCGAGCTTCTTGAAGCAATGAAGAAAACGATTTACGGACGTCTCAACGGCGGAAACAATGCACAGGGATACAGTGCTTTGACTGTCGGTTGGTCGATCGGATGGATGATGAATCACCTTGCACGTTTCCGCCACGGTGACGGAGCATACGAACTTATTCAAAACTACCTCAACTTAACAAATCCCCGAAACCTCTGGGATTTACACGCAAAGTGCTGGCAGATAGACGGAAACTGCAGTTTTGTTGCAGGTGTTTCCGAAATGCTTATTCAGAGCCACGAGGGTTATATCGCCCTTCTCCCCGCGCTCCCGAAGCAATGGGATCACGGCTCATTCCGCGGTCTTCGTGTTCGTGGCGGTGCAGAGCTTGATATCAAGTGGGAGAGCTATGAAGTCCGTGAGATTTGCTTCACTCCCGATATTGAAGGTAAGTTTATCATAAAGCTTCCGGAAAATCAGAAAACAACAACCTTTAAAGGAAATGACGGCAACACATATACCGCAGTTGACGGCAAGATAGAACTCAACAAGAGAATTCAGCTTATCGCAGAATAAAAGAAAAAAAGAAGAATGCGGGAGGAGCAAAGCCCCTCCCCTACAAAAAATCGCGACTCTCCGGATAAAGGAGAGTCGTTATTTTTATCTGTTGTATACGCCGTTGTTGAGATAGTCGAGAAGCTCTTCACGACTCATACCGTCGATACCGAGGTATTTGAGGTTATAACGGCTTTCCTCAAAGAAGCTCTTATTGTGCATTGCACCTGCAAGAACTATCATTGAATCTATAATCGGTGTGGGAACACCATACTGAACACCGAGGTCGTGATAGATTTTACAACCTATCGGAACGTCCTCTGTCATATAGCGGTGGTGGATGGAGTTAGGACCTGTGTTACCCTCATTTGAAGGCTGGTCAAGGGGGAATACAACATTATCGTTGCCCTCATCGTCGAGTCCCATATATTCCTGAGTGAGAACACTGCGGCGCGAGAAGAACATTTCATATTTATATCTGGGGCAACCTACGCCGATTGCATCTGCAAGTGCGATTTCTTCGTTATAGAACTTATACTGAACCTCACAGATTGAAGGACAAAGACCGTGGGAGTACATAGAATATGTTGTCTTATCGTGACCGCAGAAGATAACTCCCCAGTTTTCCATTGTGGAAACACCGAGAACTGTTGCAGGAACGTGAATAACCGGATTTACGTTTGCAAAGTCAACATCGAGGATTGTATTTGCCGCAACCGGACCGTCACCCTGTGTTACCGCATCCATACAGGGAAGGTATTTGATTGATTCGATAAAGTCTTCGGTATCGGTCATCGGAAGTGCTGCACCGCGGAGAGTTATTGCACGGTATTTTGCACCAACGTGGGGGAACTGGAACTTTCCGATGCTCTCTATTCTTGTGCCATAAGGAGCAGAAGACCAGCCACCGATTATTACCTTCTTTGTGCAACCCAGCTCGCGCATAAGACGACGGAAGAGAAGGCAAGCAAAGTTATCTGTGAAAACATGAATAACCTGACCATCTTCAAGATGGGGGATAAGCTCACGGAAAACAGGCTCGTGACCCCAGGAGCCCATAGCAACAACAATGAGACCTGCACCCTTTACAGCTTCTGCCATATCCGAGGTTACCATATCAAAATGTGCTCTGCCGCTTCTTTCAAAGCAGTATTTATTTCTCTGAACACCGTCGAGAAGAATACCTGTTTTGTCGATATCCTTAAGGGATGACTTTGCAAAAGGCATCATATCAAAAAGTCGGACCTCACGGCCTGCAAGCTTCATATCTGCCGCACAGGTCTTACCTACTGCACCGCCGCCGAGAACGGCTATCGGCATATCCTTTAAATATTCCATTTTACTCATTATTATACTTCCTTTCATATGTCAATACATAAATGAGTATACTCTCACCCTTTCCCCATCGCAATATGCAAAACGATTGCACTTTGATATTTTCGATACTTTTTATGTTTTTTTGATTGATTTTTTTGATAAAAACAGTATAATCTAAATGAGGTGAGCTTATTATGACAGATATTCCGGATAGCATCACAATAACTGATGTAACCGACATTATAACCTTTTCTTCTCCAAAGGGAAGATTCCGAAAGATAGATAATCGCCCTTCCTATGGTCTTTCCTTTTGTACGGAGGGGCAGATTACATATACCCTTGACGGGAAGGAATATATTTCCGATACCTCAAATGCAGTTATTCTCCCCCAGGGAAAAAGCTACACCTTACACGGAGACAAAAAGGGCACTTTCCCTGTTATAAATTTTAAATGCACCGATTTTTTATGTGATGAGATTCTCCTATTCCCCATTGAGAATCCCGAGCCCTATCTCACCGACTATGAGCAGATGAAATCCCTTTCGCTTTTTAAGAAGAACAGAACAAAAATCATCAGCATTTTCTATAATATACTCCACAGGCTTTCCCATTCATCGGAAAACTCCGCAGCCTCCCTTGCGCCTGCCATAAAGTATCTTGAAACGAATTTTTCCGATCCCCAGCTTAAAAATGACGATCTCGCAAAGCTTTGCAACATAAGCGAGGTATATTTCAGAAAGCTTTTTTCAAAGCAGTATGGCACAACACCGAAGCAGTTTGTTACAGACATACGCATAGACCGAGCAAAGCAACTTCTCACAGACGGCGGACTTAAAATCAATGCTGTTTCCGACAGATGCGGTTTTTCAAATCCATATCACTTCTGCCGTGTTTTCAGACAGAAAACGGGATTTACTCCAACAGAATATATGCGTCTTAATAAGATAAGAAAGATATAACTTTGTCATATCCGGCAAAATTTAATATCATATAGCTTTCAGCCCGATTATGTATTGATTTTCTCTTTTTGCTGTTATATGATAGGCATAGATATAATCAATGTGAGGTGAGCCTTATGCATAACTATAATATCTTTAACGATTCCCCTGCCACCGATTGGCTTGATTCCTATGTTATCGGCAACGGCAGAATGGGTGCTTCCGTTATGGGAAGTGTTTCTCAGGAGGTTATTTATCTCAATGAGGAAACCGTTGTTTCGTCACGTGAGGGTACTACCGACCATTCTCCCGAAATATATGATAAAATTCAGCACATAAGAAACCTTCTTATGGAAGGTCGGGATATTGAAGCAGATAAATATGCAAAGAGTGAGGCAGTTGCAAGTGAATATAAGAGAATAAGCTCTTATTGCAGTGCAGGTCTTATTAAAATTGCGCTTCATAATTCGGAGACCTTTGAAAATTACCGCCGTGAGCTTGACCTTATAAACGGAAAGGCTGTTATTTCCTATGACATAGGAGATAAGCACTTTAAACGTGAATATTTTGCATCATATCCCGATGATGTGATGGCTTTTCGCATAACCTGCGATGGCGGAAAGTTTGATGCCAGAGTTAATTATGAATATGTAAAATGTCTTTCAAGAGAAATTTCGGGCAATGAATTCCGCGCAGTTTCCGAAACCCTTTTCGGAAATCACCGATTTGCTGTGGGATATCGGGTTGAGTCCGACGGTGAGGTTGTTTCAAAAAACGGAATGACAATTATAAAGGATGCGACAAGCCTTCTTGTTCTCTGCGATATCAAAACAGAGTTTAAAAAGGGAGAGAGCTTTCTCAGTGAGCTTTCCTTCCCCAACCTTTCATATGATGAGCTTATAAAACGCCACACCGAGGACTTTTCCACCCTTATGAACCGCGCAGATATTGAGCTTCCTAAGCTTTCAGATGCGGAAACAATTTCCATGCACACCCGTCTTCATCCCACCCTCCGCGGGCTTGTTCCCGATGGCGGAATGCTTGCCCTGCAATGGCAGTTCGGTCGTTATCTTCTCGTTTCTTCAAGCCGACCGGGTTCTTTCCCTGCAAACCTTCAGGGAATATGGGCAAATGACCTCATCTGTCCCTGGAACGGAGATTTTCACCTGAATGTAAACATTCAGATGAACTATTGGGCATCGGAAACGGTAAACCTCTCCGAATGTCACACTCCGCTTTTTGATTTTATGAAAAATATCCTTCTTCCCTCGGGAAAGGAAACCGCGAAGTTTATATACCACTCCCGTGGTGCTGTTATCCACCATTTGAGCAACATCTATGGCTTTACGGGAATGGCTGACGGAGTATGGGGCATATGGCCTATGGGCGGCGCCTGGCTTGTAAACCATATGTGGGAGCACTACCTTTTCACAAAGGATGAAGCCTTTCTCCGTGATTGCTATGAATACATCCGTGAGATTGCGATATTTTTTATCGACAATGCAACAAAATGTCCTGACGGATATTATGTGACCGTTCCCTCCACTGTGCCGGAGCACGAATACATAACAAAGGATGAAAACGGCGAGGACTACCGCGGTTGGGTAACAATCAACTGCACTATGGACATTGAAACAATAGATATGGTTATGAAAGTCTTTGAAGAGGCATCAATGATTCTTGGCATCAATGATTCCGATGTTCGCTTTGCACCTGTTTTGAGAAACGGGCTTCCACCGCTTAAAACAGGACGTTTCGGACAGCTCCGAGAATGGATAAAGGACTATGATGAAAGCGATATAGGTCACAACCACATTGCTCACGGCTATGCGCTGTTTCCCTTTGGTACAGTCACCCGTGAGATGAAGGAAATCCGCGATGCCATAAACATCTCGGTAGAGCGCAGGACAAAGACTCCTTCATACACTATGGGCTGGTGCATCATCTTCCCTGCCCTTATGTATGCACGACTCCGCCGTGGTGATGATGCATTCCCCTTCCTTCACAAGCTTATCGCCACCTGCTCAAGCAATTCGCTTCTTGCCACTTTTGTGAATCCCGGACTTCCGAAGGGCTTTCAGATTGATGCAAACTTCGGCTTTACCGCTGCAGTTTCTGAAATGCTTCTGCAGAGCCACGAAGGAATGATTTCACTTCTCCCGGCGCTTCCGAAAAAATGGGATCACGGCTCATTCCGGGGGTTCCGCGCAAGAGGGGGCTATGAAGTCAGCGCAAAGTGGGAAGATTTCTCCGTCACGGAATTTACCGTAAAGGCAGATTCCCCCGCCGAAGTCACAATAGAGCTTCCTAAGACACAAAAAAACACTGTCTTAAAAGACAGTGACGGAAAAGCTTATTCTTTGGTTAACGGAAGAGTTACTGTTTTTGTTGAAAAGGAACTTAAGCTTATTGCAGAATAAATCCCCCATATAAAACAGAAACACCCTCGACTGTTGTAATCTTTCACCTTACATCAATCGAGGGTTATTTCTGTGAATTTTTAATATCTAACATTATTTCAACCTCTGCTTTCTGCAGTTTCCGCATTTCTCAAAGTCCTTTGCACAATCCGTCATCCTTCGCAATTCAAATTTTATTTATCATACTGCTTGAAAAGCAAGCTCTTCATTTGTTCTCGGGAATTTGTAATTGCTGCATCACACTTTGTGCGGTTTATTGTTTTTTGAGGTCCTGCCCATCTTCTTATAAGCACGCCCAACGTCTTTCCGAAATGTTATTTTTTGTTTTTTATTTCGTCTTTTTGCTTCTCTTTCAATCTATATCATCTTTCGGAAACCGTTGACCTGATGCTCACTAAAACCTCGGGTTTTTATCTGAACATTGGTCTGTCCTCCTTTCTTGTCTAAAGTTTAACACACTATTTACCCATAAACAAGTGGTATTCTGCACAAAGTTCACACGATTTCTTTATTTAAAACAGAGATTCTTCTTCAACCTTGCAAAAAAGTATTGCCAACGCACTACTTTTCGTGTTATAATATTTATGTTGTTCGCGAAATCGGCAGAAACGTTCTTGGAGGTCCGTTTCTGCTTTTTATTATGGCAAGCTAAAGCACTATATAATAGCAACCTGTACAGGCAGAAAGAGTTGCATAAATAAGAATTTGTTGAGGAGAAGCACTATGGAAATAGAAATACAATTAGATGGGATTTGGTATCATGGTTCTAATAGAATTTTCTCAGAATTAAGAACAAACAGCACTATTACACAGTGGAAAGAACTTGCTGAAGCATTTTCACATCAACCAAGTGGCTTAGGTTATGATGATAATGGCATAATTAGTCATAACGGAACAGAAAAAGGATATTTATATATAATTGACGAACCTATTACAGTAGGTGTTGATATATACCAACATCCAAGGACAACTATGGATGAAAATGCCGAGTTTTTAACTAAAAGACCGTTAAAAGTAAGAATGATTTGTGAACTGTAAATTCCAATTTGTTGAACTAAATATATTGACAGGAGCAAGGTTTAAATGCACCTTGCTCTTTTTGTTTTTCAATGCATTTATATGTACAAATACTTATCTCATGCAAAAGCTTTTTATTAAATATGAAAATCGGCAAAGTTTATATCGGTTTTATGCTTGCTTTTTTATATAAAACAGAATATAATTCATAAAGACAGCAAACCCCGTAATAAGGAGGATTTTATTTATGCGCGAATACAGATTATTTGACGTTACCCATGCAACAAGACTTCTCGACAGCATCCCTGTCGGCAACGGCAGAATGGGCGGCACGCTTATGTGCGGTGTCGGCGAAGAGGTTATGTTTTTAAATGAAGAAACAATATGGGCATCCCAGCCGGGCGGTGAGCCGAATCCGAAAATGCCCGAAAAGCTTGAGGTTATAAAAAACCTTTTCCGTGAGGGCAAGCCTGCAGAGGCAGACAAGCTTGCAAACACGCTTCTCTCCGACTGCTTCACGAGAATACGTTCATACGAAACGGCAGGAAAGCTCAAAATCTCTCTCCATGAAAACGATCAGAGTCGCAACTACCGTCACGAGCTTGATATTATGCGCGGTGTTGCAACGGTTGAGTATGACAGATTGGGCACTCACTATACCCGTACCTGCTTTGCTTCATATCCCGACAATGTTATTGTCTATAATGTAAAGAGCGATGGCGATAAGCTCAATGCCGCAATCGGCTATGACAAGGAAAGAAAGCTTTCCCACAAGGCAGAGGGTAATGAGATCTGTGCTATCGGAAAAACAATCTGCGGAAATCACAAATTCTGTGTTAAAATCCGTGTTGTGACCGACGGAACAGTAGTTGCAAAAAACGGTGAGCTTTTAGTCTCCGATACAAATGAGTTTACTGTATTTATAAACATCGGAACAGAGTTCCGTCTCGGTGATAACTTTGCAGAAAAGGTAGTGCTTCCCGAGGACACACGCTTTGATATGCTGAAGCTCCGCCACGAGAAGGATTTCCTCTCGGTTATGAACCGTGCTGATATCGCAGTTCCCGAAGCTCCCGAAATGGAAGAGGTTTCAATGACTGTGAGAAAGCGTGCACTCACCTGCAACAGACCAAATGATGGCGGTCTTGTTATGATGGTATGGCAGTTCGGACGTTATCTTCTCACCTCTTCAAGCCGCCCGGGCACACTTCCTGCAAACCTTCAGGGTATGTGGGTACAGTCAGACGTATCGCCCTGGAGCTCCGACTATCACACAAACATAAATCTCCAGATGAACTACTGGCCGGCAGAGGTTGCAAACCTTTCCGATCTCAGTATGCAGCTCTTTGAATACATAAGGGATTATCTCCTTGAATCCGGAAAGAACACTGCAAAAGTCGGCTATAACGCACGCGGAAGTGTTGTTCACCACTTAAGCGACATCTATGGCTTCACTTCCCCTGCAGACGGTCTTTGGGGAATATGGCCTCACGGTCTTTCCTGGCTCTGCTTCAATGTATGGGAGCATTATCTCTTCACAAAGGATGAAAGCTTCCTCCGCGATATGGCGTATGAAATGATTCGCGAAAGCTCACTTTTCTTCCTCGATACAATGTTTGAGGATAAGGAAGGAAGACTTGTTTATGCACCTTCTTCAAGCCCCGAAAACCGCTATTGGGTAAAGGATGAAAACGGTGAGAATTATGCCTGCTTCCTTGCAATGAGCTCCACTATGGATACATCAATTATCGGCGGACTCCTCAGAATGTATCTTGAGGCATCAAGTATCCTCGGTATTTCCGATGACGATACAAAGGCTGCAGAGGCAGCAATCAAGAAGCTTCCGAAGCTCTTTGTGGGCAAACACGGTCAGCTTGCAGAGTGGATTGAGGATTATGAGGAAACAGAAATTGGTCACCGTCATTTCTCAAACACCTTCGGTTTCTTCCCCGATAATGCAATAACAAGAAATACTCCCGAGCTTTATGAGGCGATTAAGGTAACCCTCAAACGTAGAATTTCGGGCGGTCTTGATGCTCACGGTCAGGGCGCAACAAGCGTTGGCTGGAGCCTTACCTGGCTTATGTGCGAGTTTGCAAGACTCCGTGACGGAAACCGCGCCTTCGAGATGATTGAAAACTACATCACACGTTGCACATCACCGAATCTTATGGATCTCTACACTGCATCCAACAATGTTTTCCAGCTTGATGCAAGTATGTGTTATGTCGCAGGTGTTGCCGAAATGCTCATTCAGAGCCACGAAGGGCTTATCGCACTTCTTCCGGCACTTCCGAAGAAGTGGAACAAAGGCTCTTTCCGCGGTCTTCGCGCACGCGGCGGATATGAGCTTGAAATCCGTTGGGAGGACTATGAGGTACGTGAGCTCTGCATCGACGCAGACAAGCCCGGTTCTGTAGTAATTGAGCTTCCCGAAACACAGAAAAAACTCTCCTTCATTGACAAGAACGGAAAGGTTTATACTGCAGAAAACGGAAAACTCACCCTCGATATTGATAAGCGACTTATGCTTAAAATTCAGTAACTAAAACTTAAAATCAGCCACATTCCGAGATCTCGGAATGTGGCTGTTTTTGTTTCTTATTTATTTACCATACGATACATAAATGTTACGACCTGTGCTCTTGTGCAAGGGTTGTTCGGAGAGAATGTTGTTTTGCTTGTTCCTCCCGTGATGCCTTCTTCAACTGCCCAGAGAACTGCTTTGTAGTCATAGCTGTCGGATGAAATATCTGTAAAATCGCATTTATCCGATTTCGGGTCGGGTTGACCGGCGCATCTCCACAGGAATGTAACGACCTGACCTCTTGTGCAGGTTGCATCGGGACTGAATGTGGTTGCACTTGTTCCTCCCGTGATGTTGCTTCCCACAGCCCACATAACGGGCTTATAATAGTAAACTCCTGTTTTTACATCTGTAAAGGGATTTGTTATTGCCGCAGGCTCGGGAGATCCAATCATTCTGTGGAGGAAGGTTACAACCTGTGCTCTCGTGCAAGGAGCATCGGGGCTGAATGTAGTAGCACTCGTTCCGCCCGTTATGCCCTGTTCTACTGCCCAGAGGACGGGTTCGTAGTAATATTCGCTGCTCTTTACATCAACAAATGGGTTTTCTTTGCCCTCTGTCTGTTCAGCTCCGTTCGTCTTTTCGGTTTCTGTGGGATTTTCTGTTGTTACTTCTTTTTCTTCTTCAAGAGTCGGGAATTCAAATGTAAGCACAACAGTAGTATCATGCAAGCGGTCAATGTTCTCGGTTTTAACGTTAAAACCGTCAACCGTTGCGCAAAGACTGTTATTGAACGTTGCAACATAATCCCAACCGACTTTTACGGCATCAACATAAAGCTTGATTGAATATGTCTTGCCTGCCTCAAACTTTGAGGTTTTGTCCATATACTCACCGTCTACATACCAGCTGACTGCTCCCGAATCATCATTCAATCCATAGTATTCGGGGATTGCGCTTTCTACGGTGCAATCGGGCGTGTTTCCGATTTCAGGCCAATCAATTCCGCACATATCTATGCTCGAAACCACAACATCATCAGTAGTGTACTCATAATATACCGTTATGGCATTTCCGTCAACTTCATATTTCGCTTCGCTGCCGTTTACATAAACATATGTGTCATACTCATCCTTTTCATTTTTAGATAAAGCATAGTCATCTTCTATGTCAAGATAAATATTTGCCTTATACCACATACTGCTTGCAAACAAATCATCCTTGCCGACCTCAAAGCCCGTGCCTGCCTTTATCCACTTGACGCCATCCTTGGTATACGTGTCGTTAATCTTTGCAACGGACACACCTTCGCCTGCGGATATGCTGCTTTGATAATCGGGCTTTTTGCCAACTTCAGGATTGACAATCCGCAAATCTATATATTGAATCTTGATTTTGCCGTCGTCTTGCTTTTCAATATAGTAATCACAGGTTTGGCAGTTATACCTCATATATCCGTCCTGCACCTCTCCCTGACTGAAGGAGTGCTTTTCCGACACAAGCTTTTCACCGCAGACTGTGCAAATCTGATAGTGGTTTTCTTCATCAAAATGAATTGATGGATCTTCATTAAGGCTGTGGTCACATTCAAAGCTATATACCTTTGACCGGATATATGCACGCTTTCCTGTTGAGGAAATCTCAACATCCTTTGCATTGTATCCCATAACAGTAAATTGAGAGCTGTTTGTGAATTTATAGCCTGCATCTGCAGTCAGAGTTATCTTTGCCTGATAGTCGCCTGCGCCGACCAATGCATCTTCTTCTGCAGGGCTTCCGTTGTGATACCACTCCACATCCATTTTCCTGACGTTTGATGCGCTGAGCTCGAGTACATCGGAAGCAAGCTCCATTCCCTGTGCCATTGTTCCGAGAACTGCCGCAGAGGTGATTTCCTTATCCTCGATGTTGCCTCTCATGTAATTACGTCTGTCGGAATTGCTTAAATGATGGGTAATGACGACAGTTGTCGCTCCGTCATCCCCGGTGAAAGCAAGGTTTTTCCACTCGCTGACAGGTAAGATTTCACCATTAAGCTCGGCTGTGTTTCTCTGCGGGTCGAGCATATCTGATTTAAGATTGATGCTTCCCGCATCTGATGCAGGGTGATATTTATAGCCGTATCTTTGTTCGTGACCTATGACATACGGGCACCAATAACCGTATGTGGTTACACTTATAGTAGGAACCAATAAAACACGAAGATGGTTTGTGCTGAACGTTCCGTTCTTTACGGTGACATTTGCTTCGCTCTCAGTTGCTAAAACATCTGAATTTCCCTTGCCGTGGAATGTGCCGCCGTTGATAATAGTATTGCCGCCGAGAAGACGGAGACAAGCCGAACGTGAAAACTCAACATCAACGTCGGTATCGTCCGGCTTTACAAATGTTTCGAGATGCGAAAAGCCGCGGCCGAGGAATATACCGTCGTTTACCATAAGCGTTCCGTCTTTTACCGTTATGCAATCGCCGTTTACCTGCTGCCATGCATAGCCATCATATCTTGCGCCGATTGCAAGACCGAGGACGCCGAACTGGATGGTATATCCAAGAAGATGTCTTAAGTTATAGACGTCCTTGCCGTCAAATACCCACATTTTTTTGGAGCGACCTGCTTCAAGAGTACCGCCGTTGATGGTCACCATACCGCCGTCAATCTCAAGTACGTTTCTGTATTTTACACCGCTGTTAAAATATTCGGGCATTCCGGCTCCCGCCGCTTCAGAATATGCAGACTCCATTTTCCCGTAGCAGAAAAGTGTACCCGAATTGTCGCCGCTTGTGTCCTTGATTATAAGATTTGCACCGACAGGAACTCTTATCATGGTTGTTTCCACACCCGTTTCGGCATTCAGCTCAACGGACCTACCGTTTAAGTTAAGTGTTTTTTCACCCTTGCCAAGGGTAATCCAATATTCACCCACATCGGAAACCTGACAGGTGTATATGATGTCTTTTGTTACAACAATATTTTTATCGCCATTACTTTCGAGAGCTTTCTTGAAAGCCTCGGCTGTTGCCACCTCTGTGTATTCGCTTTCAGCAGAGGCAAAAGTCGGAACCATTGATAATATCATCGCAAGGCTTAATATTATGCTTAAAAATTTTTTCATATCAAACCATCCTTTAAAGTTTAATAAAAGTCCGCAAAACCGAAAGAAGAAAATACTCATCTTTCGGTTTCGCGCTTGATTCGCCTTATATTAAATTTATTTCTTGATATAAGTTATCATCTCGCCGAAGCTGTCTTCAATCTGAAGAGTTTTTCCGTCGATTGTATACTTGAATGTATTAGGCTCGGAGCCATTGTCATAATAAAGAGTTACTTCCTCTCCTGTATCTCCATAAGAGAAGGTGAGCTCTCCGCCAAGGAAGAAGTATGAGCCTGTAGCATCCTCATTGAATACATAATACATATCATCTGAATCTTCATATACCCATTTTCCGACAATCGGAGCTGCATTTGAAACTTCTTCCGTCTTTGTTTCTTCTGCCTTTTCTTCTTTCTTCGCTTCATCTCCGCAAGCTGCAAAAGCAAAGAACATAATACCTACGCACAAGATAGCCAATGTCATCATAAATATTTTCTTCATTTTTTCTTCTCCTTTTCAACATTATTAAAGTTTTTTATTGTTAGCCCCTTATATATAATTCATATCTATTGTACTTACAGAATCACAGGAAACAAGAATGCAAATTTCATTATTAAAAAGGCGAACCAGACTTTGCTTCCTGAAATGTCCCGAAGTTTTCTATGATATTTTTATTCTGTCATTGCCACATAATCAGTTATGTCCCACACGTCAGGGTTTGGAACAAACTTTCCGTCTCCACCCATTTGGGGCGAGAACTTGTGTCCGCTTAAGTTTCGTTCTGTGCTGATTTCAATGTTTGAATGCAAATCGGAAAGGTTACATTTTACGGTAAATGCTTCACCATTATATACGGTATGCACCTCGCCCGTGTCAAGATTTGTAATATCCACATCCTCCATATATCTCGGAACGACAAGATACCATTCATCACCCTCAAAGTCTATATGTCCGATGTTCTCAATTGCGAAATCGTCCAAATCCGAAAAAATGCCTGCGATGTACGTATTTCTTGCTTCCATTCTGTCACCGTAACCGAGAAACGCTACCGCAAAGTATGGAGACCCGTCATATGAATCAAAGTCGAATACATTTGCATACTCGGTGCGATAATCGGCATCGTGATACACCATACCCGGGCCATCCGACACCTCAATTTCAATATCGCCCGTTGTCTCTTCCTCAACTTTGTCTAAAACTTCATTCTCAATATTATCCGATGTTGTTTCCGACTTGGCTGTTTCTTCCGATTCGCAACCGAGAAGACTTGCAATAATCATCAAAAGTACAGCTGTCTTTAAAATATTTTTCACTCAGATCACCCCGCATACATTATGTTTTCAAAGCACTCTTCTTCCGGAATACCATTTACGGTTGTCGGTCGTACAGATGTGTCAACTCTGATTCTGAAAATTTCATCATCGGTTTTTGCATCGACAAAGCTTTCACCATCTGTCTGATACGGGAAGAGTTCAGTTCCCGAAGGAATTTGTGTTTTCCCCATATCGGGCAGAAGCTCTGCATCAAGTGACATTTTTGATGTAATATTATGCCCGTCACAGAGGGTGTATACCTTGTCCATCATTTCCGGGATACCGTTTTTTTCATTTGCCTTAAAGTTTGCCCATCCTGCTCTCGTTCCAAGAATTTCAAATTTTTTCGTGAGCCTGAAGGATGTGGGATCATTGATTACCTGTTTATACTTCAAATTTTCGGCTTCAATGAATTCATAATAGCGCTGAACATCATAAAGCTCATCTGCTATTTGCGGTTCTTCACCATTTAAATCCCATGTGTCAAGCATATGAAAATCGCCGTCCGACCACAATTCGGAATACAGATATGCTTTATCTCCGACACGAGCCAACGATACATCAAAATCATAAGCATATTTTATTTCATCCGTAACGGTTTTCCCGTTTACCGTAACCGAAAGCATATTGTAATTACCATATTCTTCAGTCCGTGTTGTGATTTCAACTGAATCCCTTTCGCCGTCTGTCGGATCAAGGTCGAAGTCTATCTTCTGTCCCATCGGCAATACCATTCCGTAGCTTTCGATGTCTGTCACGCTGTATTTGTCGTTGAACATCTCTGCGAAGTCTTCAAAATATACTTTTGCGGAAAGCGGGCCTACGGTATACGCTGCAATGTCATATGGGCTGAACCAGATTGTGATACCCTGATAATCAACCGTCCAGTTGTAATCTTCTTCGGAATATCCTTTTAGAATCTCCAAAAGTGTTTCTTTATCAAATTCTACATAATCATATTTTTTGATAATTTCATCAACGAGAATTTCGGGCAGGTTTTCGAAATCAAAAACTACATCCGAAAGTGCAATTTCTTCGCCCGTTTCGGGATTCAGATTGACAGTTGCATAGTAGTAGTCGGGATGCACGCCGCCGCTGTATACGGATGTTCCGTTCAGAACACTTACGATTGCAGAGTCTGCTCTTTGAATGTATGTATTTGTCTCACCCGAAATATATGTGGGGTTAAACTCATCTCCGACAAGGTCTTTTGCTGCATTGTCGAGCTCATACATCAAAGCCTTTGCACTTTCCTCGGCATCGGCATTGTGCTTATCAAACGCATTTTGGAGCTTCGGATACTTTTTTGCATCTGCATCGGCAAGGCGAAGCTTGTTCCAGAACGCACGTTCTACAACATTGTTTTCCTTACATTCCTCAATGAATTCGTCGCCGAGCATCACGGAAAGCAATGCCACTTCATCCGGTTTGTAGTTTTCCTCTTCCCCAGAGCTGTCTGTATTGTCTTCAGGCGATATTTTCCCATCGGTTTGCTCTCCTGTGGAGTTGTCTGCGTTTTCTTTAGGGGAAGTATCGGATGTCTCCCCACATGAACAAATCAAAAGAAGTATACACACAGATAACATCAGACATAGTATTTTTCTCAACATTGAGTTTTCAGCTCCTCTCTCGTTGCATTTCCCGTATAATTATATTGCTCGTCGATTACTCCTTTTTCTCATTTTGATTAACATTAAATCAGTTTATGATGTCGCTTGTATCAACAACGTGCATCGGCTGATATTTAACTACGATATCACCCGTTGACGGTGCTGCACCTTCTTCTTTGTCAAATACTATTCCCACATTGTCGCCCTTGCAGGTTTCATCTAAAGACTTATTGAACATCTGCAGATCTTCAGCAACACCGATTGCAATTACCTTATCGTTTCTGATAACGGAAACCTTATCGCCTTTTCTGAGGATACCGTCTGCAACGCTTCCGACAACCTGATATGTCTTTCCAGCAGAAACGATTGAGTAACTGTCAACAGGCATTGAGAAGGGACCGTATACCTTGACGGCATCTGTTGTTATCGTAGTGCCTTCACTATCTGTGATTTTACAGGAAATAGCTTTGCCGAGAAGTGTGTTCTCCGCTTCAACCGAAAGAACGAGTGCCGAGGTAGATGCATCCTTTGCATAATCACCGTTTTCAATTTTCGTCTTCTGATTTCTGTAGCTGTTATACTGCCATTCGTAAGTATAAGGGCCTTTTCCTCCGAAAACCTGAACTGAAAGCTCATGCTTCACACCATAGGAGTCAAGCTCTGCACCTTCGGGCTGTTTATGAATGGTAAGCTCTGACTGAATCGGAGACTCTGTATTCGCTTCATGTTCTTTATTCGGAAGAACTTCTATCGCACCTTCTGTCACCTCGTCACCTTCAACAGTCGGAACTTTTATTTCCGGGTCATAATTCGTTTCCGGAAGAACTTCATATTTTGTTTCATCATTATCTGCGGTCTCTTCACCTTTCCCGGAATCTCCCGGTATATCAAATTCAATTCTTCTGTCTTCATCCATCATACGGACAAGGATTGTTGCAACCTCACCTCTCTTGATATTCGCATGTGGGTTGCAGTTATGCTGAGCATCTACTCCCTGCAAAATTCCTGCACGATACATTTTATACACATAAGGAGCATAAACCGCTGTCATCGGAACATCGGGAATGGCATCATCGCTGATTGTGTTGATTGCCTTGAGTGCGTCATCTGTAAGTGCATTTGCAAAAATTTCTATATAACCTGCACGAGTTGCTTTTTCGTTGTAGTTATATTCCTTTGAGATAATCTTATTCTCTTTGCAGTAGTCAACGTATGTCTGATACCACGGATTTCCGTTTGCAAGCGTTACCTTACCCTCAACAGAGAGCTGATTCATACAAGCTGCAAGCTTGATAGCTTCCGCATATGTGAGGTTATCATCCGGAGCAAATTTATCGGGTGACTTGCCATTTATGAGATTAAGCTGAGCCGCCGCAACAACATCGTCGTGATACCAGGCGTTTTCCGGTACATCCGTAAAAGGATTGACGAAGTCCGATTCACCGTAAGCCACACCTGCCATTGTGAAAAGCATTGTAATTGCAAGAACGACTGATAATAATTTTTTCATTTTTATTTACCTCTCTTCTTTGTTTTTTATAGTTATGGCATTATAACTATCATACTGTCTTTGGTCGAGCTTTTCTCAAAGCTCACATTCGGATCGCTGGCGATGATTATATAAGCTTCTTTACTCGTCGCCTTTCTTCCCGTAGCATCCGTTACTGTGCAACGGAACTTGCAATCGGAATCCATTTTTGTACCATCAACTAAAACTGTTAATGTGTCGGTGGTTTCACCTTCTGCCCATTCATAGTCCTTGTAAACCTTAAGATATCCGCCGCCTAACACATCACTCGGATATGTGAACTCCCATTGATATTTGTAAGGTGCTTTTCCGCCCTCGCTGGCTACCTTAAACTGCACCTTTTCGCCGTGTTTTCCAACAACGTTTTCGGGATTAGCAGTTATATACATTGATTTCGGAAGAATTTTTGCAGAGTTTGAAACTATGCCATAAGTGCCATTTTTGATTCCGCATCTGTATTCGCAGTGACTTACAAAATCGGCCTTCTCAACCTGTATTTTAAGATTTTTTGTAGTTGCTCCTTTTGCCCAAGTATCGGTAGTCTCGATTTTTTTCCAACCATTTGTGTTGTCGTTTTTATAGTACCACTGATATGTTGCATTGCTGCATCGTGAGTAAGCATAGAACTGAACTTCATCACCGACATCCGCATAAACGTTACTCGGCTGATATGCAAGATACGGCGTTGTTTTTGGAACAACATACATGGTATTTGGTGTTTTTGTAAATCCCGTTGCATCGGTTACTTCACACTTATATTGTACACGGTTTGTAAACTCAGCTTCATCAACGAGAATTTCAACCCTGTCTCCATTTACTTTATGCTTGCTATCGTTCTTAAGCTCTATATATCCGCGTGAGTTTTCGCTCATATACCATTTATATGTGTAGGGACCCTTGCCACCAAAAACATTGACTTTTACTTGTGTTTTCTCTCCTACATCCGCATTGTATACGCAAGGAGTTACATGCATCCATGCCTTAAAGCCGTAATCGCCCATATCTGTGAGTCTTTTTGCGAGTGTCTCGCCGAGGTTTTCAACCACCCATTCGTCATATGGGATTTTCTCGGGGTTTTCGATGTAGATTTCGCAGTTATCGCCTTCGGCTACGTCATCAATGCTCTTTTTGAACATTTCGAGTCTCGTAACGACACCGAAAACCTCGATGCCCTTCGACGGCATATGTATTGATACCGTCTCACCAACTCTGAGAGCACCCTTTTGAACTCTGCCGGAGAAAACATATCCGGAATTGTATTTGGTAACATTCTCAGGCTTGAAAATAAATACCTTTTCGGGTAATGTAACATAGTCGGAGATAACCGTCTGACCAAGTGCATCTGTGACTATGCAGCAGAACTGACTTGAGGTGGAGTTATCAAGGTCAAACACCATGGAAAGCGTGTTGGTCTTCACGCCCTTGACATATTGAGATTCTGTAAATTCAGCCTTTTGGTTATATTTGCTGCGTACTTGCCAGCTGTATGTATAAGGAGATTTTCCGCCCGCTGCCTTGACTGTGTAGGTAAGTGTGTCGCCTTCGTCTGCAGAATCAATTTTTTCAGGCTCGACCACAATTTCAAGAGGCTCATACATATCGGGAGTTTCGACTATTTCTTCCTCTACCTTCGGCTCTTCCGGAACCTCGGGGAGAATTTCGGCATCCTTCGGAATTTCGAAAAGCGGTTCTTCAGTCTTTGGTTCTTCGGTCTTTGGTTCTTCTTCGGGATTCTCACCGGTCATTGAGAACTTCATTCTTGCATCTCTGTTCATCATTCTTGTGATGATTGCCGCAACCTCACTCCTCTTTATATTCACATTGGGGTTGAGGTCGTGCTTTTCATTTACGCCTGCGAGAATACCGGCACGATAAAGCATATATATTTCTTTTGCAAAGGAATTAGCACCGTGATAATCCGGGATGGAACCCATCGGAACTTCGTTTATGGCAACGAATTCTTCCTCGGGAAGTGCGTGGGCAAAAATATTGAAAAACTGTTCTCTGGTTGCAAATGTCGTGTAGTTGTATTCTGTAAATTTTGATATAATTTCTTTTTCCCTGCAGTAATCAAGATATGTCTGATACCAGGGCGTTCCATTTACAAGCGTTACCTTTTTGTTTGCGTAATATTCGTTCATACAAGCCGCGAGTTTTATTGCCTCGGCATATGTAAGATTGTCGTCCGGTGCATAGGTTGTGGGAGACTTTCCGTTGATAAGCCCCATTTCAACTGCACTCTTTACATCCTCATAGTACCATGCGGCAGGTGCAACGTCTTTAAAGAAATCGGCACTATCTTTTTCTTCCGCCATTGCCGGAATAATCATAAAGGACAAAGCGAGCAGGAAGCATAGCAGAAGTGAAATGCCCCGAAAAATTTTCTTCGACTTTCTCATAAAATCTCCTCCTCAGAAGTTGATCCAATATGCCTTTGACTAAGTTATTATATTGTGGTATAATAACTTAGTCAAAGGCAGAACTGCTATTCTGTACCTTTGTTGCTTTAATTATACCCCCTCCCCACACCAAATCCGCCACCCTTATTCCAAAAAAAGTGTGGGATTTGAATTTTTTCTTTCAAAAAGTGTGGCAGAAAGTGTGGGGTGGGTGTTTAGTATATTCACAAAATTCGAGGTGTCCCTGTTATGAAAAAAACAATACTGCTTGTTGCAGTTTTATTTATGATGCTATCGTTCTTTTCGGGATGTGCTCCCATAGGCGACAAAACAATGAACATATCGATAATCTACGGAGCAATGTCTGTAATCTCACTTTTGCTCCTTATTGCATACAGATTTTTAATCAAAAAGAGAACTCCCTGGTTTTATCTGCTGTTTTCATCAGTCCTCATAGTGAACATAGGATATTTTCTTCTTTCTGCTTCCGAAACACTCAATACGGCACTTATCGCAAACCGCATTTCCTATTTCGGCTCGGTTTTCCTTCCGCTTTCAATGCTTATGATAATTCTTAAAACGGCAAACCTCGGTTATAAGAAGTGGTTTCCGCCCACACTTGTGGCTATCAGCATAATCGTCTTTCTCGTTGCCGCAAGTCCCGGATATCTCGATATCTACTACAAATCAACTTCAATAGAAAAAGTAAACGGAATAACCATTCTTTTAAAGGAATATGGACCTCTTCACTGCATTTATCTTTTCTATCTGCTCATATATTTTTCTACAATGGTTGCAGCAATCATTTATGCTACTGTCAAAAAAAAGGTCAAATCAAATGCTCATTCCGTCATTCTTGCAATCACCGTATTTGTAAATATCGGCGTGTGGCTTTTGGGTCAGCTTTCAAGAATAGAATTTGAATTTCTCTCCGTCTCCTACATAATCAGCGAGCTTTTCCTTTTAGGTCTCTATCTTATGCTCCAAGGAGAAACAGACATCCGGTCGGCAGAAGCACCCGTTTCTGTGCCCATCCCCACTCAGCCCGAACATATGCCGAACCCATCTCAATCGGAATTCTTCATAAATAACCTCAAAACACTCACAAATACCGAGCGAAAAATATATGACCTGTATCTTAACGGTGCTACCACAAAAGAGATCATGGCAAATCTCAATATAAAAGAAAACACTCTTAAATTCCACAACAAAAATCTCTATAGCAAACTCGGAGTCTCCTCCAGAAAAGAACTTATAGCAATAGCCACGAGTATTAAAAATTCAAATCATATATAGTAAA
>JAFSEA010000111.1 GCA_017435965.1 Oscillospiraceae bacterium
AACCGATAAGGTTTCTTTCGTCGATTCGGACGGTCTCGGACACGAGAATCTGATTTTTGACGATAAATCTGCGCTTGATATGATAAACCGCATGAAAGAAAACGACGTTGATGCCGTATTTATCATAAACTGTAACTTCGGAAACGAAGAAGCGGCGGCGGATATTGCGAAAGCTCTCGGAAAGCCTGTTTTATTATGGGCACCGCTTGATGATGAATATTATGTTGACGGTATGCGTCCGACAGATTCGCAGTGCGGTCTTTTCGGTGTGTCACGTCAGATGCAGAGATTTCATATTCCGTTTTCACATCTTCCGTGCTGTAGAGTTGAAAGTGATGAATTCCGTGAAGGCTTTGAAAGCTTTGTAAGAACAACATGCATGGTGAAGAATTTCACCGGTATGAGAATAGGACAAGTCGGACTTCGTCCTGCACCGTTTTTCTCGGTTATCTGGAACGAAGGCGAGCTTATGGAGAAGTTCGGAATTAAAATTATTCCCATCAACTTTGCAGTAATTGAGCAGAGAATGAAGGCGGTAATGGAAGAAAAGCCTGAAGAAGCAACAGAAATAGCGGAGTATATCCGCAGAAACTATAAACTCGATGAGCAAACCCTGCAGTATGTTGAACGCATGGCGGCAATGACGGTAATGTACAAGCGCCTTTTTGAAGAGTTCAATCTCGATGCAATATCGGCTGAATGCTGGACTGCAACACCCGTAATGTTTGACGGACTTGCACCCTGTACCGTGTACGGACTTCTTAACGATATGGGATATCTCGTTTCGTGTGAAAGCGATATGCACTGCCTTATGACAATGGTAATGCTCAAATGTGCAACACTCGGAGAAGGTAAGCCTTTGTTCGGAGAATTTACCGTGCGCCACCCGGAGAATAAAAATGCAGAGCTTTTGTGGCATTGCGGACCGTTCCCGCTTTCACAGAAGGCAGAGAGTGGTATAGACTCGACGGCAAGACTTGTAAATCAGCGCTCATGGTTCAGAGCCAAAGACGGAACATATACGGTTGCACGTCTTGACCAGGAGAGTGGAAGCTATATGGTTCTTCCGCTTGTTGCAAAAACGACCGAAGGTCCGCAGACACACGGAACTTACATATGGGCTGAATTTGACAATCTTCAGAAAATCGAAGACAGGCTTCTTGACGGACCGTATATCCACCATTTTGTTGAGATAGAGGGCGACTATACAAAAGAAATCGAAGAATTCTGTAAGTATTTCCCGGCTCTTCAAGTTGATAAACTGTAAAACAGTTAAAAAATAAAATTTCATATCTGAAAGGAAGTATTACTTATGACAGACATCAATCTTATTCCGAGATCAGAACTTGGCAAAGGCTCAAACATAAAGCTCAATGTGTGCGAAGCAGAAGTTGATATGTACTGGAAGGTTGCTATTGAGGTTATTGAAACAATCGAAGAAAACAACAAGAAGAACGAACCTACAATCATGGTAGTACCCTATGGACCTCTTGGCCCGTATGCAAGACTTGTTTATCTTATAAATAAGTACAGAATAAGTCTTAAAAACTGCACTTTCATAAATATGGACGAATATCTTACAGACGACAAAAAATACATAGACAAAGACAATCCGCTTTCTTTCAGAGGCGGTATGGACAGAATATTCTACAGCCGTATTGACGATGAGCTTAATGTGCCGGTAGAAAACAGATATTTTCCACACCCTGAAAAATGCGGGGAAGTAATGGAGCTTATCAATAAGCACGGAAAGCTTGATATGGTATTCGGCGGAGTCGGTATCAACGGTCACTATGCATTCAATGAGCCGCCGCTTGAGGATGAGGAATGCTCAAACGAAGAATTTTTGAACAGACCCACAAGAGTTCTTGAGGTGTCAAGAGAAACAAGAACAATAAACTCCTTTATGAACTGCGGCGGAGATCTGAACGGTATTCCGAAATACTGTATTACTGTCGGCATGAAGGAAATGTTTATGGCAAAAAAGGTGAGAATGTGCATGCCTCGTGACTGGAATGCAGGAGCTTTGAGAAAGGTTCTTCACGGAGAGGTTACGGCAAAGGTACCGTGTTCGCTTTTCCAGAATCACCCGGATGCTGTGATGTATGCCGCTGAAGTTGCACTTGCTTCTCCCGTTCCGGAAATAAGGGTTTATAATAAGTAATGGGATATATACTTATAAAAAACGGAAATGTCATTTCCGACGGTAAAATTCAAAATAAAAGCATACTTATAAAAGACAGCATCATATATGACACAGACTATAAAGGCGATGTGCCCGAAAACTGCGACATAATTGATGCAACAGACAGGTATGTTTCACCGGGATTTGTTGACATACATCTTCACGGTGGCGGCGGATTTGATTTTATGGACTGCACGAAAGAAGCTTTCGAGGCTATTTCAAGAGTGCATCTTGAAAACGGAACGACAACCGCTGTTCCGACGGCGGTTTCCTCCGAAATGAGCGCAATTCTGAAGCTCATAGACACCTTTAAAGAGTGCAGGGAAGAATGCCCGAACTTTTACGGAATACACCTTGAGGGACCGTTTATTTCAAAGAACCAGAAGGGCGCACATAAGGAGCATCTTCTTCACAGTCCGACGGATGAGGAAATCGAGCTTCTTGTTTCACACGGAAAAGGCGTTATAAAGAGAATTACCGCCGCTCCCGAGCTTTCAAATATGGACAGTTTTGCAAATAAAATGCTTGAAAACGGCATTTCCCTTGCAGTAGGTCACAGTGATGCAACGAGCGATGAAGCGATGGATGCTTTCAGAAACGGTTTTTCACATGTAACCCATCTGTACAGCGCAACTCCGAGTGTCAGAAAAATAAATCAGGTAATAAAGGCGGGAGTTGTTGAGGCGGCGTATCTTGATGACAACGTGACGGTTGAGCTTATTGCAGACGGAAAGCATGTGGCTGTTGATGCTTTAAGACTTGCACTTAAAATCAAAGGTACTGATAAAGTTGCTTTTGTAAGCGATGCTTTAAGACCTGCGGGAACGGATGTAAATGAAAGCTATCTCGGTGAGATTTGCCCCGAAAACAGAGTTATCGTGGAGGACGGAGTTGCAAAGCTCCCTGACAGGTCTTCGTTTGCGGGAAGCATTGCAACAGGTATTATGCTCCTTGAAAAAGGCGTAAACCACTATGGGCTTTCGCTTTGTGATACTGTCAAGATGCTTACAGAAACACCTGCGAAAATTCTCGGTATCGGGAATATCGGAAAAATAGAGAAATCATTTGTTGCGGACATTGTAGTTTTCAACAGTGAATATAGAATTGAAAATGTAATATCAAAAGGAAAAAAGGTAAAACAGAGAGGGACAAAAAGATGACAGACTTTTTATTTGATGTAATTGCCACCGAGCTTGAGGATGCGGTAGGCAGAGAAAACTGTTCGACAAGAACGATAGACAAGCTGACACACAGCGTTGACTACTTCTGGCTGTCGAGAATGTGGGCAGACAGAGGACTCAGAATGCCCGAAGGTGATTTTATAGTTGCGCCCAAGGACGCAAAAGAAGTATCAGCAGTTCTCAAAATTGCAAACTACTATAAAATCCCCGTTACAACATGGGGCGCAGGCGGCGGAACTCAGGGCGGTGCTATTCCCGTGTGCGGCGGTATCGTGCTTGACACAAAGCGAATGAATAAGATTTATGACGTGAACGAACAGGGCATGTACATAGAATGCGGCACAGGTGCAATATATAAGCACATTGAATGGGCGGCAAATGAAAGAGGATATGCAACAATGCACTATCCTTCATCCCTTAC
>JAFSEA010000112.1 GCA_017435965.1 Oscillospiraceae bacterium
AATGTGTTCTAAAGAAATAGTAATTAACAATCAAATTGGTCTTCGTGCACGTCCGGCAACATTCTTCATTCAGAAGGCAAATGAGTTCAAGTGCAGTATTCAGGTGGAGCGTGAGGAACGCCGCGTAAATGCAAAAAGTCTCCTTGGAGTTCTTTCTCTCGGGATCGTCAAGGGAACAACTGTTACGATTATTGCAGACGGTGTTGATGAAGATGAGGCACTTGTCGCTCTTTGTGAGCTCGTCGGAAGCAATTTCTCGGATCAGATGTAAAACTTAAAGTATTTTATAGACGGCAAAGTTTTGCCGTCTATATTGTTATAGGCAGGTGAAAGAATAAGTGACTCCAAAAGAAAAGGCTCTGAAGTTACCGCAGCTTCCGGGTGTGTATATTATGATGGATAAGAGCGGTAATGTGATATATGTGGGCAAAGCAAAAAAACTATATAACAGGGTTAATTCATATTTCAGAAGTAATTCATCCCATAATACAAAAACACGGATGATGGTGTCTCTTGTTCACGATTTTGACTATATAATCACAGATACTGAGTTTGAAGCTCTTATTCTCGAAAATTCGCTTATAAAACGACATAAACCGAGGTATAATATTCTGCTTAAGGATGATAAGGGATATCCCTCCATCAGACTTTCAAAAGGTGAATATCCGAGATTTTCAATTGTGTCAAAACCGATGGAAGACGGTGCAAGATATTTCGGACCTTATGGCGGACGCGTGGAATCGAAACGGGCAATTGATACCGTTTGCGAGCTTTTAAAACTTCCAACTTGCAACAGAAAGTTTCCTGCTGACATCGGAAAAGGTCGTCCGTGTCTCAATGCGCATATAGGAAGATGCGATGCGGTTTGTGCCGGAAAGGTGACAAAAGAAGAATATAACGAGAAAATTGAACGTGCATGTATGATCCTTTCGGGAAAAACAGAAGAGGTGCTGGAGCTTCTTGAAGAAAAGATGCTTCGCCATTCTGAAAATCTGGAATTTGAACTTGCGGCAAAAGCAAGGGATGAAATGCGTGCTGTTTCTTCTCTCGGAACAAAGCAGAAGATTATTTCGGGAATGATGTCGGATACTGATGTGATTGCTCTTTATACCGGTGAGAGTAAAACGGTATTTTCCATTCTTCATTACATTGACGGAAGTCTTCTTGAAAGTGAGACGAAGGTTATAGACACTCCTGTGTATGCGGAAGTCTCGGAGCTTCTGGAAGAGTTTGTTGCAAGATACTATGCAAACAGAACGAGTTTTCCGAAAGAAGTGTGTTTGCAATATGAGATCCCGGCGGAAGAAATAATGGCTGAATGGCTTTCCGGACTTTCGGGGAAACGTGTGTATGTAACATATCCCAAGCGCGGCGAAAAGCTTAAGTCTGTAAAAATGGCAGAGCAGAATGCAAAAGAAAAAGTACTTGCAATAATAAATCGCGAGGAAAGAGAAATAAGGGTTCTTGAAGATTTGAAGAAAATTCTTGATTTGCCTGATGTTCCGAAGAGAATAGAATCATACGACATCTCCAATACTTCCGGAAGTGAAACGGTTGCGGGAATGGTTGTGTTTTTGAACGGATCCTCGGCACGTCGGGAATATCGCAGATTTAAAATTAAAACTTTTCACGGTCAGGATGACCCGAGAGCAATGCGTGAAGTTGTAAAAAGGCGATTTGTAAGATACAAAGATGGTGACGAAAAGTTTTCAAACAAGCCGGATCTTATACTTCTTGACGGAGGAAAAACGCAACTTGGTGCAGTTACCTCTCTTTTTAAAGAGCTTGATATCAATATTCCTGTTTTTGGTATGGTAAAAGATGATAAACATAAAACCCGTGCTCTCATAGATGCTTCGGGAAATGAAATAGGAATATATGCAAATCCCGTAGTTTTTCGATTTGTATCAGCGGTTCAGGAAGAGGTTCACAGATATTCAATAGAATATCACAGAAAACTCAGGGAAAAGAGTATGACGGAAAGTGAACTCACAAAAATCAGCGGTGTCGGGAAAAAAAGGGCAGAAGAGTTGCTTGCGGAGTTTAAAAATATCGAAAGAATAAAGAAAGCCCCCATAGAGGAACTTTGTAATGTTGTTCCGCAGAAGGTGGCAGAGTTGATATACAAATATTACAGAGATAGGGATGATGTTTGAGTGCGTGTTATTTCAGGAACGGCTCGTGGAAGAATACTTAAGGCTTTGGAAGGCGAAGCAACAAGACCTACTACAGACAAAGTAAAAGAATCACTTTTTAATATAATTCAGTTCGATATTGAAGGCAGTCGTGTTCTTGATTTGTTCAGCGGTAGCGGTCAACTTGCAATTGAGGCAATAAGCCGTGGCGCGGAAAGTGCTTTGGCAGTAGAAAACTCTCGTTTTGCAGTTGAGATAATCAAAGAAAATATAAAAAAATGCGGATTTGAAAAAGATATCTCCATACACAGAGGAGATTTTTCAGAAGTGTTGACAAAAAACGCAAAATATGATGTAATATTCTTAGACCCTCCGTATTCGGGAGATTTAATGAATAAGGCGCTTGATATAATATATTCATTTGACATCTTGTCGAATAATGGTATAATAGTATGTGAGACAGATATTTCTTCCGATGTGTTGAGGATGGAAGATTCTTCATATTCTTATCGTGAGTATAAATACGGAAGGATCAAGCTCACGATTGTTCGCAAAGTATAAAAAGTAATTATTTAAGATAGCTAAAAATAATGAGGGGAGAATAAATTATGGCAAGTGGAATCGAAGAATTGGTAAATGTATTGTATGATAAGGTGGCGGATGCAAAGTCGTTGCCTTTTGGAGCAGATAAGTGTATTGTTGATCGAGACAGTATGTTGGATTTAATTGATGAAATTCGTGCAAATCTGCCCAAAGACCTTGAGCAGGCGAGAGTGATTGTTGAGAATCGTAATGATATTTTAGCTCAGGCAAAGCGTGAAGCTGAAACTATAAGAACAACTGCGCAGGAACGTGCTCGTCATATGGTTGCAGAAGATGAAATCGTTGTAACCTCAAGACAGAAGGCAAACGAAATAATGAGCGTTGCTGAAGGAAAATCAAAGGAGCTTCGTCGTGCGGCAAATGACTATGCGGAGGATACTCTTCGTCGTCTTGAAAGTGTAATTGAACAGGCTCTTAATGAAACTCGTGAAAACAGAAAACAATTCAGAAGCGCGGTGGCAAAATCCAATAAGCCTATGTAATATGAAGTGCAAAGTAAAAGCATATCTCTAACGAGCGTGAACTACTCGTTGAGATATGCTTTTTTTACAAACTTTGACTAATTGCAGAAAGAGAAAAGTGCATCTGAGATATCAGAGAAATCCTGAATTGTAAGCTCTTCTCCTCGCACCGTGGGCTTATGTCCCAGGGACGTGAGAATATTTATTATCTCTTCTTTTGAGATAACTGATTTGAATTCCGAAAAGAGTCCGTTCACAAGCTGTTTTCTGCGTTGTGCAAAAGAAGCTCTCACAACACGGAAGAACAAATTCTCTGACTTTGGTGAAATGGGCGGAGTTTCTCTTGTGTTCAACCGTATCACGGCAGACTCTACCTTTGGTTTCGGAATAAAGCAATCGGCGGAAACCTTGAAAAGAAACTCGGGGTCAGAATAATACTGAACAAAGACTGTGAAAGCACCGTATGCGGCTGTACCCGCCTTTGCGCAGATTCTGTCTGCAACTTCCTTTTGAATCATAATGGTCACGGAAGAAAACAGACGAGACTCCAGAAGGAATGAAATTATGGGACTTGTGATGTAGTAGGGGAGATTTGCACAGACCTTGGGAGAAATGCCGTCAAAATGCTTGTCGATAAGCTCTTTGAGATTGCATTTCATAATGTCTTCGTTTATAACCGTTACATTGTCAAAGTCAGCAAGAGTTTCACCAAGCACGGGAATGAGTTTTTTGTCTATTTCAACAGAGACAACTTTTTTTGCGGCAGGTGCAATTTTCGTTGTGAGGCTTCCTATTCCGGGACCGATTTCAAGAACGCAATCCGAATCGGAGATACCTGATAAGTTCACTATGTCCTCACAAACGAAAGCTTCTGTGAGAAAGTTCTGTCCCAATGACTTTGAAAAATTGAATCCATGCCTTGTGAGAAGGGCTGTTATATCTTTTATTGAGAATAAATTCATCTTCGATCCTCCCATATTTTTACCATACCATTATACATATTTTTTTCTGAAATGGCAAGGGAAAACGAATGGTTCTGTTTTTTGGAAAAGTGTTTGTGCAAAAGTTTCAGAAAAAATGTTAGAAACGAACAAGAAATATCAAATCCACTATTGCAAAAGAGGAATATATAGTATATAATGTATAAGGACTAATTTTGGAGTGTTGTTTTTTAACGGTTGATTTGTTTGATTCTAACATAGGGGGTGACCGCTGTGAATGAACGTCAACACAAAATAAACGAATACATACAATCAAAAAACGAAGTGTCTTTGTCATCACTTAAAGAGCTTGTGCCGGATGTATCAGAAATGACGATACGCCGAGACCTCGAAGCTCTTGAGGGGGAAGGCAGGATTATCAGAATTCACGGCGGAGCACGTTCTCTTCGGGCAATCAATATGCTTGTTGAAGATGCTTTTTCAAAGCGCTCTGCAGCAAATGTTGATAAGAAGCATATAATTGGCAAAAAAGCGCTTGAATTTATCAAGGACAACAGCTCTGTCTACATTGACGCAGGAAGCACAACCATGACCCTTGCGGAAATGATGCCGGATAAGAACCTTCTTATATCCACTTGCGGTCTGAATATTGCAGCGGAGCTTTTAAAACAGAAGAACAGCAGGGTTAATCTTATCGGAGGCGAAGTCAATAAAAACAGTATTTCCACCTATGGCCCAAGTGCGAGGGAGGCAATCGACAATATAAATATTGATGTTGCTTTTATTGCTTCAACCGCTTTTTCTGAAAAAAACGGATTTACATGCGGAAATGTTTACGATTGCGAAATAAAGCGTGAGATACTCAAAAAAGCAACTCTTCGTATTATGCTTATGGACAGCAGCAAAATCGGCAATATGATGCCATACACATTTGCACATCCGAGTGACATTGATGTGCTGATTACCGATGATGGTATATCAAACGAGCTTCGCTCGTTTTTTATAGAAAAAGGAACTGAGGTTTTGTAAAATTTGAAAGGAGAATATAGATGAAAACAAAAGCATTAAGACTTTACGGCAAAAACGATCTCAGACTCGAGGAGTTTGAGCTTCCGGCAATTACGGAAGATGAAATCCTTGCTGAAGTTGTAACTGACAGTATCTGTATGTCCAGCTACAAGGCAGCACAGCAGGGCGGCGACCATAAGCGTGTTCCGGATGATGTTGAGAATAACCCCATCATCATTGGCCACGAATTCTGCGGAATCATCCGCGAAGTAGGCGCAAAGTGGCAGGATAAGTTCAAGGTAGGACAGAAGTTCTCCATCCAGCCGGCCACAAACTATAAGGGAAGCCTTGCAGCTCCCGGATATTCTTATCAGAATATCGGCGGTTGCTCAACTTATGTTGTAATCCCCGTTGAGGTTATGCTTTGCGATTGTCTTCTCAACTATAACGGAGAAGCTTTCTTCCACGGTTCACTTTCTGAGCCTATGTCCTGTATTGTCGGCGGATACAATGCAATGTTCCACACAAAAGCAGGTTCATATGAGCATGAAATGGGACTCAAAGAGGGTGGAAACCTCATCATCATGGCAGGTGCAGGACCTATGGGTATGGGTGCTATCGACTATGCAATCCACGGCGACAGAAAGCCTGCTCTCGTTGTTGTAACAGATATCGATGATGCTCGTCTTGCACGTGCAGAAAGCCTTCTCTCTCCGGCAGATGCCGAGAAGAACGGCGTAAAGCTTGTTTATGTAAACACAAACAACTGCGAAGATGCAAAGCAGTATCTTATGGATTTAACAAACGGTGTGGGTTACCACGATGTTATGCTTATGGCTCCCGTCAAGCCCGTTTGTGAGCTTGCAGACTCCGTTCTTGCATACGACGGTTGCGTAAACTTCTTTGCAGGCCCCACAAACCATGAGTTCTCTGCTATGGTTAACTTCTATAACATCCATTATAATGCAACACATTATGTCGGCACATCCGGTGGTAACACCGATGATATGAGAGAATCCTTAAAGCTTATGGAAGAAGGAAGAATCAATCCTGCTGTTATGGTCACCCATGTCGGCGGTATCGACAGCGCAAAGGAATCCACTCTCAACCTTCCCAATATCAAGGGCGGAAAGAAGCTTATCTATACTCACGTAAATATGCCTCTCACAGCAATTGACGATTTCGCAGAGCTTGGAAAGAACGATCCCTTCTTTGCAAAGCTTGCTGAAATCACCGCACGTCACAATGGTCTTTGGTCAGCAGAGGCTGAGAAATACTTGCTTGAAAACAAATAACGAAAGGAGAACATAAATATGGCAACACCTATTATTATGCCGCGTCAGGGACAGTCAGTTGAAAGCTGCATCATCTCCAAGTGGCACAAAAAAGTCGGCGATATGGTAGCCGAGGGCGATACACTCTTCTCCTATGAGACAGATAAGGCAAGCTTTGATGAAGTTGCAAAGGTCTCGGGAAAAATGCTCGCAATCTTCTATGAAGAGGGAGACGATGTAGAATGTCTCCTCAATGTTTGTGTTGTAGGAAACGATGGAGAAAGCACAGCTGAGTTTGCACCTGCAGGTGCAGAAGCAGCAGCTCCGGCTCCGGTTGCAGCAGCTCCCGTAGCGGCAGCACCTGCAGCATCGGCTCCGGCAAACCCCACAGCTCCCGTTGATGCAGGAAATGCAACACCGGTAATTATGCCCCGTCAGGGTCAGTCAGTTGAAAGCTGCATCATCTCCAAGTGGCACAAGAAGGTAGGGGATATGGTCGCAGAGGGCGACACACTCTTCTCCTATGAAACAGATAAGGCAAGCTTTGATGAGGTTGCAAAGGTTTCCGGTAAAATGCTTGCAATCTTCTTTGAAGAAGGCGACGATGTAGAATGTCTCCTCAATGTTTGCGTAATCGGTGAAGATGGCGCACATCCGGAAGTATTTAACCCGAATGCAACAGCAGCACCTGCTGCAGAAGCAGTAGCTCCGGTTGCGGCGGCTCCCGTGGTGGCAGCACCTGCTGCAGTTGTTTCAACTGCAAAGGCAGGAGATGCACTTAAGATTTCTCCCCGTGCAAAAAATCTCGCCGAGAAGACATTTGCGGATATCTCTCTTGCAACTCCAACAGGTCCCAACGGAAGAATCATTGAGCGTGATGTAGAGCGTCTCATCTCCGAGGGTAAGGTAGTAACACCTGCGGCAGCAGATGCACTCGGCAAGGGTATTGTAGGCACAGGTCTCGGCGGCAGAGTAACAACTGCAGACATTGCGGCTGCAGCAAGTGCTCCGGCAAGTGCACCGGCTGTTGAAACGGTTGCGGCTTCTGTTGCAGAATACGAAGAAGTTCCGATGACCAACATCAGAAAGGTCATTGCAAAATCTATGTCTGCATCTCTCACAGAGATGGCACAGCTCACTCTCAATACATCCTTTGATGCAACTGCAATTCTTAACTACCGTAAGGTTCTTAAGAATAAGGGCGAAGCATTCGGTATGGAGAAGGTAACTCTCAACGATATGATTCTCTATGCAGTTTCACGTATCATCCTCAACCATAGAGATATAAATGCTCACCTTGTTGATAATAAGATGCGTCTTTTCAATAACGTACATCTCGGCGTTGCTTGTGATACTGCCCGCGGACTTATGGTTCCCACAGTATTCAATGCAAATAAGATGTCCCTCAAGGAAATTTCCGCTGAATCCAAGCGTGTAACAGGTATGTGCCGTGACGGTGCTTGCAGTCCCGATCTTCTCAAGGGAGCATCCTTCACAATCACAAACCTCGGAAGCCTCGGAATCGAGAGCTTTACTCCTGTTATCAACCCACCGCAGACAGCAATCCTCGGTGTTTGCGGAACTGAAACAAAGATCCGTGAGAAGAACGGCGAAATTTCCACATATCAGGCAATGGGTCTTTCTCTCACCTTCGACCACAGAGCAGTTGACGGTGCACCGGCTGCAAAGTTCTTAAAAGAACTCTGCGAAGCACTTGAAAACTTTGATTTGCTCCTCGGCGTTTAATTTGGAAAGGAGAAAATACAACTATGTTTGATTTGGTAGTATTGGGCGGTGGCCCTGCAGGTTATCTTGCAGCTGAACGTGCTTCTGCCGAAGGTATGAGCGTTTGCGTAGTTGAAAAACGCTTCCTCGGCGGTGTTTGCCTTAATGAAGGCTGTATCCCCACAAAAACATTCTTAAACTCCGCAAAGATTTATGACCACACTCTCCATGGCGAGAAGTTTGGCGTAACTGCAAATGATATAAAGATTGACCATAAGGCTGTTGTTGCACGTAAAAACGATGTTCGCTCAAAGCTCGTTGCAGGTATCGGTGCGGCACTTCGTGCAGGCAAGGTTAAGGTTATTGAAGCTGACGGCGTAATCGTCGGAAAGAACGAAGGCTTTGATGTAAAGGCAGGGGATGAAATCGTTTCCGGTAAGAAGCTTCTTATCGCAACGGGCTCAAATGCCGTTGTTCCTCCCATTCCGGGACTCCGTGAAGCAATTGAATCCGGCTTTGGTATGACAAACCGTGAAATCCTCGATATGGAAGAGGTTCCCGAATCTCTTGCAGTTATCGGTGGCGGTGTTATCGGCCTTGAAATGGCATCTTACTTCAATTCAATCGGTTGCAAGGTGACGGTTATCGAAATGATGCCGAAGATTGCAGGACCTACAGACAATGAAATTTCCGAAATCCTCCTTAAAAACTATACAAACAAGGGTATTAAGTTTGAGCTTGGTGCAAAGGTAACTGGATTCGGTAAGGATACTGTTGAATATGAAAAAGATGGAAAGAATGTTTCCCTCAAGGTTGATAAAGTTCTTGTTTCCATCGGTCGCCGTGCACACACAGCAGGAATCGGTCTTGAAACAATCGGCGTAGAGCTCAACCGTGGTGCTGTTGTAACAGACGATTTCTGCAGAACAAACGTTCCCGGTGTTTATGCCGCAGGCGACGTAAACGGAAAGAGCATGCTCGCTCATACCGCTTATCGTGAAGCAGAAGTTGCAGTAAACCATATGGTCGGCAAGAAGGATCGTATGCGCTACAATGCAATCCCGGCAGTTATCTATACAAACCCCGAAGTTGCTTCCGTTGGTGAAACTGAAGAAACTGCAAAGGCAAAGGGAATTGCTTATAAGAAGTCAACCGTCAGCATGATGTACAGCGGTCGTTATATGGCTGAAAACACAGAGTATGACGGCATCTGTAAGGTTCTTGCCGATGAAAAGACAGGTAAGATTATCGGTGTTCATATGCTCGGTACATATTCCTCGGAGATTATCTTCTCTGCCGCAATGATGGTTGAGTGTGAGATGAGAATCAATGATGTAAAAGAATTCGTATTCCCCCATCCCACAGTTTGTGAAATAGTACGTGAAGCAGTATTTAAGATGAAATAAGAAAAGGAGAGAATGAAAAATGCCTAAGTCACAATTCTTAGATCCGAATGAAGTAAGAAAAAGCAGTTTTATTACATTTCAGGATATTCCCGTAAACCAGTATAACAAAACAATCAAAGAAGAGAGCAAGAATTATTCCAAGGATGATTTTATGCGTATCTACCGAGATATGGCAATCATCCGTGAGTTTGAAACAATGCTCTATCAGATCAAAACAACAAACCACTACAATGGTGTTGACTATTCTAACCCCGGTCCTGCTCACCTTTCAACAGGACAGGAAGCATCTGCTGTAGGTCAGGCATATCACCTCGGCGTAGATGACTATATCTTCGGTTCTCACAGAAGCCACGGCGAAATCCTTGCAAAGGGTCTCTCCTGCATCCAGAAGCTTTCTGATGATGAGCTTTATAAGATTATGTCAGACTTCTTCAGCGGAGATATCCTCCGTGTTGTGGAAGGCAAGCAGAATGATAAGTCGAATGTAAAGGCACTTGCTATCGACTTCCTCGTATACGGTGCTCTTGCTGAAATCTTTGCACGTACAACAGGCTTTAACCGTGGTCTTGGCGGTTCAATGCACGCATTCTTCACTCCCTTTGGTATTTACCCCAACAATGCTATCGTTGGTGGCTCCGGTACAATCGCACTCGGAAGCTCACTTTATAAGAAGGTAAACGATAAGAAGGGTATTGTTATCTGTAACATCGGTGACGCTTCTCTCGGTTGCGGACTTGTTCTCGAAGCTCTTAACATGGCAGGTATGGATCAGATCCGTCAGCTCTGGGATGAAAGCCACAATAAGGGACTTCCGGTTCTCTTTAATATCTTCGATAATATGTATGGTATGGGTGGTCAGACCTTCGGTGAGACAATGGCATATGGTATGCCGGCTCGTCTCGGCGCAGGATTCAGCCCCACACAAATGCACGCAGAGCGTGTAGACGGCTACAATCCTCTCGCAGTTATCGATGCAATGAAGAGAAAGAAGGAACTTCTTGAGAACGGCGAAGGTCCTGTTCTTCTTGATGTTCTTACATACCGTGTAACAGGTCACTCTCCCTCCGATGCTTCAAGCTATCGTACACAGGAAGAAATCGATGCTTGGATTGAACAGGATGTTCTTAAGGCATACAGCAAGAAGCTCATCGATGCAAAGGTTGCAGAGCAAGGTGAGTTCGATGCAATTCTTGCTGATGTTAAGAGCCTTATCACCCGTTCTTGTGCTCTTGCTGTTGATGAAAGCATCTCTCCCCGTATGGATCTCAAAAAAGAGCCGGATATGATTGAAAAGCTTATGTTCTCAAATCTCAAGGTTGAGAAGATGGATGATCGTAAGCCCGATGTTCTTATGCCGAAGGAAGAGAATCCGAGAGTTCAGCAGATTGCAAAGAAAGAGCGTTTTGCATTTGATGCAAACGGCAAGCCGGTTTCCAAGAATAAGGTTTATCAGCTCCGTGACGGTCTCTTTGAGGCTATTATTGATAAATTCTATGAAGATCCGACTCTTGTAGCATATGGTGAAGATAACCGTGACTGGGGCGGCGCATTCGCTGTTTACCGTGGTCTTACAGAAGCTCTCCCATATCATCGCTTCTTCAACTCACCGATTTCCGAAGCAGCTATCGTTGGTAGCGCAGTTGGTTATGCAATGAGCGGTGGTCGTGCAATCGTTGAGCTTATGTACTGTGACTTCCTCGGCCGTGCAGGCGACGAAATCTTCAACCAGCTTGCAAAATGGCAGTCAATGAGCGCAGGTATCCTCAAGATGCCCGTTGTTCTCAGAATTTCCGTCGGTTCCAAGTACGGTGCACAGCATTCTCAGGACTGGACATCAATGATCGCTCATGTTCCGGGCCTCAAGTGTGTATTCCCGACAACTCCTTACGATGCAAAGGGTCTTATGAATGCAGCTCTCAACGGCACAGATCCGGTTGTATTCTTCGAAAGCCAGAGAATCTACGATGTCGGCGAGCAGTTCCACGAGGGCGGAGTTCCGGAAGGCTACTACGAAATTCCGATTGGCGAGCCGGATGTTAAGAAGGTCGGTACAGATGTTACTATTCTCACAATCGGTGCAACTCTCTACCGTGCTCTTGACGCAGCAAAGATTCTCGAAGAGAAGTATGGTATCTCCGCTGAAGTTATTGATGCACGTTCTATCGTTCCGTTTAACTACGACAAGGTTGTTGAGTCTGTCAAGAAGACTGGTAAGCTCGTTATCGCATCCGATGCTTGTGCACGTGGCTCTATCATCAAGGATATGGCTCAGACTGTTACATCAACCTGCTTCGACTACCTCGATGCACCTGTTGCAACTGTCGGCGCACGTAACTGGATCACTCCGTGCTATGAGCTCGATGCAGACTTCTTCCCGCAGGCTGACTGG
>JAFSEA010000113.1 GCA_017435965.1 Oscillospiraceae bacterium
ACAAATCTCATATCGCCCGATACCTCAACCTTTTCGCCGCCTGCATAGAGGTTTTCATCTCCCGAAAGACTCCAGCCGATTGCCTTGCCGAGTCCCGGAAGGGAAACCTTATCAAGGGAAAGGGTTGTTATCTCGCCGTCTGTTGCCTCGGCTTTTCCGAGAATGTCGCCGTTTGCGTTATAGAATATTGCACTCTCACCGACTGCCTTTTCCGTATCGCGGTAAACTGCGATGAAGATGTTGTTGCCGGGAGTTGCATCAAAGGTGTGAGTTTCTGTCTGTGAAACTATCTTGCGATTTTTGCCGATGCCCTTTGTCCAGTAGAGGAACTTATATCTTCCGTTCTCACCTGCCGTGAGAGGAGCTTTTACGGAATTGCTGTCTTCTTCAATTTCTACAGATATATAATTGTTGTCCTCGTCAACGGCAGTTGCATTTACCTCTGCAGTAGCCGTTGTTGTGCCTGCGACAGGTGCATTATTGGGAGATACGTTTACAAACTCATCGCCGAGGTTTTCCTTGTATTCCAAAGTTGTCCCTTTGAGGTTTATGGATTTAAGATGAATGCCACGCACATCGGAATCGTATCCGCAGGAACCAAGTCCCTTATAACTTACAACAAGGTAATACTCACCGGGAGTGGGGATGTTTACCTTTCCCACATAGGTTGAGCCTTCAGCTGTGAAGAAATCAACCTCACCGCCGACCGTGCTTGCCGCAATGTTTTCAAGATTCAGCTCATTGCTTGCCGAAAATACAGAGAACTGCCCGAGCGCATCATATTTAAGCTTTGTTCTTTCAAAAGAAAGCTCATATGTATCTGCCCTATCTACCTTTATTTTCAGAGCGATATATCCGTCGGCAAGGTTTCGGGTAGTCATCATAATGCCGTTGCTGTTTATGTAAAGCGATGCACGACCGTTGTCTCCCGCATATGACCATTTGCCGCTGTTTGAAGTATTTATATATGTATATTCATCGGTAAGGAAGCGTGTCAGAGCCCCATTATAAAGATAATAAATGCCTTTGTTGTTCCATACACCCACCGTACTGTTCTGTGAATCGGTGGCATTTTGAGCGTTGGTGTCTATGGGAAGACCTGCATCCGTACCTTCACCGTCGGTATCAACGTCAACACCACCGGTTGGCTGAACCGTGGTAAAGTCATAATCATATCCTATATATTCCTTTTCGTGGGGCGTAAGCTTGATTCCCGAGGGAAGGAAATAGTGGAAGTTTATATTTTTTGTCTGTGCTGCATTATGTGCAGCTTCACTTTCGCCGTTTGGAACGATGAAGAGATAGCAGTTGGTATTGTCAGGAAGATATACCGAACGCATTGTGAGAGCACTTCCGGTATATGAATCAACAGTACCTACACGATATTTTGCATCAAGAGCCTTTATCGTATCGGAAAGGTTGTTGTTGGTTATTGTTCCGTCAATTTCAGTCTTGGGAACAAGATATATTTCGGCAATGGGACCATAGTTGTGCCGCGCATAAGTAAGCGTAGGAGCATAGTATCCGCCCTTCTTTATCTCAAGTTCAAAACAAATTCCGGCTGCAGCCTTCTCCATATCAGGAGAAAAAGTCACGGCAGTATCTACCTGTTTTCCCGGTCTGTAATATGATACTCTTATATAACTTCCGTCGGAACAACAGCTATCGGTATCGGGGAAATATCTTGCAACATATCCCCAGCGATCGTAGCCCTCGGAAGTATTTTCAATGCTGTGAATTGCAGTTGTGAAACTGACGGTTGACTTATCTGCGGTAGTTGTGTGAGCCGCATTGGTGAATACGAAGTTGTATTCCGTTGCCTCCGTTTCAGTTTCTGTTTCTGTGGCGAAAGCCACAGGAAGCACACTCAACATAAGTGCCGCCACAAGAAGTATGGATATAATTCTCTTCATAATTTTTCCTCCTCAATTATAAAAGGTACACTTACCCCGTAGTATACTTAAATTTTATAATATGTGCCCAACCCTCTCCAATAGGGAAAATTGCATTTTCGGACGATTTTTTCTTGAATTTCAAAATACTTTATAGTATGATAAATATGTAAAACACGAGGGGGTGATTGCTTTCAACTATTTACCGGTAAAACCGAATATTCCCGTTGCCGCTTTTCTTGAGGAGGAAAGCTTTCTCAATATATATGGGTTATTCGTTGACAAGCTGTGGTCAAAGTCTGTTGATGCACATCACAACCACGACTATTTCCAGCTTTATTATACTATTTCAGGGTCATACAAGCATACAATAAACGGAGTTACGAAAATCTGCACTCCGGGAGACGTGTCCCTCATTATGCCTTATACCGTCCATCAGCTCGACACTCTCGATACAAACATTGAGGAAACAACGCTTATCACAATTTCCTTTCTGCCCCGGCTTTTTCCGCAAAAAATATCCCCCTTTATCCCATATCCTTTGAGAATGCCGCATTCAGGGAAAAGCTTCTCCCCTCTTCAATGATGCTCTCGGGAGAAGATAAAGTTTTTGCCGACAAGCTTATGCTGGATATTCATTCGGAGTTTCAGAAGCATTCGGATATGTTTATCACCTCAATTTTAAAAAAGCTTATGTCGTTTTTTGACATATGCCACAAAAGCTCGGGACTTCCGGTAAAAGGAACATCTCTTTCTGCAAGGATTTCCTCGGCAAAGCAAGTTTATAAAGCCGCACGGTATGTAAATGAAAACAGAACAAAAAAGCTCACCATAGAAGAGCTTTCGGCTATCTCCACAATGTCACGGAGCACCTTTACGAAAAACTTCCGAAGTGTTATGGGTATGAGCTTTCACGACCTTCTTCTGGAGATAAGGCTTTCAAAAGCTGTTACGGAGCTCCGCTATTCCCACAAAAGCATTGCCGAAATTGCGGAGGAGGTAGGCTTTTCAAGCTCCTCCCACTTTATAAGAGCCTGCACGGCTACATATTCACGAACTCCCCTTGCACTTAAAAAGGAAATGGCGGAGAGGACACGTGAGTATTCCCGGAAAAACATAAAACAAAACAGGCGCAATGACTGGGCACGTATCCGTGCATCGGAGCTTCAGAAGGAGCACTACCGTGCCTCCATCGGCGAAACGTATTAAAGCAGAACAAAAACACACAGAACAAAGACCTCGGGTGACCGAGGTCTTTGCCTGTTTTCAGGGGTTTTATAACTCCTTTCAGTTTTTCTCCGTATTAGTCCTCGAAGGAGAAGATGCGGATGATTTCGCCTTCGTCAAGTTCGATGATTGCATTGAAGTCACCCTTGTTAAGTGCCTGGTTGCGTGCAACCGTCACAAGGTAGTCACCTGCATATTCATCGTCGTTGATTGTGATAATCTTGTATCCGTCCTCGGAGAGGAGGAGAGAATCAGCCTTACCTGCATCAAGTCTTCCGTCGGACTGAAGCTCAAAGCTTTCCTGAGAGTTGTAGTAGATAAATCTGTCGCCGTTTATCTCTGCGGCATTTACATAGTAAAGACCACTCTGTGCACCCTGAGGATTCTTGTTCATATCGGAAGCCTGACCGCCCTCAGAGCTTATTGCCTCAAGCTTGCCATCGGCATTGAGAGCGTATCTCACAACAGTACCACTCTCGTAGTTCTTGATATTGCCCACATAGCCTGCAGCTTCTGTGAAGATTACATTGTTGTTGAGGTCTGTAACATCATCAACAGAGGTAACTTCAAAGAGACCGTTTTCACCGATAAGAGTGAACTTTGCATACGCTGCACCTGTGGATACATTGTACATCTGCTTTCCTGCAACAACGTATGCAAGGCTGTCGGAGCTCTTGTAGGAGATGTTGCCGAGGTTATCACCGTGGGTGATAGCCGCCGCCACAACTGTGTTGGAGTAGCCGTTTGTATCAACAACCGCACTTCCGAGAGCAGAGCTCTCAAGCATATTGTTTATCTTGAGACCCGAAATCGGCTTTGCCGTTGCATCAATGAGATTTGAAAGCTTGTAAGCACGTGACTTTACCGGCTTATAATCTGCATCGGAGTAGTCGCCCTCAAGGTTTCCGTAGAGAACGAACACGATGGAACCTTCATCGCCGTAGTAACGCTTGCCGTCAATTGTGACGGACTTGTCAAGGATTCCGTAGGTCTTCTGAGAAGACGGTACACGATGATTTGCTTCCTTCTCAAGGCTCTTGAAGTCCTGATGTGAGAGGTCTACAGTTCCATCCTCACGCATCGAATACTCAACAACCCATCCGAATCTTGCATTGTCTGCATAGTCCTGAGCACGGTCGTTGTCAACGTGGTTAGGCTGGGATGCATACTTCTTATAGAACTTGCCAACCTTGTAGGTTCCCTCTGTGTTGTCTGCAAAGCCGAGCTTTACATAAGCAACATCGAGCTTTTCATCGTAGCTGGAATTTAAGATTACTGCGTAGTTTTCAACAGTCGAAACAGTTGAGTTTGTCTCAATATCAAGGATTACATTTCCGTAGACATAGTATACGGTGTTTCCGCCCATCGCTGTTTTGTTTGCGGTGTAGTAAGCGGAGAGTGAGCCGTAGTTCTGAATCGGCTGACAGAGGTTCTTGTCTGCAACGTACTTCTTGCCGCCGATTGTCACGGTGCCGTCATCGCCGATATCCTCGACTGCGCCGCGAATCATATCTACCTTCTCAATGTTTATCTTGCCATTTTCGAAGTAGTATACAACATAGTCATTCTTGGCAATGCCCTCGTACATAACTACATCGTCAAAGTCAACTGCACCGAGCTTCGGGAGAGAGATTGTTCTCTTGGATTCGGATATGCTTGATACCTGACCGAACTGAACAGAATCTCTGCCATTCTGCATTCTGAAGATATAAGAGAATGTCTTTCCGCCGTCAACAGATACAAAGCGATACTTTGTTACAGAGCCCTCGCCCATATCTGTGAAGAAAGCGTCGTCGCCCTTCGGGTTGTAGAACTCACCGTTTTCTTTGAAGGTTGCTGTGGATGCATATGCAAACTGTGTGAAATCGTTTGCCTCATCCTTGCCCCAGAGAGTGTTGTAGTCCTTGTTCTTCGCAACCTTTGTTGTTCCTGCCGGTGCCTTTACCTGATATTCCTTGCCGTCAACAGTAAAGGAGATATAGGGTGTGATAATCGCAGAGCTTGTGGATTCACCGTTAGGCATCATTTCAACGTCTGCCGCCGGTACATCATAAATCTTTGTATCGGAGCTTACAATAACATCACCGATAACCTTTACGTTTGTATAAGCAAGGCTTGAGCTGTTTGAGTCTGCCTTGAAGTATACATCCACCTTCGCACCGATGAGATTGTCGGATACTGCACGGTCAATCTTGATTGTTGAGCCTACGTGAGTTCCGTTTGTGTTCTGGGATTCGTAGTAGATGATGCTCTCCTCTGAATCCTTTGCCGTGGTAGCAATTGCAGGACCGTTTGTAACGGTAATTGTCTCGCCGTCTTCATCTGTTGTTATTGCGTAGTTTTCGTTTGCAACAACAATACCTTCAACGTGCTTGAGCCCCATTATCTGCTCACCGAGAGTCTGGTTCTCAGAGCCGTCAAGTGCGTTGTACTGAGAGCCTATGCCCGTTATGGGGCTGTAGACGTAGACAGGTGAGAAGATTGCGTTTCTCATAAGCTTTGCAACAAGCTGACGTGAAGCAGCTTCTGTGGGATTGCCCTGCCAGCCGTCATAGAGACCGAGCTCCATGGCCTTTGCCACGGTGTTGGATGCCCAGTTTGTGCCCTTGAAGCCTTCCTTGTCTGCGTTACAGCCAAGAATAACAAGAAGCATCTTGCTTGCCTCTGCAACAGTTACGTTGCCTTTGGGATTAAACTTGTTGTTGCCGACACCCGATACAATGCCCTGGTTTTCACAGTAGTTGATATAACCCTTTGCCCATTTGACATTTGCATCGTTTTCAACATCGGTAAACTTGCTTGCCTGACCGGCAAAAAGGTCACCGCCATCGTCTGTCCCGTACTTTAATACATATACCATCTTGGCAAATTCAGCACGGGTAATGTTTGCTTCCGGTCGAAATGTCCCGTCGGGATATCCGCCGAGTACTCCGAGTTCAACGAGCATATTTACATCGTCCTGATAGTCCTCGTGAATGTCAGTTGCATCGGTGAACCCTACTGCACTTGCAAAAAGTGAGAATGAAAGCATAAACACCATCACAAGTGCAAGAACTTTCTTAAAGCTCTTCATAGTAAAATTCCTCCTTTGTTTTTTCAGGCTCTCGCCTGTTACGAGTGCTATGATACAGCAAACAAAAACAAAGGTCAACGGTTTTCGACGTCCTGTAAAGTGAGTGAAAATTCTCTGTCACAAACCGTCCGTATTATGGCAATTTCTCACCGGAAACAGCATAAAAAAAGAAAAAATTCCCAAAATTGGGAATTTTTTCTTAATATTATTCTACCGAAATCGCATCTGTGTATACAACAAGAACTTTGCCGTCCTTTTTAAATATCTGATATCCTCTTGCATAGGTTTCTGCATCCATCGGCTTTGCGGTAAACTGTCCAAAGTCTGCCTTATTCTTTGCGCTTGCCTTTGAATAACAGCTGTTTACCTCTATATCTTTTGTCGGACCAAAGATTATTCCTGCTTCAATGCGTGTGAAACCATCGGGAGTTTCATATGTAAGGAAGAAGGATTCACCCTTCTTATCAAGAACAACCGTTGGAGCAATCTCCATATCCGCAGTCTCTGTCTTTATCGTTGCGTCTCCGTAAGTGATGAATCTGAGGCTCTTTTTAAAGCTCATCACAACATCGTTGAGTGTCCAGTATGTGAAACTATCGCCTGCTGTCTTTTCAACAACTGCATCATACTTTCCGACTTTTTCATCGCCGTCAATGGTTACTGTATATTCGGTATCAAGAAGCTCATACTGTGCAACCACACGGGTTACATCCGCTGTAAGAACAGTTTCCGCTGTGAACGGTGTGTTTTCATCCGTATACCATCCGATAAAGTGATATCCTGTCATTGTGGGGTCATTCTCCGGAAGTGCAACCGTGTCGGCTTCTGTTTCTACCCTTGATATAAGTGTTTTATCTGCATTCCAGAACTCAACTGTTTTCTTTCCGACTTCAGATTCCGAAACCACATCATATACTGCAGTGAGGGCTGTGTTTCTTGCCACTGTGTAGGTAATACTGCGCTCGCTTGAAAGGAAACGGCTTCCGTCCTTCCAGTACACAAACTTATATCCGCCAACATCGGATGCTGTGGCTACAACCGTTGTGCCAACATCCACCGTTGCTTTTTCATTTATAACATAACCATCTGCCGCAACTCCGTCTGCCGCTTCTCTGTAGTTTGTGAGAATTCCGAGGGCCACACCCTCAACTATCTCTTCAACAGTTGACTTTGCCTTAACGTTTATTTTAACTGTTGCAGTAAGGTCAAGTGCAGTTACTTTGAATTCCGCCTCACCCTCGGCAAGAGGCGTAACTGTTCCGTCAATCGCAACTGTTGCGATATCAGAAGTAAGGCTTTCAAATTTCACGAATCCCGGAGCAATCTCTTTTCCGTCAGCAAATGCAGAAAGCTTTGCTGTTTCACCAATTTCTATTTCCTCTTTATCCGAAGAAAGAATTATTCCGGAAACTTCCATTTCCTTGAGCTTGATTTTGCCGAGAGAAAAAGCTGAAGCCGGATCAACAGATACAGTCCATATTATATTGTCAGTTCCGTTCAGTGCAACAACCTTATTATAGCTGTGTGAGCCCGTATTGCTTGATGCCCCCATTTTTACAAGATTTTCAGGTCTGATAAATTCCTCAACCTGCCGTCTTGTCTCTGCCGCTTCATCCTCGGCAGAAATGTGTGACATATATACCCTGAGGTCTGCTATTTGTCCATCGGAAGAGGTACTGTCGTGGGAAATTTCATAAAAACCGCTTTTTGGAGTTCTGAGTGCAAGTGCAAGCTTTGTTCCTTTCGGATTTTCGAATTCTTCACCCTTCTGATTTCCGCAGCTCCACACTCTGAGTCCGCCGGCGTAATACTGAAGAATACGGACATTTGTTGCCACAAAGCCGAGGGCTGCATCATCCACATCCCAATATTTATAATCGTGAGAGCCATATCCTATAAGCGGAACAATAGTACTCTGCATATTCTTTGATGTGAGAGTGCTGTCCCAATCGGAAGCCGCAAGCGTCGGTCTTATAAAGCTGTATATCTTTGCTCCTACCGTGAGCTTAACCGAAGAAGAAAGACCGCCAACCGTTGCGGTGATTGTCACCTCGCCATTGCCGACCGCGTTTACTGTTCCGTCCGCAGAGACAGTTGCTATATTTTTATCCGAACTTTCATATGTAACAAAGCTGTCAACAACACCTGTTTCTGTATCGTCGGAGAGAGTTGCTTTAACACTTACCTTTGCGCTTTCTCCCGAAAGTATGCATATCTTATCCGAAGAAAGCTCAATGGCTGTTGCAGTAACGGGAATGAGTGTAACACCGTCAAGCTGCATATTCTTTCCTTCACCGGTGAAGAGTCCGATTGCCAGATCCTTTTCTCCGCTGTTATATATAATCTCCGACAAAGTTATGTTTTTGTGGTTTGCGATACTGTAGGTATTTCCTATTTGTGTTTCTGCTGCAGTATAATAGGCGATATCCTTGTTTGTTTCATCGAGATTTCTCATATAAAACTCTGCTGCAGTTGAGGTATTGTTTGTATCCGAATTGATAGCTACCTTATAAAAACCGGCTGCCGGTGCTTTAAGCGCTACAACAAGCTTGATTCCGCCGGGAACAGCTTCACCGTTGTCTCCATATATGGTATAAAGTCTTGTCGCATCGTCCATAACCTGCAGTGCTCTTGCATTTTTCGGAGCAAGTGCTTCCGTCTGAGCATCGGCTGTCCAGTATTTAAAGCCGTGATCACCGTAAGCATATGCATTCTGCAATGACCAGCTTCCGAATTTCTTATCCCCTGATGCATAAAGCCAGGTTTCACCGTTTGTCTTGTCGATTTCAGTACCTGCAAACAGATAAACAACGTTTCCTGTTTCTTCCGCACCTGCAGGCAACACACAAACACCTGTTGCCAGACACATTGCAAGCACAAGAATTATACTCAAAAATCTTTTCATCCTGCTTTCCTCCAGAAAAACAATGTGATATATATAAACAGTATATCACCTTAAAGTTATAAAATCAATCATTTTTTAAACTTTTAAGCAAAAAAGAGAGCAGATAAGTCTGCTCTCTTTCAAAATTCAATCTTATTTCTCAAAGCTCGGGACATCTTCCCATTTTCCGCTCTCGGAGGATTTATAGATCGTGAGAATGAGATCAATTGCGCGTCTTGCATCACGCGCAGGTGCGATGAGTTCTTTTCCTTCAAGTACACCGTCGATGAAGTTTGAAACTATCGCAAAATGCGCGGCATAGTCCATATCCTCGGGATTTGCTCCAAAGCTCTCTACCTTTTCGGTGAAGCAGATTGCCTCGGTCTTGAATTCATCATCATCAAGGCTCTTATAGAACATCGTCTTGCCGTCAGCATAGACAACAGTTCCCTTTTCAAACTCGATTCGGATTCGCTCACACTCTGCATTTGTTTCGGGATAATGTGAAAGAGTCGTTCCCATAAGTGTGCCGTGAGCGCCGCTTTCAAATTCTAAAAGCGCACAGGCGGCATCCTCAACATCAATCTTTCTCGCCATAGTGTCGCATACTGCACATACTTTCTTTACACCGCCTGCAAGATAAATAAGGGCATCAATACCGTGGCTTCCCTGATTCATAAGGCATCCGCCGCCGTCACCTGCTTTTGTTCCCTTCCAGGCAGATGAATTATAATATGTATGGCTTCTGTATCCACGATACTGAAACTCTACCATAAGCATTCTTCCAAGCTCACCGGAGTCAATGAGTGTCTTTGCCTTTTGAAGGTCATCACGGGTACGGTTGGGGAAAACACAACCGAGAAGGACATTGTTCTTCTCCGCCGCATCAATCATTGCGGTCATTTTATCAACCTCAACATCAAGAGGCTTTTCGCAGAGGATATGCGCACCTGCGTTTGCAAAGGCGATTGTGCTCTCTGCATGGTATGCGCTGGGAGTTGCAACTATTGCAACATCAATTCCGCCGCGTGCAATTACCTCACGATAATCATTTGTGACAAAAGGAATGTTGTATTTCTCCGCAAACTTTTCTGCGGCATCCTTGTTTTTTCCATAGACAACAGCCGAAATCTCTGCTCTTCCGTCGTTTACTATTGCCTCGGCGTGACTTTCGCCTATCATTCCGCAACCGATGAGTGCTACCTGAAGTTTTCCGTTTTTCATAATGAATCTTCTCCTTTTAATTTAATCTAAACACGAATAGAGTGCGTTTGTTATTTCATAGCGAGAGCGACGCTCCCAGCCCATAAAATGCTGAAGATATGTGAGGGAAATTTTATTTTTCGTGTCCACAAGGGAAAATCCGCCGGAAGCTCCGTCCCATCCAAACTCTCCGTAGGGTGAGAGCGCTCCGCTTCTTGACTTGTCCGTGTGGACTCTCACGCCGAGACCGAAACGATACCCCGGAACAAAATCCTCAAAATCGGAAATTCTCTCCATTCCGGTCATATGGTCAGATTTCATAAGCTCAATGGATGCCGATGAAATTATCCTCTCTCCGTTTTTGCCTACACCGCCGCAGGCAAGAGCATCAAGGAATGTGGCATAATCCGACACGCAAGAGCAAAGACCTGCTCCTCCGCTTTCGTATTCCTCCGTGAGATTATACTCACAAGAAAGCTCACGCTTTTTGGGATTTCTGTTTTCATCGGGAGTGTAAAGTGCCGCCATCTTCAAAAGAAGCTTTTCATCCTTGGGAACATCGAAGAAGGTATTTTCCATGCCGAGAGGCAGGAAGATATTTTTCTTCATATATTCACCGAGGGTCATCCCCGAAACTTCTTCAATAAGCGCACCGAGAACATCGTGGCTGAGGCTATATTGATAACGTGCACCCGGCTCAAAGGAAAGAACATTCTCCGACATTGCACAAACAAGCTCTCTCGTGGTCTTTTTTCCCTCTTTTATTGCCTCCGTTATTGCAGGTGAGCGAAGGTCATAGTCAAGACCCGAGCTCATTGTGAAAAGATTATGTATCGTTATGGGTTTTTTCGCATCTCTCACGCTTATATCGGATGCCTTCTCTCCGAGACCCTTTCCCGTTGCCACCTTGTCAAAATCACTTGAAGCCTTTTCATTTGTCGCCACCTTCATTTTTTCAAACTCCGGCAGGTATCTTGAAATGGGATCATTAAGTAAGAACTTTCCCTTTTCAAGAAGCTGAAGTGCAGATATGCAGGTCACAAGCTTTGTCATTGAGTATATGAGATACTGCTCATCACCCTGCATCTTTCTTCCCGCTTCCTTATCGGCAAAGCCTGCGGTATAGCGATAAATTTCCTTATGGTCTTTGTATACAATGCAATCAAGCCCCGGCACCTTATCACGGGATATGAACATATCAAGACATTCTTTAAGATTTTCAAAATTCATTTTTCATCACTCCTCAGAGAGACTTAACCGTGATATTTCCCTCATCCATTCTTGCAAGGTCTTCAATGAAAATACATTCTCTGCCTTCCTCTTCAATGAGAATTTTTGCCATTTCGTAAATTCTGTCTGAATAATCAGGCTCATACACAAAATAATCGGAGAAGAAATATTGCTCGTGATTTCCTATGCAGATAAGGGTGTCGTTCTTTCTTCTTGAAAGTTCCTTCCGAAGTTCCACGGGGTTATAGTTATTAAGGTCAAAGTTGTCGTCAAGCTTTTTGAACTTAAGTCCCGTTTTTTCGTCAAAGACATAGCCAAGCACCTTGTCATTGTTAAAAAGTTCATGGTCGGAGAAATGATTATATCCGCAAACGGAGAAAGAAGCTTTTCGCGCGGCCCAGCTGAAAACCCTCGCCTCGGGAGTTCTGTTGCAGAGGATTCTGCCGCTGTAAGCAAAATCGGAACCTTTGGGTATATCTTCATATTCTATTGCATCGCCTGCCGTCACGCAGACTATCTCCGCGCCGCAGTCACGAAGCGCGCGGCAACCCTCAAGGCTCACGGGAATCCAATGCGGCACAACGCCGTATGTAAAGCTCTTTTCTCCCGCAAAGCGGACAACTTCATCCCTTATCATGGTGAAAAGCTTTTTCATATCCTCATATGATGCATTGACGTGCGGATTATCGGGAAATTCCTGATAGGAATGGAATCCGAGCTTCAACCAATCGGAAGAAGCCTCCCATTCTGCCTTGTAAGCGTCTGTCATTTCCGAGAGGTTGAACTCATCCATACCGTAGTAATAGTCGGTGCGATAAAAAAGATTTATCTGCGTCTTAAGCCCCCACTTGTCGTGAGCAGCCTTAAGCGTTGCAAAAAACGGATGGTCAAACATCGACTTCGTCCTCTGTCGGGTAAGGTCTCTGAATATCCATATCGCATCATCTATAAACGAAAAGAAATATTTTTTCATAATATAATACCTCGCTATCAGTTTTTACTTTGCCTTTCTACGAAATCATTCTAAAATCAGTAAAGATTTATACAACATTTTTATCAATATACAACCTTCGTTCGTACGATGCATTTACTTCTCACCGCAATACGACTTTCAGTTATACCCAGAAAAACACCCTCATCGTTTCCAAAAAAAGAATCGGCGCAGCAAACAAGATCGCGCTGTGTCTTTTGAAGGTATAGCGTTTGCAGTTTCCGGCATTTTCAAAACAGGAGTATCCTGTTCTATCCCAAGAAACTCGTGCAGACCCAAAGACTCTTCATATGTAGAAAAGACAATAGTTTTATCTACATATATGTTGATAAAATCCTCTGTATCACGGAATTCAAATCGAATGAAGTCCAGACAAGAATAAATATTCCAGAGATTTTCCATAAGCCACTCATAGGTAACAACTCCCCCGAACGTATGCATCCCGACATCTGTGTCTTCACCCACTATAATGTGAGCAATCGGATGTATTCCAATGTGAAGTTCTTCAATAAAGTCGTCTATTTCTGTTTCCAAATCATAAAGTTTATGCCATATATTTCTAAAACAAGAAGGTTCCCCTTTTTCACGCAAAATTATCATTGTTTACTCTCCCCTTTGTTCTCACTACTTCAGTATACCTTATGAATTCATTCTACCACACTAACCATATTTTTTCAATCTATTGCCATAATCTTCACAAAGTGGTATAATATAGGTCGAATTTTAGTCGGGAGGTTTTCCCCTTTGAACATAAAAGAAATTTTCAAAAAAACACCTCTTGCCCTTGCACCTATGGCAGGGGTCACGGACGAGGCTTTTCGCACAGTCTGCAGAAAATACGGTGCCGATATCACATATACCGAAATGGTTTCCTCCCGTGCCCTTGTTTATCAGGACAGCAAAACAAAAACCCTCCTTCTCCGCGGCGAAAATGAGACACCCTTTGCAGTCCAGCTTTTTGGAAATGAGCCTTCTGTTATGAGAAGTGCCGCAGAAATTGCCCTTGAGCGCACAGGTGCAGATTTTATAGATATAAATATGGGTTGTCCCACCCCAAAGATAGTAAATAACGGGGATGGGAGCGCACTTATGAAGAACCCCGCTCTTGCTGCAGAAATTGTCCGCGAGATAAAGCGCGGAATTGATGTTCCCGTAACGGTTAAATTCCGAAAAGGCTGGGATGGCGGAAGCGTTAATGCAGTTGAATTTGCAAAAGCTCTTGAGGATGCCGGAGCAGATGCTCTCACCATCCACGGAAGAACACGTGTTTCAATGTATTCAGGTCGTGCCGACTGGGATATTATCCGTGATGTTGTAAACGCCGTCAGCATCCCCGTTATTGCAAACGGTGATGTTTTTGATGCACCTGATGCCGTCAAGATAAAAAAATATACCGGTGCTGCCGGTATAATGATAGGTCGTGCAACCTTCGGAAACCCCTGGGTTTTCACCCGATGCCGTGCCGCCCTCGATGGCAAGGACATTCCGGAGCTTCCACCGATTTCCGAAAGACTTGATGTTGCAGAAAATCAGATAATCGCATCGTCGGAAAAGAAAGGAGAAAAGGTGGCGGTTTTGGAGGCACGCCGCCATATCGCCTGGTATCTCCGCGGAATCCGGGGCTCAAACCGCTTCAAAACTCAGGTTACAAACGTTTCTACCTTAAAAGAGCTTCACCGCCTGATAGAAGAACTCAAGCACAATCTCGAACAGTATTAAAAAAATGAGCTCATATAAAAATCCCCTTGAAGCCCGGCGTTTCAAGGGGATTTTTATATTCCTGCGAATTACTTTAACAACCAATCCGATATATCAACAATCCTTACTCCCTCATGCTGATACTCATCGTGTCGGGTGTGGGCAATAACTATCTTAGGATAAGCATCCTTGATTTGAAGCAACGGAGAAACTTCACGTTCAAAAGTCTTTTCATCGCTGATATTATCAGACACCTGTATATAAATCTTTTCGTTGCGTTTGATTGCAACAAAGTCGATCTCTTTCTTGTAGAGTACACCTGCATACACCTCATAACCTCTGCGTAACAGCTCTATTGCAACCACATTTTCAAGAACTCTGCCATAGTCCATATTTTTTGTGCCAAGCTTGGCATAACGGAAGGTGTGGTCGCTCAAATAATACTTGTCGTTGCTTGAAAGATACTTTTTTCCTTTAATGTCATACCTGCGAACTTTATAAAATGCAAAAGCATTGCACAAATACTGAATATAAGAACTGATAGTAACGTGGTTGACCTTTTCCTTTAATCCGCCAAATGTGTTTGCAAGATTGCGTGCCGAGGTCAGGTTGGAGATATTGTCCATCAGAAAGTCTACAAGTCTGTCCATAAGCTGCGTATTGCGGATTTTATATTTTTTGCGAATATCACGAACAATCAAAGTATCGAAAACTTCGGCAATATAATCATACTTAGCCTCTTGATCTTTATACAGATAAGAGCCGGACATACCTCCCTCAAGTATATATTTATCCACAGCGGAATACTTGTCATCGCAGCCGAAATATTGCACATATTCACTGAAAGAAAATGGGAATATCTTGATTTCAAACGTTCTCCCCGTAAATAGTGTAGCAAGGTCAGAACTCAACAGGAAAGCATTTAAACCGGTAATATAAATATCAAACTTTTCAGATGCATGCAAACCATTAATCGCTTTTTCGAAGTCTGTACACATCTGCACTTCATCAATCAAAACAAAATTTTCTTTTCCTTCTACATATTGAGATTTGATATAATCATACAAAGATCTGTATTCAAGCAGATGATCAAATTCCGGTAAGTTGAAGTTGATTTGAATGACGTTGTGATCCGGTACATTCTGTTCGATATAATTTTTAAAAGCTTCAAGCAGCTTGGACTTCCCGCTACGACGAACACCCGTGATTACCTTAATATCAGGAGTACCGACTACATTGATGAGTTTTTCCAAATATTGATTTCGAGTAATAAGCTTCACGGCACATCACCTCACACAGTATTATACCACACCTTTTTACCATTTCAAATATTTTTTCAAAAATGGTAAATAGAATTTCGTAAGTAAGTTGCAAAAATAAAGCGACATTGAGTCTTTCGAATCAACATCGCTCTTTTATTTACATTATTACTTGCCTTACATTATTACTTGCCCTGTGCCGCTGCTGCTTTATCAAGTCTGTAGTTGCGGTAGTAGAGAACAAGGTCTGCACCAACCATAACAAAGTTGAGTATGTAGAAAATAACAGTAAGCCACTCATCGGCGAATGCTTTATCATTTAAAAATTTTGATGCGATACCTGCAATATATCCAAACTCTATCAAGCAAAGAAAAAGAAGACTTTTCCCCTTTGTTGTTCGAGCCTTCCATGACTTCATAACATTTGCAGGCCATGATGCACCAAAGCTTATAATCATAATCGTTTCAAGTATCTGTGCTGCTTCCATTTTAACATTTCTCCCTTATTATTTAATTTCCGCAGACTATGATAACACATTCTGACAGATTTGTAAATAAGAAAAAAACAGATTTTACTGCCTTTCCGTTGTATTACTCATCCGAATCATCCTCAAATGAATACTCATTAAGCTCATTGAAATCGAGAAACTCTGACAAGGTCATATTGAACGCAATTGCAATCTTGTGAAGTGTTTTCACTCGTGGATTTTTGGTAAGTCCTCTCATGATATTATCTAACGTGGACTGTTTCACATCACTCATTGTTGCAAGCTTATTGATTGATATTCGCCTTTCTCTGCACAAAGCTTTTATTCTGTCTGTATAGATTTTTGAATATTCCATAAAACCAACTCTCAAAAAAAACGCAATTACCCGTTTTTGGGTTGCTTTTATCATAATATACGGAGGGCACAAAATTACCCGAATTCGGGTTGACTTTTAAAAAAATAATATCGTATAATAACATCACCCATATACGGGTAATATTATTTCGGGGTGATTTTATGTACAAAACTATATCCAGAATTTTTGCAACTTTTATTTTGATTCTTTTTATGACTGTTGTTGCTTTTGCGCACAGCGGAAGACCCGACCGACACGGAGGACACCGCGACAATAAAAACAAAAGCGGTCTTGGCTATTATCACTATCACTGCGGCGGTCATCCTGCACATCTTCATAAAAACGGCTACTGCCCATATAAATAGTAAAACGCAGGGGACGAAAATTTCGTTCCCTGCTATTTTTCTATCTTTTATTACAAACCAAGCTCCATTCCGTCATATGCAACTTCTGCTTTGCAGGATGCCTTTTCGCAAAGCTCCTGTGCGGCAGCACGGTCATATATAATCTCTCTGCCGTGGTGATTGAAAACGAGGTGGGCAACACTTGATTTTTCTGCATATGCGATTACATCCGAAACCTTATGGTGTCCGGTTTCGCAGATTAAAATATCACAGCCGTCTCCGATAAGGGAATCAAGCTCACTCATCGCTCCTATATCCCCCGAATAGACAATTCTTTTTCCCGAAGTTTCAATAAGGAAGGAATAGCTTTTCCATTCGCCGTCTTCAGGAACGCCCATATGCTCGTTATGTATTGCCGATACCTTTATATCTTCGTTTTCAAATATAACTCCATCGGTAATAACGCTGTTCTCCACAGACATAACATTAAAAAGATTTTTATCCGCCGTGTCAATAAGCGGTTTCATATGCTCCCAAAGAGCCTTGCACGGAGAAAAAAGCCTGACCTTTCCGTCTTCGGGTTCTTTCCCTTGTCTCCAGATCTGCTGGCGCACAAGAAGAATCAGGTTGAATAATCCGCCGATGTGGTCAACGTGGGGATGCGAAATAAATATGCTATTTACCGCAAGAATATCAATTCCGTTTAAAAAGGCATTGCGCGAGCAATTCTCTCCTGCATCAAACCAGTATACGTTTCCGTTTGCCTCAATAATAAATGAGGTGTGGTGCATACCTTCAAAAGGCTCTGTTCCCGAGCAGGTTCCGAGAAATGTTATTTTTGCCATCTTGAAAAATCCCCCTTAAAGTTCGTCAACAGTCATCGAGAATGCATCGAGATAATTTTCAATAAAATACTTTACCTCTTCACAATCCATTTTATCAAGTGCCTTCTTTGTCTGCTTCTCTGCAGTTTTGAAATCACGGTTGCCGGCATTTATCTCCTCTAAACATTTTATATATGCATCAAGCTTGTCTGCCGCCTTCACAAAGAAGTTTACCCTCTCATCCTCGTCCATTGCGGCATCGCGGATTCCCTTCTGCATCTCTGGCGTGAGATTTCCGAGAAGCTTTTCCGAGGCTTCCTTCTCGATTCTCTTATAAGCCTCTTTTATGTCCGAGCCATAATATTTTATGGGAGTTGGAAGATCGCCTGTGAGAATTTCCGGCATATCGTGGTAAAGTGCTGCCGATGCAACTCTTCCGGGGTCAATGCTTTTCCCGAATACATCCCTTGATATAACTGCAAGAGCATGGGCAAGCACCGAAACGTGATAAGAATGCTCCGCCACATTCTCTGTTCTCGTATTTCGCATCAGCAACCAACGGGAAATATATTTCATCCTGTATATAAAAGCAAAAAATTTACTCAACAAAATCACCCTTTCAGAATATGTATTTATTTTATCATCAAATAACCGCAAAAGCAACAGCTTCATATTTTGAGTTTATTGACTTTTTCTCACTTTATTGTATAATTATCATATAAAAAGTCATATCGAAAGGCGAGTGGTTTTGTGGCGATATATAAATGCAAAATGTGCGGCGGCGATCTTGAGATTGTTGACGAAAAAGTTATGAAGTGTGAGTTCTGCGAAACAACGCAGACTGTTCCCACAAGCTCCGATGAAAATCTTCAGGGGCTTTTTAACCGTGCAAACATTCTCAGAATGAAGGGCGAATTCGATAAAGCCGAGCAGATTTATGAGAAAATTATAGAAAGAGACGAAACCCAGTCGGAAGCTTATTGGGGTCTCATCCTTTGTAAATACGGAATTGAATATGTGGAAGACCCGAACAGTTTCAAGAGAATCCCCACCTGTCACAGAGCTTCCTTCGATTCGGTTATAGCCGATGAGGATTATAAATCTGCACTGAACTATGCAGATTCTGTTCAGCGTGGAATTTATGAAGCGGAAGCAAAGGAAATTGACAGAATCCAGAAAGATATTTTAGAGCTTTCGCAGAAAGAAGAGCCTTATGATGTTTTCATCTGCTATAAGGAAACCGACAGCGCCGGAAAAAGAACTCAGGACTCTGTTATTGCAAATGATATATACCATCAGTTAACGCAGGAAGGCTTAAAGGTTTTCTATGCGGCAATCACTCTTGAAAATAAGCTCGGCAAGTCTTATGAGCCGTGCATTTTCGCCGCGCTCAATTCAGCTAAAGTGATGCTTGCAATCGGAACAAAACCGGAATATTTCACAGCCGTATGGGTTAAAAACGAGTGGTCAAGATTTTTGAAAATTATTCAGAAAGACCGCTCCAAGCTCTTAATCCCTTGTTATCGTGATATGGATGCCTATGAGCTTCCCGAAGAATTTGCACACCTTCAGGCACAGGATATGTCAAAAATCGGATTTATAAACGATGTTGTCCGCGGTATTAAAAAGGTTGTTGTGTCCGAAGTAAAAGAAACACCGGTCATTCAACAAACGCAGGTAATAGAAAATGCAAACGGAAATATAAAAGCTCTTTCAGACCGAGGTTTTATGGCGCTTGAGGACGGCGAATGGGAAAAGGCAGACGGATTTTTCGAACAGGTTCTTAATTTCAATGCAAAGTTTGCAGAAGCTTATCTCGGAAAGCTTATGGCAGAACTCCGCGTTAAAAAACAAGAGGATTTGAAAAATTGCGAGCAGCCTTTCGATGACAAAAACAATTATCAAAAAGTAATGCGCTTCGGAGATGATGCGCTGAAAACAGAACTTCAGGGATGTATTAAGTTTATAAATGAACGGGCAGAGGCAGAGCGCGAAAAAAGGATAGAAGCGGAACGCATTGAACGTGAAAAAAGGATGGAAGAAGAACGCATCAAAACAGCGGAATTTATTAAATTTAGTGAGAAATTCCGGGTAAGAAACTTGCAAACGAATATTTCTGCAGGGAGTTATCACACAGTAGGTTTAAAATCAGACGGCACGGTTGTTGCAACAAAATACATCGGCAAGTATTATGGCGGCCAATGCTATGTCTCAGAGTGGAGAGATATAGTAGCTATTTCTGCAGGGGAACGTCACACCGTAGGCTTAAAATCAGACGGCACGGTTGTTGCAACAAAATACACAGGTAATATGGAATATTATTACGGCCAATGCGATGTCTCCGAGTGGAGAGATATAGTAGCTATTTCTGCAGGG
>JAFSEA010000114.1 GCA_017435965.1 Oscillospiraceae bacterium
ACTTTCACTGACTACATTTCCTGCGCTGTCCTTCCAGTATGCAAACTTATATCCCTCAGCTGCTGTTGCCTCTGCCGTGATTTTGGTTCCTGCTTCTGCATCTGCAACTACACTTGCAGTTACCTTATCTGCAGTTACACTCCCGCCCGTTGTTGCATCAATATATACCTTTACGGTTTCCGATACTGCTTCGCCGGGTGCGTTATCGGGTACGGTTATATCTACGGTGTCGGTATATTCCTTACCACCATCAAGGAGCGTTGCCGTAATCGTGGCATTTCCTTTTGTAACAGCTGTTATAACGCCCTCATCGGAAACCGTTGCAATCTTTTCATCAGAGCTTTTGTAAGAGATATTTTCCTTTACGGAAGAAAGTCTGTATAAAACACTTTTCGGAGCCGACTCAACAATGGTAATTGCGGCAGTCTCCCCTTCGTTTATGACAGAGCTTTCAACACTTGCTTCTATTCCACCAAAGTTCATGGGGCTCTCGGAAGGTGTGAAAGTTACTGTGTAAACATACATATTGCCATTTGTGGTCTCGGATTTTCCCGTTGACTTAAAGCCTACGCTATATTCCTTTCCACCCTCAAGGGTTACGGAAAGAAGATCTGCAGTTTCATCCAAAAAATTCGCTTCTTTATATGCACAAATACTTCCGAGATAAGTCTTCGTACTTCCGTCTATGAAAAGAACATCGCCGTATCCCGCCGCATTGTATGCATAGTATTTTATATCCACATCATAAGTTCCGCTTTTTGGTGCGGTAAACTTAAATGCGAGAGTTGCCGGACCTGTTCCCCCGTCAGTTCTGTCACGCTTTGCGATGGTTATCTGAGACTGAAGACGGCAAGCATATTTCGTTGTTCCTCCGGCATAAAGCGAGCTTGTTGTATTTGCCGTGTCAACCGCCCAATTTTCACCCTTTGTTGTTGATTTGAGATAATAACGTGCATTATCTTCGGTATAAGCCGTTGACTTGTCATATGTACCGAAATTGATAGTGAAGGCTTCCCCCTCTGCGGCATATGCACCTATGGGCAGAAATGCCATCATCATTGCACATACGAGAATTGCGGATAAAATTCTTCTCATTTTCTTCTTCCTCCTTGTTTTTTATACTTGTGCATTGTATTATATACCATTCTAAAAATATTTTATCAATTCATCCTTTTATTGTAAATGCACTTTTTTGAATAATCGGGCAACTTTTTTTATTGAAAACAAAAAGTTTTTCAGTTATACTGATACCGAGGTGATAAAAGTGCCATATTTCAAAAATCTGCCAAAATTCCCCATAGCCGCCTTTTCCGATGAGGATTCATTTCTGAACAAATACAAAGTAACTGTCCGCCGTGCAAGCACTTCTTTTCTTGACCATCTTCACTATCACGAATTTCTGGCCATATGGTATGTTCTTTCGGGAGAATTCCATATGTCACTTAATGGCGAAAAGCTAAAATGCCCGGCAGGGTCTGTTCTTTGTACTCTTCCCTACTCCGTCCATGCCATGGACACCCAAAATTTAAATATGGACGAGGTTACCATAATATCAATCTCATCCCCTGCAGATGCATTGTACAAAAAAGGCGTTCCTTTTCATCCCCTCACCTTTCAACTTGCCGACTATAACGGGAAAAGCTTTCCTTTGTATATCCGACTTGACGGCAGAGACAAAAAACTTGCAGACGAGCTTTTTTCCGATATTCTGAACGAATATACAAAGAAAAGCGAAATGCACATAACTCGTATTTTCCGAAACCTCGATGAATTTTTAAAGCTGTGTTCAGAAAAACACGGTGCCCAATTTTCTCCGGCAAAGCTCTCTGCTCTTCGTTGCCGTGCAGAGAAGATACTTATAACAGTAAAAAACATGAAGAAAAACTTCACATCGCCTCTCTCCATAGATGAAGCGGCAGATTTCGTAAATCTCCCACGCCGAAGCTTTACAAAAGCCTTCAGGGAGGTTACCGGCTTTTCATATCACGATATGATAATGGCACTCAAAACATTTGAGGCAATAAAACTGCTTAAATATACTTCAAAAAGCATTTCCGAGATAGCTTGTGAGTGCGGCTTTGCCGATAACGCCCATTTCACCCGTATCTGCCAAAGCTTTACCAATCTGTCACCGCTTAATCTTCGCAAAGAGATGATAGAGGTTGCTCGCGAAAAAGAAGCCGATTCGAAGCGGCTTGAAGCTCTCCACTCCTGGGAAAGTCACCTCGATGCAGAAACAAGAAAAGAACATCGCGCCAATGCAACAGGCAAAAGTTTTTAACTGCGAAAGACAATAAAAGACCTGCCAAAAAGCCAAAAGCTTCTCGGTAGGTCTTTTTAAATTATACTTCCAAAAATTCTCCCGTTGACACGAGATAAAGCACAAGGCGGTTTGCCTTTTTTCCTGTCATTTCGAGGAGAGCAGTTTTGTAAACCTTGAGCTGTGCCTTATATTTTTCAAGTCTTTCGCCCTCAGGGGGATTCTTATCGGTTTTGAAATCCACTATGGTAATTCCTTCATCGGTTTCATAATACATATCAATAACGCCCTGCAAAAGAAGCTTTTCTCCCGAAAGGCTTTCATCGGAAAGTATTTTTTCACCGGGGAGAAGAAGTGAGAATTTGAACTCACGGCACACTTTCTTTGCCGAAAGCATTTCTCTTCCGATATGGGAGTTTACAAAGGCATATATCTTTTTTGAGTCTACTGCTTCATATTGCTTTTTCGTTAGATACTTTTCTTCATAAAGTCTCAAAAGCTCGGCTTTTGCCCCCTCTTCCGTCACGCACTTTTCAAAATCCGCAAACTGCATTGCAAGATGAAGTGCCGTGCCTCGCTCTGCGGCATTGAGCTTCTTTTCACGGATAAAGGAGGGTCTTTCCACAGTTTTTCGCAAAACCTTTCGCTGTCCCTTTTCCGCCTGTGCACTTATTCCCGTTGCCGTTATCTTTGACGGGGTCTTTAGTGCCGCTTCATACGGATATACAAAAGAAAGCATTTTTTTGATTTCTTCTTCATCGGGAACAACCTTTTTCGCCTCTGAAATTTCCTTTTCCGCCGCCTGCGACGTAATCTCCGATGCCTTTACCACATATGCACGCAGTCCCGGAAGCTTTTCTCCGTCGGATGCATAAAAGCCTGCATATTCGAGAATATCCGATCCCGTAGCACTTCGGAGAATTGGCAACAAAAACCATAGCTTTGCATCGTTTCTCGAGGCAAGGTTGATTTTATCGAAATCGGGGTATGCATTTTCAACCATAGTTTTTTCTATGGCTCTTGCGGCATTTTTGAAAGCGGTTGTTATATAAAGCTTTTCTCTCGCTCTTGTGAGGGCAACATAAAGAAGGCGCATCTCCTCGCTCTTCTGATCCTCAAGAATCTTTCGCTTTATTATGTCTCGCATAAAGCTTGAATAGTCCATACCGAGCTTTTCATCCTTTATCCGAAGTCCTGCCCCAAGCTTTGGATGGAAAAGGATATTGCCCTTTATATCATCAAGGTTGAAGCTTCGGATAGCGTTTGCAACAAACACAACGGGAAATTCAAGTCCCTTTGATTTGTGCATTGTCATTATTGTAACACCGTCGGTGGAGCTTATGGGAGGGGATGCAAGATCACCGTCACGCTCGGCAATTCTTGCAATATGGGATATGAATTTATAAAGGCTTACATATCCCGATTTTTCCAGAGCCTCGGCACACTTGAAAAACTCTATGAGATTTTTCTGTCTTTCTTCTCCATAGGAAAGTGCGCCAAACATACCGAGAGCGTTTGTTCTGTTATATATCTCCCATATAAGCTCGCTTATGCCTTTTCCCTTTGCAAGAGATCGCATTTCGGAAAGGGAGGTGAGAAACCTTCTGCACTTTTTCGCAGTTTCACTGTCTTCTCTTGCAAGGCTTCCCATTGCATCAATAAGACTTCCTTTCCCTGCACGTCTTATATAGCAGAAATCATCAGCCGAGAAGGAAAACAGCGGTGAGCGAAGGGTGGCAAGAAGAGCAACATCACGTGTGGGGTTGTCCATCACAGAGAGAAAAGAAACGATTGCACTCACTTCACTTTTCTGCAGAAGCCCTTCCGACACAGGGGAGATATAAGGTATTCCGCAATCAGAAAGTGCCTTTTCATAAACCGATGCTGCACTGCTTGCACTTCGGAGAAGAATCGCAAAATCCTTGTATGTAACAGGTCTCTTTTCTCCGTTTTTATCGCACACCTCAAAGCCCGAATTTACAAGCTCCGATATTTTTGCGGCAACAAATCTTGCATCCGCTTCAATTTCTCTTTCGTTTTCATCGTCTGCATCAATTATGCAGAACTCACAGTCCATATCCTCTCTTTCGCTATATGGAATTTCGTCTCTCGGCACAAGGTGATGCTCCTCGGTATAATCAACACCGCCGAGCTTTTCGCTCATAACCCTTTCAAAGATTGAGTTTGATGCCGAAAGCACCTCGGCTCTTGATCGGAAGTTTCGGGAAAGAGTTATGTATCTTGCCTCATCGCCGCTTGCTTCCGATGCCCTTTTGAAGGTCTTGTATTTTTTCATAAATATAGCAGGGTCTGCAAGACGGAAGCCATAGATTGACTGCTTCACATCTCCCACCATAACAATATTCTTCTCCTGCCTTGAAACGGAACGGAAAATTATATCCTGAACAATATTGCTGTCCTGGAATTCATCGAGAAGAATCTCGGAGAAGTTTTCCGACACCTCAATTCCCCTTGCACTCGGGATTACAACATCGTTTTCCTCGTCATAATCCTCGGTAACAAGCTCTATTGCAAAATGCTCAAGGTCGGAATAATCGAGAAGACCTCTGTAAATCTTCTCCTGTCCGAATCTCCGATAAAGCTCAAGAGCAAGAAGAGAAAGCTCTCTCATATATCCCGAAAGGGAGGAAATCTCCGAAAGAAGCTCATCGGAGGATGCCGGCATGAGAGAATCCAGAACTCCCTCTCTTATATCCTTCTTTATCTTTCCGTAAAGCTCCTTTATCCTCTCGGGACCGCTCTTATCCCGGACTTTTCTTGAGGATGGAAGTCTTTTAAATTCATATTCCGAAAGGCTCTCACGCATTGTGTCCCAGTCATCACACAGAGCTTTTGAAAGCTCATGGCAAAGCTCCGTGAGCATATCGTGATAAACCTCGCTTGTGTCGGTGGCTTGGTCCACATCATGAAGCATTACCTCTGCGGCAAATATACTATTTTCCACAAGTTCACGTGCCTTAGAAAAAGCTTCTTTTCCCCATATGGTATCACGGATGTTTTCAATTCCCTCCGTGTTATAGGATTCCGCCATTCCGAGAAGCCATTTTTCGGGATAGGGAAAGCTCACGCTCTTGCGATACATTTCTTTAGCGGAGGAAAAGAGTTCTCTGTCGCTTCTTGCATCGCTTATATATCGGGCAAGAGAGAGAAAGCTTTCATCGCCCTCCTCATATTTTTCCTCTATAAGGCTTCCGAGGACTTCATCGAGAAGCACTCTGCTCTCATTTTCGTCGAGAATGCGAAATCCTCCTGCAATTTCAAGTGAAGTTCCGTAGGTTTTGAGTAACCAACTGCAAAATGAGTGCACCGTTGATATTCTCGCACTTCCAACAAGAGCGAGATTTCTTCTCACACGCTTGTTTTCGGGATGCTCTGCGGCATATTTTGAGAGAGCTTCGCCTATCTTTTTCCGAAGCTCATTTGCCGCCGCCTTGGTATAAGTTATTATCAAAAAACGTGTTATATCAAATCCGTCATCTACTATTCTGCGAAGAAGACGTTCAACAAGCACGGCAGTCTTTCCCGAGCCTGCCGCCGCAGACACTAAAAGTGTGCTTCCTCTTGCTTCAATCGCAGAAAGCTGCTCATTCGTCCAGCGCACATTTGACATCTTCTTCACCTCCGTCTTTTTCAAGTATATCCGAAGCTCTTATTTCAATAAGCTCACGCATTGAATCGTCTGTTCTCTTTTCATCAAAGGCACACACGCTCTTATAGTCACACCAGTCACAGGCGGTGTGGCTTTTATTCACATATGGATTTGGTGATACCTCTCCGAGGGACAATTCATCCCCTATCTTTGACACAAGAGCTCTGACTCTTTCTTTTATAAGCGAAAGCTCTCTTTCCGAAAGAACGCTTGAGCCTCGCTTGAACTCGCCGTTTTTGCCGAAGGAAACAGGGATATAAAGCTTTTCCTCACCGATTTCCATTGCATCTATTATATTTTTCTCGGAAAGGACAACTCCCTCACGGCGTTTAACTCCTGCAGGAGTGCCTCGTTTGTCGGAAAGCTTTACCGTGAGGGGCACATACATAACTCCTGCAGGGCTTGCCTCTTTTCCGAATCTCTTGACTCCCATTTCTTCGAGAGCGAAAAGATAAAGAAGCATCTGCATACCGATACCGTTTACCGTTTCATCAAGGGAAAATTCCTTCTTTCCCGATTTATAATCTATTACCCTGAAATACAATTTGCCGTCTTTTTCATAAGTATCCACACGGTCAACTGCACCACGGAATTCCACAAGGGAATTTTCCCCCTCAATCTCAAGGGGCGGAAGGTCTCCGTCCTTTGAAAAGGAAAGCTCAAATTCAACGGGGCGGAAGCTGCTCTTTTTAAGCTCACGGCATATATCCGATACAGCTTCACAGACAGTTCTTTCAAGCCGCTTTATGAGAAACTCCGTGCGACCGGTTATCTCACCTGCCCCGGAAAGAGCGTTTTTCACATACTCACCAACATACTCTTTTGAAAGAGTTACCGCCTTGTCAACATCGAAATTGCCTTCTTCGGAAAGCTTTTTGATTACGTTTTCAAGAACGTAATGCATAAGGCTTCCTGCCTCAATTGCCGAAATTTCCGCTTTTTCGTGAGGCTTTGCATAGAGACCGTATTTCATAAAATATGCATACCTGCAAGAAGCGAAAAGGTCCGCTCTTGATGCACTCAATTTTATCTTCTCGCCAAATATTCTGCGGATGTTTTCTTTGTCACGGACAGGTCCTCGGCTGTTGTTGCGATTCTCTTTCACGGTGCGGAGCTTTTCGGAAAGCTCGGCATCATTTTCAAAGGAAGAGCACGCCTCTCCCGATGCAATAACGGAATCAAAAAACGGTATCTTTGCCCGATTTCGCACTTCCTGCAAAGAATAGCTTTTTTCTTCGATGTTATAAAGCTCCTTGATTCTCGAAACAACCGCTGCTTCTTCAAGAAGCTCTCCGCTTTGAGACAAGGTGCTGTAGCTTATATAAAGACCCTCTTCACCGGAGCAGAGTGTATCGTGAACGGTTCTGTATTCTTCAAATATTCTCGAAAGCTCACCGGGAGCAAGCTCTATTCCGCAATCGGAAAGCTCTTGCCTGTCATTTTCAGAGAAAAGTCCTCCGCCGTCGCTTCCACGGGGGAAAACGCCTTCTACCGCACCCAGAATGATTCGGAAGCGGCAACGGCTTCCGTCTGCACGGGAAATATCCTCCACACTCACGCTGTCAAGAGTGGTGGGAATGGTTGCAAGCTCATATTGAGAAATAACTATCCTGAAAAGGTGGCAGAATTCCTCTTTTGTGAGCATCTTTTCGGCAAACACACGGCCTAAGCTGTCTATTGCTTCATAAAGGATTTTTGTGATGCTCTCATATTCTCTTGCATCATTCATCCTGCCGGAGCTTTCGGCAATATATGCATATGCATTGCACCTTCTCGGAAGATTTATTTCGTTTATAAAATCATAAAGTGCCTTTGCAAAATCCTCGCCCGTTCCCTTTCTTGAAAGAGCGACGGAAAGGCGTTTTATAGGCTCATACACCTTTCTTCTCACACGGTTTACAACTCTTAAAAGCTTTGCACTTTCTTCTGTCTCGGGAGCAGTAAGTCCGAGTGGGTTCTTTAGGAAATCCTCGCCCTTTGCCCAGAGTTTCGGCGAGGGTGACCACATATAGAGATAATTTTCAAATATATCAAGACTTCCCGAAGAGATTCCCGAAAAGCCCGTTTTGATATATTCCATAACGGAATCCGTGCGAAAACCACGGAGAGCACATTCCAGAGCCGCAAGAATAAGGGCAATAACAGGCTTTGAAGTGACAGCTTCTGCCTCACTCATATACACGGGGATTCCATATCTTGAAAAAACTCTTTCGCATATTCCCAAATATGCCCCGGAATCTGCAAGGGCAACGGAAAAATCACGGAACCTTGCGCCATTTCTTACCTTATCAAGGATATATGCCGCCGCAAGCTCACATTCCTCAAAGCTTCCCGATGCCGATGTGACGGTAATTTCGGATGCATCCCCTTCAAAGGCTTTGAGACTTCCCGAATATATGGCACGGTCAAGGTGCTCTATGGCAGACACAGCAGGTTTTTCAAGGCGAATTTCTTCATAGGCTATTCCGCATTTTTCGCAAATATTGAGAAGCTTTTTTCTTGTTTTTATGGCATTGTCAAATATTCCGTTTTCGTCTTCTTCCTCCGCCCCGTCACAAAGCTCGAGAGCAATATAAACATCACGGCAATTCTTTGCCGCACTTTCAAAAATCTCATACTCTGCCGCATTAAAGCCTGAAAATCCGTCAAGGAAAAGAGTTCTCTCTTTCCAGAAATCGCCGTTTTCTAAAAGCCTTGCCGTGTGGGAAAGCTCATCATAGGCATCATACTCACCCTCGGAAAGATTTGCCTCATATGCGGCATAGATGATGGCAAGGTCTGAAAGCTTAACTCCGAGACTTTCGGAAACTTCATTCTTTGCCGACATAATTTCTTCGGGGGTTACGCCGTATGCCTTAAACTCGTCAATTATTAAAAGCACATCGGAAAGACGGTCGGGATTCTTAACTGCTTTGCCAAGCCCCGAAAGAGCAGGCAAGCATGAAGCTATGGCGGAATGGAGAAGAAGTATGCGCTTGCCGCCTGTGATTGTTTCCGTGGCAAGACCGCCAAGCTCACTTTTTATCTTTGTTGCAAGACGGCGAAAGTTTGTTACCTCGGCATAGCTTGATACGGGGTTTCCGCAGATTTCACATAAAAGTCGTTCCATCGAATGTGAATAGGTTTCGGGAACAAGGAAAAGAGTATTCTCTCTTTTCTGCTTTTGAATTTCATTTATTAAAAACGAAGTTTTTCCGCTTTTCACTCTGCCCAGGATAAAATAAAGCATCACATCTTCCCCCTTTTTGGAAATTATCCGAAATGTCTTGTTTCGCTGTAGGGGCGGGGTTATACTCCGCCCGCCACACAGTTCCGTCTTTTACTTTTTTTACGGGTGGAGCAGAGCCCCACCCCTACAAATGAACTGCAAGCTACGCAACTCGAATTAATTATATCATATCAAACACATTTCGGCAAATTTTTGTATTGCTACAAAGAAGATTTTACGATATACTAAATACAGAGAATGTAAAAGGAGAATTCAATGGACAGAGAAGAGGTTTTTGAGCGTGCGGTCCTTATAGGACTCGATGCTGATATATATACAGAGGCAGAGGCTGTTTCCGACAGCACAATGGATGAGCTTTCAGAGCTTCTCTCCACCGCAGGCGGAGTTGAAGTTGCAAGAGTTATCCAGCACCGGAAAGCTCCCGAGCCGAAAACTCTTATCGGTACGGGAAAAGCCGAAGAAATTGCGGAGTTTATCAAGGATAACGAAGTTGACATCGCAGTTTTTGACAATGAGCTTTCGCCTGCTCAGACGAAAAATTTAGAGGACATTCTCGGTGTCCGTGTAATTGACCGTTCAACTCTTATCCTCGACATTTTTGCAAGCCGTGCAAGCTCAAGAGAAGGTCGGCTTCAGGTGGAGCTTGCCCAGTATAAATACCTTCTCCCCCGACTTGCAGGAAGCTTCTCCGCCTTATCCCGTCTCGGCGGCGGCATCGGCACACGCGGCCCAGGTGAAACGAAGCTCGAAACAGACCGCCGTCACATAAGGCGGAGAATTGCAAAGATTGAGGATGAGCTTGAAAGCGTTATGAAAGTCCGTGGTGAGCAGAGACGGGCAAGACTTAAGCGTGAAGTTCCCCTCGTTGCCCTCATCGGCTATACAAATGCAGGAAAGTCAACTCTTTTAAACGCCCTCACAGGCTCTGATATCCACGCCGAAAACAGACTCTTCGACACCCTTGACCCGACAGCACGAAAATTCAAGATAAGCGACACGGCGGAGGTAATACTTTCCGACACCGTAGGCTTTATACGAAAGCTTCCCCACCATCTCACAAAGGCATTCCGTGCAACCTTGGAGGAGCTTCTATATGCAGACCTTCTTCTCCACGTTTCCGATGTTTCAAATCCGGAGATAGCAACTCACGGACTTGTTGTGGAGGAGGTTATCAGAAACCTCGGTGCAGGAGATACGCCGAGACTCAATGTTTTTAATAAATGCGACCTTATCCCCGACATTTCCCCATTTGAGCACGATACGGATTCCGTGTGCGTATCGGCAGTATCGGGCTTTGGCTTTGACGAGCTGAAGGAAAAAATCTGCTCAATGCTGGGGCTTACCTCCCGACGTGTGGAGCTTTCTATCCCCTATGCAAAATCGGGACTTCTCGACACTCTCCACCGTGATGCCTCCGTCATCTCCGTGGAATATGAGGCGGAAAACATCCTTGTCACGGCAGTTGTTGACGACAAGGTTTACGGATATATTGAACAAAAGCTTCGAGGTGATTTTTAAATGACAAGTTTCAGAATACCTGCCCACGACGGCTGTGATGAATTTACGGAAAAGAAATCCCGTTTCATCGGCGTTGTGAGATATACAAAAACAGAAGAGGAAGCCCTCGCCTTTATTGCAGAGCAGAACGAAAAGCACAAGACCGCAGGGCATAATGTTTATGCCTATTCAATACGGGAAAACAACATTATGAGATATTCCGACAACGGTGAGCCGCAGGGCACTGCAGGTCTTCCTGTTCTCGATGTTTTCAGAAAAGAAGAAGTCTTTGACTTCTGTTGTGTTGTAACAAGATATTTTGGCGGAATACTTCTCGGTACGGGCGGCCTTGTACGAGCCTATTCCCACGCCGCAAAAATCGCTCTTGATTCTGCAGGAATTGCAGTTATGCGACTCTGGACAGACGGAAAGATGAGCATTCCCTATAACCTTTTTGAGATAGTGCAAAAAGCACTTATCGCTCTCGGTGCAAAGATTACCGACACGGACTACGGTGCTGAGGTAACTGTTTCTTTTCTCATTCCCACAGAGGAATTTGATATGATTTCCGCAAAGATTTTTGATACCACCAACGGCAGAGTCCTCACTCGCCGAGGCGAAGACAAATTTATGGCCGTTGAAGAATAATTTACATAAAAAGGAGATTTTAAAATGAAAAAATTATTTATACTGCTTTGTGTTATTCTCGCAGTATCCCTTTCCGTTTCTGCGGCAACGCTTGAAGGTGATGCCCAAAAGAGTGCGGAAGCATTAAAGGAGCTTGATTTGTTTCGTGGAACAGACAAGGGTTTTGAGCTTTCCCGACCTATGACACGTGCCGAAGCCGCCGCAATGCTTGTCCGCTTTTTAGGTGCAGAGGAAAAGGCTCTGAACGGAAGTTTTTCGCATTCCTTCACCGATGTACCCGGATGGGCAGATAAATATGTAGGCTGGCTTTATCAAAGCGGACTCACAAAGGGCATTTCAAACACACTTTACGGCTCGCAACACTCCGTTACTGCGTGGCAATATGCAACCTTTATAACAAGAGCACTAAAGGACAGCGAAGAAATCCCGATTGACCTCATCACGAAGGAGGACATCAACGCAATCGACAAAGAGAAGAAATTTATCCGTGGTGATGCGGCTATAATGAGCATTCGTGCTCTCGGTTGTATATATTCAAAAAACGGAAACTGGCGCACTCTTGCCGATGTCTGCATCGAACGCGGACTTTTTACCGCAGAAGAACTCGGAAAAGTTGCAGATGAATTCTGGAGCACTACCTTCACCATAGACAATGACGGTCGTGTTGTCCGCCGTATTCTCGGAATTGAGATTAACAAAACCGAAGACGGAGGATACTTTGCCTTCGGCGATCTTGACCCCATTGCATCTGACGGAACAAGAATCGATCCATTTATATATAAGCAAGACGGAGAAACAATCATAATTTATGCAATGAATCCCAAAACCCTTGAAACGACAGAGCTCACAAAGCGAGAAGGAATAAAAGGGCGTTATAATTACAGAGACCCGTCCTATAAGCTCGGAGAGGTGCGTTTTCTCTTTGAAACTCTTCCCGACGAGGACAAAAACACCGTTTTTGCCATAAAAGGCGGTGAGATGAGCGAGGTTTTAAGCTTTGTAAACGGCGGAGAATTTCCGTGGTTTCCCGAAGTTGACAAAAATATAATGACCGATGCAAAAAGCATCCTCGTTACGACAGACAAAAGCTATTATATCATCACCGAAAACGGATATTCGGAAATCAAGGGAGAAAACCTTTCCCTTATCGCCTACGCCGACGGCGAAGTTTTTGCAAAGCGTGTAAACGATAAGTCCATCGACATACTTCTTCTTGATTCAAAAACAGGTGAGGAAAAAGTTTCCTACAACATCCCCGATGATATAGAAAGAGGGGAGTATGGCGAGGGCTATCGTGACCTCAACCTCGAAAGCGAAAAATATCGCTACGGTGAAGCAGGTCTCTATTACCACAACGGCGAAACCCTCGTTCAGGTCACAGATCGCCCCGTAAACAGCTTTTATGCGGATGCCGACGGAAGCTATGTGATTCTCACTCACAAGCCGGGCAAACGCTTCCCCGGTCAGGTTCACTTTGGCGGAAACGAGATTATGCGAATAAATCCCGACGGAAGTGAGGTTTATCTCACGAAAGAAGATACCCCATTTTCTATGGACGGAGTTTTCTTAAAGGACGGCAAGGTGCATTTTACCACCGCAGCGGGTATAGGTATGGGGCACTATGATGTGTATGTCTACCGCATTGAAGATAGCGGAAAGTTCACGGTAACGGATTTCAGCGCAGGCAGACCCGAGGTTATGAACGGCTTTAGTTGGGAAAACCCCGATGCATACAAACCCCCATACATTGAAGCCGAGCAAAAGCGAATCGAAGAACTTGGATATTGATAAAAACAGAGTTCGCTTCATAGCATTACTTTAAAGGACGTCAATTCACACGAAGGAGGTGTTTCCAATAACGGTTGCACCCCTTCGTGTGCATTTTTTCAGGAATATCTTTAAATCAGCTTTATTAAGTTCGGGATCAGTATAAAAAATTTTTTTGAGAAATTTATTCCATTAACCTTGTTTTAACATTGCAAGTGTATTATGTGATTAAACAAAAAAGCAAAGTGAGGTTCTTTATATGAAAAAGAAAGCGATATCAATTATTTTAGTTGCACTTATGCTTGCAACAAATTTAATCAGCCACGCTACAGCAGACAACAGTTCCACCACAGCTTTAACTTCCTACGAAGACCTTTTCAAAAAGGATGAAATTATCGATATTTATATTGATATTGCAGAAAGTGATTTGCAGGATATATACGCGTATCCAAAAAATGAGGAATATCACAGAGCAGATATCACAGTCAACGGAATAAAGGTTGAAAATGCAGGTATACGAACAAAGGGGAATATGACTCTCTCCTCTGTTGCAAGTTCTGATTCGGACAGATATAGCTTCAGAATTAAATTCAATAAGTATGTAAAAGGTCAAAAGCTTTTGGGTCTTGACGAATTGTGTCTTAATAACTGTTATAGTGATCCCTCATATATGAGAGAGTATCTTCACTACGAAATGGTTCGTGAGATGGGTATGGAGGTTTCCGAAACTGCATTTTGCAACGTGTACATAAATGGTGAGTTGTACGGATTTTATTTGGCAATAGAAGCTCTTGATGAAAGTTTTGTTGAAACTACATATAACGAAAACGGAAATCTGTATAAAATGGAAGAGGGAGCTTCTCTTGTCTACAAAGAGGATGAAAACTACACTTATGCAGACTTGAAATCAGGACCGGACAAAGACCTTACAAGCTTTAAAGAATTTGTTAAAAATCTGAATGATGTGCCTGACGGCGAAAAGGGTAACATTGAAAGCTTTTTGGACATTGACAGTGCATTGATTTATATTGCTGCCAATACTGTTCTTTGCAATTACGACAGTTACAACAACAGTATGAAACACAATTATTATCTGTACGAAAATGAAGCTGGTATTTTCAGCGTTATCCCCTGGGATATGAATATGTCCTTTGGTGGCAGAGAAAGTAACACCGATATAGGCATAGATACTCCTTTGGTGTCAGGTTCAATGGAAGCTTCGCCACTTATAAGCAAACTCTTGGCAGTAGATGAATACAAGGAAAGATACTACAATTACATAGAGAAAATGATGGTTTGGCTTGAAAAGTTCGAAAGCCGTGTGACCGAATTGAAAAGTATTATAAAACCCTATGTTGAAAAAGACCCGTCGGCTTTTTACACAATCGACGAATTTAAAAGAGCAACCACTCTTCAAACTGCAACTGCTGAAGATAGCAATAACAAAACTGAACAAACTATAACAGAAGGCAAAGACAAACGCCCGGGTGGCGGTTTCGGCAATGGGAAATCAATCATAAATGTTGCTCTTGAAGGACTTGAAAACTTAAAAGCGCAGTTTGAAGAAACTGCCGAAAAGTCAACATTATCAAATCAGTCCGGGGGTGGTTTCGGAGGCGGTTTCCCCGGCGGAAAGATGCCGAATTTTAACGGAAAAGAACGTCCTGAAATGCCCGGAAACTTCAACCCTGATAAATTAGACCCGGAAGAAGTCAGACCCGAAAACGGAAAAAGACCTGATGGCGGGTTTGGTAATATGAACGGAAGACCGTCCAAAAATAATCAGAATCAAGCAAACGCTACTGTCAGAGTTCACGTAGACGGACATATCCTTACGTTTGAAACAAATCCCGTAATAGAGAATGGCACTACTTTGGTTGACTTCAGAAGTATTTTGGAAGAACTTGGCGCGACTGTGGAATGGGATGAAGTCACACGCACCGTTACTGCTGCAAAAGACGATATCAAAATTGTTCTTACCATAGATTCCGATGTTGCATATGTAAACGGAGAAAGTGTAACACTCCTTGCGGCACCTGCAATAATAGAAGATTCAACGATGATACCTGTCAGATTTATTTCGGAACAGTTTGGTATGAAGGTCACATGGTACGGCGACACGAAATTGATAACCGTGACATCGAAATAGAATCTTTTGCAAAAGCTCATAAACAAATATGTTTGTCCCAAAAATCAGTTGGAAATATTCAGCTGATTTTTTCAACCCAAGTCTAACATTATAGTGATATATTCAACTAAAAGCGAAGGGTGTTTGATAAAATGAAGATAAAAATTTCTGTAATTTGTATTATACTTACCGCCTTTTTCCTGCTGTGTGGTTGCGGTAACAACAGCGATGAAGCAGTTCAAATACCTGCCGTGACCGGAACTTTTGATTTTACGGTATTAAAAGCAGGTCAGGCAGATGCTATATTTATGCAGACAGAAAACTACAATATTGTCCTTGACTGCGGCGAAAAGGATGACGGAGATGAGCTTGCGGAATTATTACAGGAAAAAGGTGTTTCCAATATAGATTATCTCTTTATTACCCATTTTGACAAAGACCATGTGGGTGGATTCCCCGAGGTAATGGAAAATGTAACTGCAAGTAATATTATTGTTCCCGATTATGAAGGAAACAATGATGAATATGAAAAATATGTGGAAACGGTGAAGAATAAAAATCTAACCATTACAGCTTTAACCGATGATACAACATTTATCCTCGATGATGTTTTGTTTGAAGTATCAATACCGAAAAAGAAATCCTACGCTGAGGGCGATAATGATTTTTCTTTGGTTATATCCGTAACTCACGGAGAAAACACATTTCTTTTTGCAGGCGATGCAGAAAAAGACAGACTCACAGAAGTTTTATCCGAGTTTGGAAAACAGTATGATTTTCTCAAAGTTCCCCATCACGGAAAGTTCAACAAGAATACAAAGAGATTTGTAACAACAGTAAAACCAACTTATTCGGTGATTTGTGATAGTGAGAAAAATCCTGCAGAAGATGAAACCATATCTATTTTGCAATATGTGGGAAGCAAAACATACAGCACGAAAAACGGAGATGTTTTTGTTTCGTCAGATGGAAAAGAAATAAAAGTTACTCAATAAATTTTAATGAATTAACTATATTTTAACCTTGACTTGTTATTATGTAGTCAGCAAGGAGGTTCGAAATATGGCAATAGAGGTTTTTAACAGATATGAGCATAAATATATGCTTGACCGCGAAACCTTTGAAAAAATGATAAAAATAATGGATGAGCATATGGTTATGGATTCCCATAACGAAGAGCATACGCCATATACAATAGCAAATATTTACTTTGATACTCCCGATGACTATCTTATCAGGACATCATTATCAAAGCCGGAATACAAGGAAAAATTGAGACTTCGTGCATACGGAGTCCCTAATGCCGATACAAAGGTCTTTCTTGAGATAAAAAAGAAATTTAAAGGCATTGTCAATAAACGAAGAACAAAGCTAAAGCTTTCCGAAGCATACGGATTTGTTGCATCAGGGAAAGCTCCCGAGCCGAAGGATTATATAAATACGCAGGTGCTACACGAACTTGAGTATTTCCTGAAAATTTATGATTTATCTCCAAAGCTATATCTTGCCTATGACAGAATTGCATATTTTGAAAAAGATAATAAGGATTTGAGGATATCCTTTGATATGAACATACGGTCAAGAAGGTATGACCTGGCATTGGAAGACGGTGATCACGGAGAAAGACTTCTTCCTGATGATGTGTATCTTATGGAAATCAAAACATCACTTGCAAAACCATTGTGGCTTACACATAGCTTAGCTGAGTTAGATATAAAAAGAACAAGATTTTCAAAGTATGGTACTGAATTTAAAAATATGATAAATCATATTGAAGCTGATGAAATAGAATACAAATACCAAGAGGTAGTTTGAGATGGATAATTTATTTAATGATGTTTTGGCAAATGTGTCAGCCGATATAACAATCGGTTCTGCAATCATAACAATGCTTGTGGCGGTTGTATTTGGAGCTGCCATTGGGTTTACATACTATAAAACACAAGAAGATAATTATCAGAGAAGTATAGCCTTACAAGAATCAAAACAACTGATTTAGGCTCACTCTTTGAACTTAATTACAATGTGATTATGAAACACGATGAAGATGAGCAAGAATTTATAAACGAACTTCGGTGCAGAAACGGCAACCTCAATATCATACTTGCAGTCGCAGCACCTGTAAAAATAAAGTAATGAGATAGTGTAGAAAAGGATGTAATTTTGCAGGTTACACAGGTAACAGAAAAACTATCTAAGAAGCAAAGAGCTGTTTTTGATTTGGTTGAAAGCAAAGAGGAATTTAAAAACGTTTCTATATACGAATCAGGCGGCAAATACATTGTGGGACAGTATAATTATGATGTTGTAAATGTTCCGTTTGAAGAAGGCCTTCCACGTAGAGAAAGCATTGATGGAAAAGAATATATCGTTTATGATATAAAGGTGCAAGCCCCTCCCAGACTGCATGGCGGATTTTGGATAAGAGGTGTTGAATCGGTTAACTCTACAATGCTTTTGGGTAGGTCTGCAATTATAATTATGCTGATTTTAGTTCCGCTCATTTTGCTTCTTACAGCACTTGGAGGATATTACATCACTAAAAGAGCTTTCAGACCTGTAAACAATATTGTAAAAACGGCAAACGAAATTTCGCATCAGAAAGACATTACACGAAGAATTGAAATTGAGCCAAACAGCAAAGAGGACGAGCTTCATCATTTGTCAGTAACACTAAACAAAATGCTTGACAAAATAGAAAATCTTATTAAACAGGAAAAACAGTTCACATCAGATGCGTCTCACGAATTGAGGACACCGATAAGTGTTATTCTTGCACAGGGTGAATATTTATTGGATATTGCGAAAGACGAAAAGGAAAAAGAACTTGCGCAGACTATTGTAGATAAATCAAAACAGGTTTCAAAGCTTGTTTCAAGGCTTCTACTCCTTGCAAGGATAGATCAGCGCAGACAGAAATTCAATAAGGATAAGGTTGACCTTGGGGTACTCGTTGACATTGCAGTTGACAGTATGAAAGAGCTTGCGGCACAGAAAGAAATATTGCTTTTTACAAATGTGCCTGAAGGAACAATCGTAGATGCCGATGAATCCTTGCTGCTTTCTGCAATCACAAACCTTATCAGCAACGGAATCAAGTACGGAAATGAATCAGGGCATGTTTCTGTCTCTGCTTCAAAGCTTGGTGACAGAACAGAAATTATTGTTACCGACAACGGCGTGGGAATATCCGAAGAACATATTGATAAAATATGGACTCGTTTCTACCGTGTTGACGATGTGCGTAATGACGAAGACAACAGCAATGGTTTAGGTCTTTCAATGACGAAAAGCATAATCGAGCTCCATGGCGGAGAAATTACTGTGAAAAGCAGCCTCGGTTGCGGAACAGAGTTCAGAATTATACTGTAAATATAAAGACAGCCTATCACTCAGAAAATCAAGTGATAGGCTGTAATATTATGCTTTATTTGCTTTCTCTTGCAATGTTTGTACTATCTTGAACTACTTTTCTTAACTGCATTCGGCTTTTTCCGACTCTGTTTTACTTCTTCGGAAGTGTGAATTTTCTTTCGGGCTCTGCCTTTACTATAAGCTCTTCTCCGCTTACGGGGTGGATAAACCCGAGTCTTACGGCGTGAAGTCCGAGTCTTCCTATGGGATTCTTTGTGCTTCCGTATTTTTTATCGCCCACCACCGGGTTTCCAAGCTCCTTCATATGTACTCTTATCTGATTCTTTCTGCCTGTTCTGAGGTTCAGCTTCACATATGAATATTCCGCATTTTCACGGAGAACTTCATACTCCGTAATGGCAAGTTTTCCCTCTCTTGCGGAATACATAATGTGAGCGCTGTTTTCCGCTATAAAGCTTTTGCACACACCTTTTTTGCTCTCAAAACTACCTTCGCAGACGGCGAGATATTCACGGAGAAGGATTCTGTCGTTCCAATCCTCCTGCAAAGCCTCTTTTATCTCATAGCTCTTTGCAAAGAGAAGAACTCCCGAAGTATCACGGTCAAGACGGTGGACAACAAAGAGCTTGCCCCGTCTGTTTTCGGAAAGAAGTGCATAGGCAGTTTTTTCCTTTTCTCTGTCCGTTGCAACAGTGAGAAGACCAGAAGGCTTATTTACCGCCACAATCCATTCATCCTCGTATACAATCTTTATTCCACGTGTTTCACGAGTACCCTCACCCGTTGAAATTTTCACCGTATCTCCGCTTTTCACGGGATGATTGAACTTTGTTGTCACAATTCCGTTTACCGATACCTGACGGTGCTCAAGAAAAGACTTTATCTTACCTTTGGGAACTCCCTTTATCTCGGCATACATAAGCTTGAGAAGCTCCGACGGCTCCTTTACATTCAAAATTATCTCTTTTTTCATACAATCTTCTCCATTATATTCTTTATCTTTTCCATGAGAACAACCTACAGCACCGAGAAAAAATATTCCGTTACGGTCTCGGCTGTTTCCTTCTTTCCGTTTTCCACCCACCATCTGATTGTTTCCACAAAGGTTGATGATATATGGTTTATGAGAAAGCTCTCGGGAAGTTTTTTCTTCTTTTCGCTTTCAAACAAATGCATTTGGCTTGAAACAAGCTCCGTAAGGTGCTTTTTAAAATATCGCAGAAACAAATCGTTATTTCTTCCCGATAGAAGCTTTAAGATATTATTGTCATTCTTCTGCAGGTGCAGGAAGAGGTGAAGAAAAACAGAATCGGGCGCATCGCACTCAAAAATATGCTTGTGCTCATTTTCTTTTCCCATCGCATCGAAGATGTGACAGAAAAGCTCTTCGCACAAGGCTTCCATAAGGGAATCCTTCGTTTCAAAATGAGAATAGAAGGTTGCTCTGCCTATATCCGCAGAATCAATTATCTCCCCCACCGTGATGCTCTCAAAATTCTTTTCTGAGAGAAGCTCCGTAAATGCGGAAAATATAGCCTCACGGGTTTTTCTTTTGCGCCTGTCCATTAGTCTTCACTCCATACAAATTTCCGTTTTTGTTCAGTATTGAACACTTTCGGTTGAATATATGTTGTTTTATGCATTGTGCTCTATTAAAATAATTACCGAACAATATATTCAGTTTCGTATATATTGTACCACAAAATACCATATAGTCAACAGGAGGCATTTATGAAAACCGAAAGAAAAATCTTTATTGCATTTATTTTAAACCTTGCTTTTTCAATTTTTGAGCTTATCGGCGGATTATATACGGGAAGCGTTGCAATCCTTTCAGATGCAGTCCACGATGCAGGGGATGCCTCAAGCATAGGCCTTTCCTTTTTCCTTGAAAAAAAGAGCAAAAAGGAAGCGGACAAAAAATACACCTACGGCTACGGAAGATATTCCGTGCTGGGAGGAACAATCACGGCACTTATCCTTTTAATCGGATCTCTTCTCGTTATATACAACGCTGTTATGAGAATAATACACCCCACACAAATAAATTATGACGGTATGATTATTTTCGCCGTAGTAGGTGTGTGCGTAAATTTCTGTGCAACACTTTTCACCCGTGGCGGTCATTCTTTGAACCAAAAGGCAGTTAACCTCCATATGCTCGAAGATGTTCTCGGCTGGGCAGTTGTTCTTACAGGTGCGATTGTTATGAGATTTACGGATTTTTCTCTTCTTGATCCAATTATGTCAATAGGTGTTTCAATCTTCATTCTATTTCACGCCGCAGAGCATCTTCGTGAAGGCTTTGAAATATTTCTCGGAAAAACTCCCGAAGGCATCGATGCGGATGAGATTAAAAGGAGCATTGAAGAAACAGACGAAGTTAGCGAAATACGTTATCTTCGCATCCTCACCACAGACGGAAAAAGTAACCACGCCGCAATATCAATAGTTGCAAGAAACAACTCGGATGAATTTAAAGAAAGGATACGCAACATATTCAGGAAGAATGGAATAGAGAATATAACCCTTGAAATCATAACCACCAGTAAACTGGTGGTTTGCACAGCCCCTAGAAGGGGCTATTACAGGCTTAACCCCTACAAGGGGCATCGAAAGTTTGGCACCGCATTACAATTTCAGGCAGCCGCTCACGTGCGGCTGTCTTTTTTA
>JAFSEA010000115.1 GCA_017435965.1 Oscillospiraceae bacterium
ACTCCTTGGCATAATGGAAAAGTCGAGCGTAGTCACCGTAATGATCAGGAGCGTTTCTACAATTTCCTCAAGTTTTATTCCTTTGATGATCTTCAACTTCAGTTGAAACGCTATTTAAAGCGTTCTAATAATATTCCTATGTCCGTTCTCGGATGGAAATCTCCCATTCAAAAACGTCGTGAGATTGAATTTTATTTCTAACTTTCTTTTTCGGTCTCACATCATTGACTAATTTACAAAATGCCATTTGCAGATGTGCAGATAATAAAACACATTTATGTGATAAAAACGAGGTGCGAAAAGCTGATTTTTCACACCTCGTTTTTATATCTTTTATATGCTTTTTTCGTAAAGCTTTGTTATTGCCCTGATGATATCGAGCCCGTAATCTCCCGATATCACGGGGGTTTTGTCTCCCGCTTCCAGTTTTTCCACAACTGTTTTAAGCTGCAGCTTCATTCCGGAGGTTTCGCATTGTTCGCTTTTGAACACACCGTCACAACCGCAATATTCCACCATTCCGCCTGCAGATATGCGAATTTCACCCTTTGTGAGATAAACGGTGGTGGGATTTGAATATGCGGCGGTGTTGCCTACAAGAGTGATTGTTCCGACAAATCCGTTTTTCATCCGAACAAACGCCTGCACGCTGTCTTCAACGTCATACCCTTCACGGATATGTACCTGACCGTGTATATCCGCAATCTCGGAGCCTGAGAAGAACTTCATCTTATCGAGGCAATGAGCACCGAGGTTTATCATTATGCCGCCGCCCGAAAGCTCTTTTTTGAGAAACCAACGGGGTCTTGAAGCGGCAAAATAATCCATATTCCGGGTTTCCGAAAAACTTATGGGAGAACCGAGCTTTCCCGAATCAATAAGCTCCTTTGCACGCATATATGCAGGATTGAAACAATGAGCATGACCGACCCAAAGCATAACGTTATTTTCCCTGCACACCTCAATCATATTTTTACAGTCTGCCACCGAAATACCCATAGGCTTTTCAAGGAATACGTCTATCCCCTTCTCTGCCGCAAAGCAGGTCGCCTCCCCGTGAAGAAAATGAGGAAGCGAGATAATCACAAGGTCTATTTTTTCCTTTGTCAAAAGCTCTTTGTAGTCGGTGTATGCTCTCGCACCGGTTTTTTCTGTCACCGCTTTGAGGTTTTCTTCCGACAAATCACAGGCGGCAACGATTTTTGCATTTTCGATTGTGTCAATTGCCGCAATCTGACCTGCACTTATCTTTCCGCAACCGATAAGTCCTATATTTATCATACTTTTCTCTCCTTTTTGAGGGCTGCGGCAATATTGCCACAGCCCTCATTTTGCTAATTCACCTTGTTATATGCGTTTTCATAAACAGCAAGCATTTCATCTATCGGAAGCTCAGAAAGCTCTTTCTGGAAGTTTTTCCACTCGCTCATGGGTCTCTGTCCCGTTATGAACTTCTGAATATTTTCAACCACAAAGGTATTGAGAGAAATGTCATAGTCTGATATTTGCTGACTTTCTTCCGAGGAGAGTGCAAGCCACATTGTGGGGTTGAGATCGGAAACTGTATGTTCAAGAAGGAAATCTGTTACCTCATACTGCTCCTTGGAGATGGTTTCTCCTATCGCATCGGGGTCAAAGCAGATGTTTGTTCCTCTTGTGTTGATTCCGTAAAGGCTCTGAACGGTCTCCGAGCCGTCACCGAGGATGAACTTCTTTTTTCCGTCTACAATCTCATAGGTTTCGCCTTCTTTTCCCCAGGAAACGAGTTCTATCGCCTCATCCGTGTAAAGCCAGTTTATATATCTGAAGGCATTTGCTATGCTTCCTTCATCACCTGTGTTTGGTACTGCGTAGCCTTGCGGCGGATAGTTGTATTTGTTTATCTTGTTCACTCCGCCCTCTGCCTTCGGCGGCATCATCGCCGTCAGCGTGAATCCGGGTTTATTGGGACGTGCAAGGGTATTGAAATAGTCAATTCTCACCTGATATTCAGGTGTGATAAATCCGCGGTCAGTTGCGATGAGCTCCTCCCACGACGAAGTTGCTATTGTAAAGCAGTCCGGCGGCATAAGTCCTTCTCTTATCATCTTATTGAAGAACATAACAATGTCGTACATCGTGTCTTCACGGGCACCGTAACACCAGGTAGCTTCTTCAAAATCATAATATACTCCGTAGCTGAAGCCTTCCTTCCAGGATGAACCTATTACATTTATATTGTTCATCGCAGTACGCAGGCAGAACGGATATGAATCGGGATATAACTCCTTCAGCTTTTTGCAAACCTTATAAAGGTCATCCATCGTCTCGGGAGTTTTCAGATTGTGCTTTTCAAAAATATCTTTTCGATAAAGCCATCCGCGGATATTTGTACTCTTTTCAAGTCCGTATACCGGTGAATAATATATCTTTCCGTCTGCACTTTTGCGTGTTTCACGCATCCACAGTTCATCCTCGGATACATTCTCCCAGAATTTTTTGTAGTCAGGAAGGAACTCCTCCTCATAGTCGTCAAAAGCAAGAAATGCGCCCTGCTCACAGAAATCCACAAAAGCAGCAGGCTTGTTTCCCAGTCCGAAAACATCGGGCATCTCATTTCTATCTGTCATCATAAGAGAAAACTTTGTTGCAAAGTCAGCTTCGGGAATTGCCATTATGTTAACCGTTCCGCCAATAGCTTCTTTTATATATTGCCATACTTTCCAGTTCGCATCATATGGCCACGACGGATGGCTGGTTATCATAACATCAAGACTCGCATCATCGGGAATCTGTTTGCCCTCGGGAATATCGTGAGAAACTTTGGTTGACGCATTTTCTCCGCCGCAGGCACAAAGCGCAAGCATCATAATTGCTGCAAGGGTCAAAGCTATAAGTTTTTTCATAATTTTCCTCCTGTATATTTGTTTTAACAGACAAATCGGGTAGATTGTGCTTTTTTGCAAATCGCAATAATCCTCGTAGGGGGCTGTCAGCGAAGCTGACTGGGGGATTCCCCCCATCCCGGAAAGCCCCGTTACGCCACACGGGTTGCGGGAGGGCACGGAGACCCTCCCCTACGGGTGGTTATGTGGATTTTATTTTTCTGCAAATTCGAGGACGCGCTGTAAGAGAACTGCCACTTCTGCTCTTGTTGTGTTGTCGTTGGGTGCTATGAGGTTGTTTTTACCGTTTACGAGTCCTGCAACTATGAGGGCTGATACTGCTTCTTTTGCGTAGTCGGGGACGGAGTCGAAATCTTCGTATTCCGGGCGGATGATATCCGCCCCTACAAATTTGTCCTTGAGGACTCGATATACCATAAGCATCATATCGCAACGCTTGATAT
>JAFSEA010000116.1 GCA_017435965.1 Oscillospiraceae bacterium
GAGCAGGCATTTGATGAAAAGCAGGCTTTAGAGCTCGAAAAGAAGATTCGTGAAAATTCGTTCACTCTCACCGATTTCAGAGAGCAAATGAAACAGATGCAGAATATGGGTTCGATGTCAGATCTTCTTAAAATGATTCCCGGAATTGACCATAAAGCACTTGCCGGTGCAAAAATCGACGAACGTGCTTTAGTTCGCCTGGATGCAATCATCTCTTCCATGACACCGAAAGAACGTGACAATCCTCAGATTATCAACTTCAACAGAAAAAAGAGAATCGCTGCCGGAAGCGGTGTTACCGTTGAGGAAGTAAATAAACTTTTAAAGCAATTTGAAGCTTCAAGAAAAATGATGAAGCAAATGACAAGCGGAGGTATGGGAAAGCTCTTGTCAAGAAAAGCTCGTCGCGGTCAAAAAGGCGGTGGATTCAGATTCCCGTTTTAATTTCAGTAAGCAAACAAATTCATATATTTGCTATTAAAAATTTTGGAGGTGAAACTAATGGTAAAAATCAGACTTCGCAGAATCGGTGCAAAAAAAGCTCCGTTCTATCGTGTTGTTGTAGCTGATTCAAGATTCCCCCGTGACGGAAGATTCATCGAGGAAATCGGAACATACAACCCGCTCACAGAGCCGGCAGAGATTAAGATCGACACAGATCGCGCTCTCGAATGGATGAAGAAAGGCGCACAGCCCACAGACACTGTAAAAGCTCTTCTCAAGCGCACAGGAGCAATCCAGTAATTTGCCACCGGTAGAACCGGAGAAAAGGTGACAACTTATGAAAGACCTTTTAACTTACATTGCAAAAAGCCTTGTAGAAAATCCCGATGCCGTAAGCGTAACCGAAGTCCAGAAAGAGGACGGACTTGTCCTTGAGCTTCGTGTTGCTCCGGATGATATGGGAAAGGTTATCGGCAAGCACGGTCGCATTGCGAAAGAGATTCGCACAATTATCAAGGCCGCTGCACTTCGCGATAACGTCAAGGTATCGGTCGACATTCTTGACTGATTTAAAATTCGGGGCTGTCCTTTTTTGACAGTCCCGATTTTATTCTCTAATAAGAGGTGAATACCAATGGATTTTATTGAAGCAGGAAAAATCGTCAACACACATAGTGTCTATGGTGAGCTTAAAGTTCAGCCCTGGAGCGATGAAGATGACTTCCTTTGTGATTTTGACGTTGTATATATAGACGAAAGACCCTTTGAAGTTGAACGTGCACGACTTCACAAAAACTGTGTGCTCTTAAAACTTTCGGGAATCAACAATATAAACGAGGCACAGAAATACAGAAACAAATGTGTCTGCGTTGACCGTGATGAAGTAGAGCTTGACGATGGCACATACTTTATCGCAGACCTTGAAGGACTCACCGTTATAGATAAAAACGGAGAAACCTTGGGTAAACTTGTTGAAGTTCTCACCCTTCCTTCAAGCGATGTCTATGTAATCAAAGGTGAAAAGGAATATATGATTCCCGCTGTTCCCGAATTTATTGTTGATGTCGATATTGAAGCCGGAATTATGAATGTATCTACAATCCCGGGTATGGAAGTTGAAAAAGGCGGTGAAAAAAATGCGTATTAGTATTATGACACTTTTCCCCGAAGCAGTTGATGCCATGATGAACGAAAGCATTATAGGCCGTGCTCGCCGTGACGGAAAGCTCACCATCTGTTATTACCAGATACGTGATTATACAAAAAACAAACAGAAGCAGGTTGATGATTACCCCTATGGCGGCGGAATGGGTATGGTTATGTACGCCGATGCTCTTTATAATTGCTGGGCAGATATAAAAGCCACAAGTCCCGATGCATATACAATTTTCATGTCACCCCAGGGTTCGGTTTTCAATCAGGAAAAGGCAAAAAAACTTTCAACAGAGCATTCTCATCTCATTCTTGTCTGCGGACACTACGAAGGAATTGACGAGCGTTTTATCGAGGAATGTGTGGATGAAGAAATTTCTATTGGTGATTTTGTTCTCACCGGCGGAGAAATCCCCGCTATGGCCATCACCGATGCAATAGCAAGAATGCTCCCCGGAGTTCTTTCCGATGAAGAGTGTTTTTCCGAAGAAAGCCACTTTGACGGACTTTTAGAGTATCCGCAATACACAAGACCTTCTGTGTGGCACGATCGTGAAGTCCCGGAGGTTCTTCTTTCCGGACACCACGCAAACATAAAAAAGTGGAGACGTGAGCAATCTATAATCCGAACCTATCAGAAGCGACCCGATATGATAGAGTCTGCCCCACTCACTCCGAAAGAAAAGAAGTTCCTTGAGAACTTCAAAAAGGAGCACGAAATCTGATTCCACACATTGCTATATATAGCGAAAAGATAACAAGTGATGGATTAAGTATTCCCGACAATGCAAAAACCGTGCAAAGAAGAAGCAGTCCGAAAATTGCGATGAATGTAATACATTTACATAAAGCACTCGCAAAATTCAACGAAAAAAGCGACAAGGCCAACGAAAGAACTATGCGTCCGCCATCGAGAGGATATACGGGTATCAAATTTATTGCACTTATCACAATATTTATTCCTATAAAGTAGTCAATATTCGGAATATCGTAATACCTTGCTGTCACAGCGGCAATGCCTGCAGTCAGAATTCCTGCAAGCGGTCCTGCGGCAGCAATTATTATTTCCCTCTTATATGACATCAACTTTAGTTCCGGCACATCCACGCGAATCCCGAATATCCGCACATCCACAGAAGAAATCGAGCCACCACACGCTCTTGTCGCAATAATATGTGAAAGTTCGTGTATTATGACTGCCGCAAACGTGGGAGCAAACACTTTTCCAAAATCGAGAGCATAAAGCGTTGCTATAAGCAGTGTAAAAGGAAGGCTGATCCGAAGTTTTGGTAAATTAAGTTTCTTCATACAGACTCCGGCGAAATATATAATGACGGATCAAGACGAATTTTTCCGTTTCTGATTTCAAAATGCAAATGCGGTCCCGTAGACATTCCGGTGCTTCCCACTTCTGCGATTTTCTGACCAAGCTTTACTTTTTCCCCTTTTTTCACAACAAGTTTTGAATTGTGTCCGTAAAAGCTTCTTATGCCATCCGAATGCTCTATGAGAATATAGTTTCCGTAAGTATCATTTTTGCCCGAATCAATCACCGTACCATCGGCAAATGCAGTTATCGGGCTTCCGCTTTTTGCCGCAATATCAATTCCCGTATGGAAATTTGAATCGTCCATTATCGGATGATCCCGATATCCGTAGCGTGAAGTCACAGTACCATAAAGAGGAGAATTATATTTGAAATTTATGCTTATTTTCTCATAACTGCACGAAGAAGGCGGAGGTATTCTGAAAGGCTCTGCCTTTGTGTCGTCAAAAAGTTCTTCCGGACTCATCGAAAAGCTCAGAGTTTCTATGCTGAGCTTTTTTTCTTCCTCTTCTCTTCGCCTTTTTTCCTCTTCCGCCGCCCTCTTTACTTCTTCGCCTTCGCCATCAACATAAAAATCACAATCGAAAATCTGCCCGACTTCTTCAGTTTTATCTTCGTCTTTTTTCTCAAAAACCTCCATAGTTCCCCCTGCATCCCGATCATTTCCAATCACAGCTATGGCTTCGTCTACTTTTAAGTTCTGATTTACAGTTTGCGTTATTTCATCAAGAACAGGAGTTTCCGAATGCTTCAGATAAACCGCTGTGCATATTATGCACAGGCATAAAACAACTTTCATATAGAGGAAAAATTTTTTCACACGACTTTTCCCCTTTCTCTGTGCAGATGCATTTTTCATTTTTTTCACCTCACAAAAATATATGAAAAGAAACGCCTCGTGATAACAAATCACAAAGCGCTTTTCTTTTATATACAAGCCTCGTTGTCGAGTTCCGAAATTGCCTTTTCAAATTCCTCACGGGTGTATATCATATTTATTGCGGCAAGAAAGGCGTTGGCACTCATAAGCTTCGGGAGTCCTAAAATCTCCGCAAGTTTTTCCCTTTTTATTGAGCTGTTGCTATCCCCGGAAAGTCCGGCAAAATACATATCTTGTTTTGTGAGGTCAGATTTCTTTTGCACTTCCCCGTCATCAAAAGTTGCACCTGCACGCCGGAGAGCATTTTCTATTATCTCCCTCGACATACCCTCAACTCCCAAAAGCCCTGCTTTGGAAGCGGATGCCTTTCTTTTCTCCTTACCCTCTATTTCCGGTATGTATGCATGCTTTACATTTCCCGACTTTACTGCTCCGCGGATAAAATTTCTTATGACAAGGCCTGCACCATCACTATCAGTAAAAACAATAATCCCGTTTTTTTCCGCCAGTTTTTCAATAAGCTTTCTTTTTTCTGTGTTGTTGAAAATGCCAAATCCCGAAGTTTCTATTATATGTGCATCAAAGTATTGCTTAAGGGTGTTTACATCGTATCTTCCTTCAACAATTATTGTTTCACGGATTCTCTTCATCTTTTTTCCTCCGCCGCAATACTTGTTACGAGAAGGGATATTTCTTCCCAGCCTGCACCGAATTTAAGACGTGAATCCGCCACAGCACAAAGCTCTATTGCGCGGCGAAGATGCTTTTTCTGCATTGTTTTGGCGGCATTTATCGCAAGCTTTGCAGGATAGTCACTTCTCATATCAAAAAGCTGCATAACTTCATTTTTTCCGCCGCCACGCTCTAAAATAAGCTTTGTGGCATAAAGGCGACGGAACTGCTGTGCAATGAGGGCAAGTACGGGTATTGGTTTCTCATTTTGTGCCTCAAGCTCTTCAAGAACCGCCAAAGCCTTTGAATATTTCTTTTCGGCAACTGCATTTGAAGCATCAAAAACTGCCGATGACACATTATAAGTTGCCACTTCCTCTATATCCTTGCGGGTAATTTCCTTCTTCTTGGCATAAGCGGAGACTTTTTCTATTTCAGGAATAAGGTTTTGCATTATCTCTCCGCAATAGAACATCATAAAATCTGCAGTATCGTTGTCGATATCCTTGCCATTTGCGAGAAAACGCCGTTTTATCCACGAAATAAGATCCGTTCTCGATGCTTTTGAAAAATTTACCGTTCGTGCATTTTTTTCAAGGGTCTTATATATTTTCTTTCTTTTATCAGCTTTGAATTCGATATTTGCATACACAAAAACAAGAACACAATGCTCCGGCATATCCGAAAACAGTTTATCTGCCTTTTCCGAAAAGTCCGCATTTGCCCCATATACATCAAAATCACGAACAATGACCATCCGACGGTCATTCATAGCCGGATAACTTTCCACCACATCAGACAGTTCATTGAACTCAAATTCTTTGTTTATTACTGTCAGATTGAATTCGGGCATCATATCTCCAACAACCTTTTTTTGAAGCTCAGAAAGATAGAATTCGCGCAAATATCCTTCTTCACCGCAAAAAATATACAAAGATGCTATATCTCCCGTTTTCAAATCTTCTTTAAAATCTTTAATGTTTATATTCATTTTCGCTCACCTGTCTTGAGTAAAATGTAACGGTGCCATCAACATCGGTTCTTGCAATATTGGAGCCTATCTTTTCCAGCCTTGTCAGCGTTGTTGATGACGGATGCCCGTATGAATTATTTTCTCCTACCGAAATCACAGAAAGCTCGGGAAGAATTCTATTGAGAAATTCAAGCGAAGTTGATGTTTTTGAGCCGTGGTGACCTACTATGTAGCTTTCTGCATCAGGAAGCATTCCCACAATAAGCTTTTCGCTTGCCCCCGGTATGTCACCTGTTATCACACATTCATAATCCCCGTCACGTATAACTACCACAATTCCATTCTCATTTTCTTCGCTTCCCTGCGGCAATGTGAGAATATCCATTTCTATTTTGCCAACGTTTACTTTTGTGTTTTCCTTCACATATACGCCCTTGTTTTCCCCTGCTTTCTCCAGAATACTCCTGAATGCCGAATTATCTCTGTCGGTATATGGCATATACACTCTTTGCGTCTCCACGCTCTCAACGAGATAACTCCCTCCGTTTGAATGGTCGGCGTGGGCATGGGTGAACACAAGTGCATCAATATTCTCTATTCCGTTTTTATAGAGATGAGAAATAGCCGTATTTGCCGCATCCTCATTTCCGCCGCAGTCTATTACAACACAAGCTTCGCCTGCTGTCACTACCACGCATTGTCCTTGCCCGACATCCAGAACATCAAATCGCAAGCCTTCGTGGGTTGGTGCAGCAGTTCGCATTGACAAAACTATGAGACTGCAAACAAGAGCAACCGCTGTTGCCGCTGCGGAATAACGAATCCTCAACTTTTCTCTTCCGACTGCTATAGCATAAATCGCGACCATACAAATAAATGTAATCAAAAGCACCAATATAGGGTTTTCTGTGGCAACTACCGAAAAAGGAAGTTTTGCCATTGCTGCAACAGAGGTCATTGTAACTTCTGCACACATACTCACTATAAATGCCACTCCTTTCGCAAGAGGTAAAAACACAAACCCTATCATCACACTGATAAAACCAAGAATGAAAATAACTGTTACAAGCCATATAAGCAAAATATTTGCAAATATAGATATGAGAGATACAGAACCATATGTATATGCCAGAATCGGCGCTGTGAACAGTGTTGCCGAGATCGAAAGCGATGCTGTGATAAGGATACTGTAGACTATTTTTTTGAGTTTTCCCCATTTTTTAATTCCAAATTTTCCTATTAAGAAATCAGATATACGTCTTGAAAGCACAATTATGCCGAGAGTTGCCATAAACGACAAAATAAAAGCAATATCCGTTACACAATACGGATTTATCATAACAAGGATGCACGCAGCTACGGAAATCGCTGTCAGCGAATCATATTCTCTCTTTCCTATTGCAGAAGCAATGAGAAGAGTCTGCATAATGACCGCACGAAGAGCTGATTGCGGAGCTCCAACCATAAGAGCAAATACAAACATTACAGGAATACACAAAAGCTTCAAGTATTTGTTTTTCGTAAAGAAAACCACTAAACTTATAAGAAAAGAAATATGCATTCCTGAAACAGAAACGGTATGAGAAAGACCGGTTGCTTTTAGTCCCTCTTTCAAATCCTCCGGAAGGTCATCTTTATTGCCTGTAAGAAGCGACTTTAAAAAGCCTGCAGTTTCATCCGGATAGATTTCATCGATTTTTGCTCTGAACTGCTTTGCAAGGTATTGGGGAATATGTGCAATACCAGATCCAGCATTCTTCTCTATAACTTCTACATTCTCCGCAAAAGCCGAAACATCAATATATCTTGACTTATAATATGTCTCAGCCGAAAAACTCTCTGTATTTTCAAATTCCCGGAAGGTTGCATCCATTCGGATAACATCACCCGGTGCAAGATCAGATACCGACTCTGTTGTATATACTATTGCATTGATGCTTTTTCCCTCGCAATCAAGCTTTGCCTTGAACACTATGCTGTTACCGTTTTTGCTCATTCCGCTGTAATCGGTAACCTCTGCAACAATGCCCGTTGTTTTCTTAAAAAGTTCTTTTGGAAGTTCTGCTCTTCCGAAAAAGAAGGTCTGCCACAAAAGAGAAACAGCCGCTGCGGCAACAACACATATTGCCGCAATCTTCGCCTTTTTCCAAACCAAACCCGTAACAAGAGCTATGACAACAAAAGAAAACACGCCAAGAAAAGCTACTGTGCTTTCGAATAGCATCCAAAAAGCCGTAACTGCAATAAACGTTATACAAAACCAGAACAGATATCTGTTTTTCAAAGCTTCACACAACCTAAAAATACAGGTGACAACCAAAAATAAGTTGTCACCTGTGTGTTTTTATATTTTATATCTTGTCGTTGCTTCCGAGAACATTAACGATCTTGTGCTTAACAAGCTCCTTAATGTTTGCTCTTGCCGGTGACAAATACTGACGGGGGTCGAAATGCTCAGGATGCTCTGCAAAATACTTGCGGATTGTTCCTGTCATTGCAAGACGAAGGTCAGAGTCGATGTTGATTTTGCAAACTGCCATACCTGCTGCCTGACGAAGCATTGCTTCCGGAACGCCCTGTGCACCCGGCATATTTCCGCCGTTTGCGTTGATCATCTCAACATACTCGGGGATAACGGAAGAAGCACCGTGGAGAACTATCGGGAAGTTCGGGAGACGCTTTGAAACTTCTTCAAGAATATCGAAACGAAGTCTCGGCTCGCCCTTGAACTTGAATGCACCGTGGCTTGTGCCGATAGCGATTGCAAGAGAGTCAACACCTGTGCGTGTGACAAACTCCTCAACCTCTGCAGGGTTTGTGAACTGTGCATCCTCATCGGATACATTGACATCATCTTCAATTCCTGCAAGCTTTCCGAGCTCACCTTCTACAACTACTCCGCGAGCATGTGCATACTCAACAACCTTCTTTGTGAGTTCGATGTTTTCCTCAAAGGAATATTTTGAACCGTCGATCATAACGGAAGTGAATCCACCATCGATGCAGGACTTACAGATATCAAAGCTGTCGCCGTGGTCAAGATGAACACAGATGGGAAGATCTGTATCTTCGATTGCAGCTTCAATAAGTTTCATAAGGTATACGTGCTTTGCATACTTTCTTGCACCTGCGGAAACCTGAAGGATAAGAGGAGAATTAACCTCTTTTGCAGCCTCGGTGATTCCCTGGACGATTTCCATGTTGTTTACATTGAAAGCACCTATTGCATAGCCGCCTTCATATGCTTTTTTGAACATTTCTGTTGAAGTTACGAGTGGCATAATTACATCTCCTTAAAAATTTTACTTATGTTAGTTTACCACATTTTCCGAGAAAATCAAGAGAAAATCGGTAATTTTTTAACATTGTTTCAAAAGATTTTCAAACAGGCTCAACCAAGGCGTTTTTCCACCATAACAACGTTGCTGACGTTTGAAAAATTGAGCTTTGCAAAATAATCCGAGACAGGGTTTCCTCCCTCTCCCACATAGAGTGCACGGACGATATGACGCATCTCAAGCTGTTCTTCAAGATAGTCAAGAGTTTTCTTTGCGTATACAAGACCTGCTTCATTATTCTGATAGCATATCTCGCATATGAGGAAATCAAGACCACCATCGGCACGATTCACTGTATTCCCCATAACAAAGCCACACGGAAGACCATTATTATCCATAGTAATAAGCCCCATAAAGCCTATTGACTTTGCAATAGTGAAAAGTCGTGCATACGCAGAGGAATATGTCCATTCTCCGTTCCACGGCTCTTTATTTGCAATACCCACAAACATTGTTGCGGCATTTTTGACATTATCGAGATTTATGGGAATAAAACGCATAACTTTCCACCACCATTCTGTGTGCAAATATCATATCTAATATAAAATAACATATTTTTATAATTTTTGCAACATTTTTTATGTTTTTTAGCCAAAAAGATTTATCTGATTGGAGCTTGGTATTGATTTTAAAACATTGTTTGCCTCAAGCATTTCTATAACACCTTTTGACACTCTGCTGCAACGCGTCTGCATTTCCTCAACAGACGTGAATCTTCCGTTTTTCCTCTCATCCACGATATTCTGTGCCGCAACTTCACCAAGTCCGGATATAGCCGTGAACGGTGGAATAAGACCATTTTCCGTTATCTTGAAATTCTTTGTTTCGGATTCGTACAAATCAATGGGATCAAACTTAAAGCCTCGTTTGTAGAATTCGTGACAGACTTCAAGGGTAACGAGCATATTTTCTTCCTTCTGCGAAATCTTTTCCATAGCATTCAGCTCATCAATTTTTGAGAGAACAACAGCATCACCATTTGTCATAACAGCCGCATCGAATGCTTTTGCACGAATGGAAAAATATGCTGCATAGAAAGCCTTGGGATGATGCACCTTAAACCATGCAATTCTGAAAGCCATCATAACATAAGCGACAGCGTGAGCCTTCGGGAACATATACTTAATCTTCTTGCAGGAGTCAACATACCATTGCGGTACATCGTGGGCAAGCATTTCTGTTTCCCAGTCGGGCTTTAAGCCTTTTCCCTTTCGCACGCTCTCCATTATTGTAAACGAAAGCTTTGGGTCTACTCCCTTGTCAATGAGATAGAGCATAATATCGTCACGGGCACATATTACCTGTTTTAGAGTCGCGGTTCCGTCACGAACAAGATCCTGGGCATTTGTAAGCCATACGTCCGTTCCGTGAGAAAGCCCTGAAATTCTTACAAGCTCGTCAAACGTTGTTGGCTGTGTATCGAGAAGCATCTGACGAACAAAGTGAGTTCCGAATTCCGGAACAGCCACACTTCCCGTTTTTCCTAAAAGCTCATCCTCTTCTATTCCAAGTGCCGCTATAGATGTGAATATACTCATTGTTTCCGGGTCGTCAAGAGGTATAGCTCTTGCATTCAGACCCGTGAGATCTTCAAGCATTCTTATGATTGTGGGATCGTCGTGTCCCAACATATCAAGCTTCAAAAGGTTATCGTGAATTGAGTGATAGTCAAAATGGGTTGTTATGATATCGGAGTCCTTATCGTCCGCAGGATGCTGAACAGGGGTAAATTCATATATTTCCCTGTCTTTGGGCACAATCATAACTCCGCCCGGATGCTGACCCGTTGTTCGCTTGATACCTGTGCAACCCGCAACAATTCTGCTTTCTTCAGCTTTTGTCATATGAAGAGAGCGTTCCTCTGCATACTTCTTGACATATCCGAATGCAGTCTTTTCCGCAACGGTACCGATTGTTCCTGCTCTGAAAACGTGACCCGTACCAAATAGATCTTCAACCTGACTGTGAGCTATTGACTGATATTCTCCCGAGAAGTTAAGGTCAATATCGGGGGTTTTATCACCGTCAAAGCCAAGGAAGGTCTGGAACGGGATATTGAAGCCGTCCTTTACCATAGGTTCTCCGCAAACTTCACAGTTGCGGTTCGGAAGATCTGCACCTGCTGCATACTCTCCGCTTGTTTCAAAGACAACATTCTTGCACTTTTTGCATCTGTAATGAGGAGGAAGTGCATTAACCTCGGTGATTCCGGAAAGGAAAGCAACAAAAGAGGAGCCGACAGAGCCTCGAGAGCCTACAAGATAGCCATCGGAAACCGATTGGGTTACAAGCTTTTGGGCTATCATATACATAACATCAAAGTCGTGACCTATTATTTTTGAAAGCTCATATTCAAGTCTGTCCTTTACTGTTTCGTGAAGCTCCTCACCATAAAGCTCGTGAGCTTTGTTGTAACAGAGCATTTTAAGTTCTTCCTTGGAGCCTTCAATTGCCGGCGGATACTGACCTTCGGGAATCGGTCTTATCTCTTCGCACATATCGGCAATGAGGTTTGTATTTTTAACAACAACCTCATATGCCTTTTCCCTGCCGAGATATGCAAACTCCGAAAGCATTTCGTCTGTTGACTTCAAATACAACGGGGCCTGGTTGTCGGCATCGGAGAAGTTTTTACTTGCCATAAGCACTCGACGGTACATCTCATCGTGAGGTTCAAGAAAATGCACGTCACCCGTTGCCACTACAGGTATTTTGAGTTCTTCGCCCAACTTTACAATAGTTCGATTGAAGTTTCTTATGTCCTCTTCACTTTCGGCAATACCGTTTGCAAGCATAAATGCATTATTTCCCACAGGCTGAATTTCCAAAAAGTCGTAAAAATCGGCAATTTTGAGAAGTTCAGAGTACTTTTTGCCCTCAACAACAGCTCCGTAAAGCTCTCCTGCCTCACACCCCGAACCTACAATAAGTCCCTCTCTGTGCTTTTCAAGAACATGCCTCGGTATAATCGGGCGCTTATTAAAGTATTCAAGATGAGAAATGGATATAAGCTTATACAAATTCTTAAGCCCGGTATAATTCTTTGCAATGATGATCATATGGAATCTATTAAGCTGTTCTTTTTCTTTCCCGTCAAGAGAAAAGTCGTTGAGTTGCCCAACATTTGTGAGTCTATGCTCCTCGTGGAGGATATTGAACATACTGCGGAGCATAAATGCAACCGTTACCGCATCGTCAAGAGCTCTGTGATGCTCAAACTTCGGGAGCTTCAACGCTTTGGCAACTGTGTCAAGCTTATGGTTTTTACTCTCCGGAAGCATTTTTCTCGAAAGCTCAAGAGTGTCAATATAATCAAATTCCCGTTCTATTCCGAGATCGTTACAAGCCTGAGTTATAAATCCCATATCGAATTCAGCGTTATGGGCGGCGAACGGTCTGTTTCCGGCAAATTCGAGGAACTCACGAAGTGCCGTGTCAATGGTCGGAGCTTCCGCCACCATCCCGTTTGTTATTCCCGTAAGCTCACTTATCTTCTCGGGAATTGCACAATTCGGATTGACATAGGTCTGAAACTTCTCACAAATCTCGCCGTTGCGAAGTATTGCACCGGCTATTTCGATTATTTTGCAGGTCTTTTTATAAAGCCCCGTGGTCTCAATGTCAAAACAGACATATTCATCGGAGAAATCGCTTTTAACATCCCCCGTTACAACCTGAGTTTTTCTGTTTCCTCCATAATAAGCTTCTACACCATAGAGGACTTTTATACCAAGTTTCGGTGCCGCATTCATCGCATCGGGAAAAGCCTGTACCACACCGTGGTCTGTGATCGCAATTGCCTTGTGTCCCCATTCTGCGGCACGCTTTAAGAGCTTGTCCGCAGGTGTTATTCCATCCATTGTGGACATATTTGTGTGCATATGAAGCTCTACACGTTTTTCTGCCGATTTATCCTCACGCTTCGGTGCTTTCCCCACAACTATATTTCTCGGACGTACCACGGTATCCTTTAAGTATGTATCATACTGGGCAGATCCGTAAACGTGGACATAAGCCCCCGGTTTGAGTTTTCCCTTTACATCGGAGAGATTTTCAAGCTTTATATTTCGCACTACAACACGGACTGAGCCTTTGAAGTCTGTCATATCAAAGCTCAACGTTGCAACTCCGCGTTCTTCAAACTCCCGGCAATCCGTTGCAAAAATTTCACCCTTGATGGAAATATCTCCGAAAAGGTCTTCTATTGTATTGATATCGCTGTATTCGCCAAATCCCGACTTTCCGAGAACAACTTCTCCCGGCTCTTCGTTCAGTTTTCTGAAGCTCTTGAATTTTTCTTTCGGAGGTGCGGCAACAGGCTCTGAAGGTACCGGTGCTGCAGGCTTTGGTGCAGATGCGGTTGAACGTGCCGCTTCTTGTATTTCTCGCTTTAATGCCTCAATTCTCTCTACAGCCGCCGTATCTTCTTTTTCGTCTGTTTCAACGAGAACATCAACTCGCATTGAGAATTCGTTTTCCACAGCTTCTTTTATGAAACGGATGCACGTGCTGAAAAAGCCGTTCAATCCGTTTTTCAGCTTCAGAGTAATAGTTCCCTCACCGTCATAACTCCACTCTGCACCGCTTAAATATCCCGTTGCAGACGGAAACTCCTCACGCAGTCTTTTTGAGAGCGTGAGGAAATATTCATCACCGAAAAGCTTCCTCGGATATGAGGGAGTAAGGGTTGTTCTGTTTAGTTTATAGCGCGATTTTATAACATCCTCAGCAGCACGAATTTCCGATGAATCAATAATTCTTTCGGAATAGAGCACTGCACTGATCCTATTTTCTGTCTTATCCAGGGTTATAGCCGAAACAAGAGTTGTTTTTCTGAATATCTCAAGTGCCGGATCCTGTATTTTAAAGACCTCGCCAAATGGTTTCATATTATTCTTATCCATAATTCACCGTTTTTAAATCTCTTCTATCATCTTCATAAGTTCATCAACTATATCCGACATCGGAACCTGCTTTATAAGCTCACCTTTTTTAAACAGGATTCCGGTTTCCTTACCGCCTGCCATTCCGACATCTGCTTCTTTTGCTTCACCCGGACCGTTTACAACACAGCCCATAACAGCAACCTTTATAGGCTTATGTATTTTTGAAAGGCGTTCTTCCACCTCTTTTGCTATAGGGATAAGATCAATCATGCATCTTCCGCAGGTGGGACAGGAAACAAGAGACGGTACATTCTCCGACATTCCGATCGAATGGAGGATATCATAAGCAGTTTCGACCTCAAGCACAGGATCATCCGTGAGCGAAACGCGGATTGTGTCTCCGATTCCGTCAAGAAGCAGAGAGCCGATTCCTATTGCGGATTTAAGCCTGCCTATCCGAATTGTTCCTGCCTCCGTAACTCCGAGGTGAAGCGGATAGGAAAGCTCATCCGAAAGCATACGGTATGCATCTACGGTGAGAGATACCGTAGATGCCTTTACGGATATGCATATATCATCAAAATCAAATTTCTGAAGTATTCTTACGTGTTCTTTCGCAGACTCCACCATACCACGGGCGGTAACGCCATACTTTGCAAGTATTTCCTTCTCAAGAGAACCGCCATTTACGCCGATGCGTATAGGTATATCTCTTTCTCTGCAGGCACGGACAATATCCCGCACCTTACTGTCGTCTCCGATATTTCCCGGGTTGATACGGATTTTTGAAGCACCTGCCGAGGCAGCCTCGACTGCAAGTCGAGAATCGAAATGGATATCGGCAACTATCGGAAGCGGTGATTTTTCGGAAATCTCACCAATAGCAAAAGCCGCCGCCTTATCCACAACAGCAACGCGGGCGATCTTACATCCGACTGCCGCAAGCTTTTCAATCTGTGAAAGTGTTGCTCCCACATCTCTTGTGTCTGTGTTGCACATAGACTGAACGACTACGGGAGCATTTCCTCCGATTAAGACATTGCCCACTTTTATTTGTTTTGTCTCTTTTCTTTCCATATCATCACCGTAAAATTATTTTCAGAAAATATTTATTACATCGTTAAAGGTTACGAGCACCATCAATCCAAGAAGGAGAATAAGTCCCACAGCGTGTACAATCGCCTCATATTTCGGCGGTACTTTCTTCCTGAATATGAGCTCAATAAGCAAGAAAATGAGTCTTCCGCCGTCAAGTGCCGGAAGAGGCAACAAGTTCATAATTCCGAGATTTATGGAGATGAAAGCGAACAGATACCACAACGATAACATATCCGCCTCAGCCGTTTCCGCCATCACCTTGCCTATTCCTATCGGTCCTGAAATATCATCCTTTGACACAGAGCCGGAAACCAGATCACCAACGCCCACAAATACCAATCGGACAAGATTTACACCATTCTGTGCAGTATACTTAATTTTGCCGAAAAAGCTCGACTCTTCCGTTTTAAATTCGATTTCATAGCCTTTGTTATCTTCTTCTGAACTCTCCGAAGCTTCGGGCTTTTCGCCTTCATTCTCGTTTTTTGTTTCATCACTGTCGTCTTGAGTAAATTGTATTCCGGAAAGGAGCTTTTCCTTGCCGTCACGGATAACAACAATATCGTGAAGATTATCTCCGTCATCGCGTGTGATACCTATGTTGATATCCTGGAAAAGATAGACATTGTAATCGTTTACAGAAACTATTTCATCCCCCGGATGAAGCATATTCTCTTCAAGTTGTTCCTCGGTAACGATTGTGTCAACAACAGGTACCGGCCATCTGTCAACCGGCATAAATACAAACAGCAAAACAAGAAATCCCATAAGAAGATTCATAAGAGAACCTGCAACAACTATGAGAATTCTCTTGAGAATATGGGCAGACCCAAATGCACGGGGATCCTGAGATTCTTTATCTTCCCCTTCCATCGCACAATATCCGCCGAAAGGAAAAATTCGGAGCGAATACAAAGTTTCGCCCTTTTGTTTTTTGAAAATTGCAGGCCCCATACCTATCGAGAATTCATTTACCTTTACTCCCGATAATTTCGCTGTTATAAAATGGCCAAACTCGTGAATCGCAACGAGCACACCAAATAATAAAATTGCAAGCAGAATATAAATTTAAACCACCCCTAAACTATTGAATATATATAATCGCGGGCATCACTTGATGCCTGAACAACATCCTCAAGTGACGGAGAATCCTTTACTCCAAGCTTTTCAATTCCTCTCTCTATATATTCCGGAATCTCAAGGAATTTTATTTTTGAATTTAAGAATAAATCAACAGCGGCTTCATTTGCACCGTTGAGCACGGCACCTGCTGTTCCGCCTCGTTTTGCCGCCCACAAAGCCAGTTTCAGACACTTGAAGGTCTCTATATCGGGTTTTGCAAAAGAAAGATTTGACAATCCTGTGAAGTCGATAAACTTTCCACCGAAATCATATCTTTCCGGATATGTGAGAGCATATGAAATCGGAGTTCGCATATCGGGAGTACCAAGCTGAGCTATCATTGCCCCATCACAGAACTCCGCCATTGAATGAATAATGCTTTCGCGATGAACCACTATTTCTATTTGCTCGGGGCTGACTCCGAAAAGCCACATTGCCTCAATAAACTCAAGACCTTTATTCATAAGAGAAGCTGAATCTATGGTCACCTTTGCTCCCATACTCCAATTTGGATGATTGAGCGCTTCCTTTACTGTTACATGCTGAAGCTCTTCTCTTTTTTTACCGAAAAACGGACCGCCCGAAGCTGTAAGAATTATACGCCGTATTTCACGGTGATAATCCACAGATGCGTGGAGTGACTGAAAAATTGCGGAATGCTCGGAATCTACGGGAATTATCCTGACTCCGTTTTCCCCTGCACTTCTCATAACCATTTCTCCTGCACAGACAAGGGTTTCCTTGTTTGCAAGAGCTACGTTCTTTTTGCTTTCAATAGCACAGAGTGTCGGTTTAATTCCCGCCATTCCCACAAGAGCGGACATAACCATATCGGCAGACGGACAGGATGCCGCAGCCTCAATACCCTCATCCCCGGTCATAACCTTGCATGAGGTATCTGAAAGTGCAATTTTAAGCTCTTTTGCCGCTTTCTCGTCTGCCGCAACAACGAGCTCCGGAGAAAACTCTCTCGCCTGTTCTTCAAGGAGCTTTACATTCTTATTGGCAACGATTGCCGAAACTTTTATTCCAAGGGCACGGCACACATCCAAAGTTTGTGTTCCGATAGAGCCGGTTGAGCCAAGTATGGACAAATTCTTAACCATTACAGAATACCGCCGATCGTAAGAAGGATATATGATGCAGGAATGGTAAATACAGAGCTGTCGAATCGGTCGAGAACTCCGCCGTGTCCCGGCATAATATTTCCGTAATCCTTAATATTATATTCACGCTTGATGATGGAAAATGACAAATCACCTATCTGTGCAATCGCAGATAGCAATACAGCTCCCACCGCAAGCAAAACAGGATCGATGGAAAGGTTCATTATATGACTGAAGACAAAAAGCGATGCAACACAAGCCACAATTCCGCCGACAGAGCCTTCAATCGTCTTTTTAGGGCTTATTTTTTCACAGAGCTTATGTCGGCCGAGAAAAACTCCGGTGAAATATGCTCCGGTATCTGTAAGCCATGCGGCAATAAACGGGAAAAGAATAAGATATTCACCATTTTCCACACTTCTTATTCGAAGTATTACAGATAGCATAAGCGGAACTATTACTCCTGCAAAAAATGATGTCATTACCATCACGAGATTTGTCTTTCCGTAAGAGAAAAGCCATATTGCGAAGGAGATTGCCATTGCACCAAAAAGAAGTGCGAAAATATGCATTGTTTCAAAGCTGTAATACACTACAGACGGGGTGGCTGCCGCAAATATGCACGCACTTGCCGTCAGGGCTCCGGTTTTCACAATTCCGTTTCTTCCCGTCAGTTCATATGCTGCAACAGCCGAAATTGCCGCCAGCATAACGACAAAACACTCAACGGGCAAAAAGTATACTACCGCTATAAAAAGCACTATAGCAACTGCTCCTGAAATAATACGGGTAAGCATGACTATACCCCTCCAAATCTTCTGTTTCTTTTTTGAAACTCAATAATTGCACGATCGAGCTCGCGTTCATCAAATTCTGGCCAAAACTTATCTGAAAAATAAAGCTCGCTATAAGCTGCTTGCCATAGGAGGAAATTTGAAAGACGAGTTTCTCCGCCCGGACGAATCAAAAGGTCGGGATCAGGAGTATCAGCCGAATAGAGCTTTGAGGAAATTGTTTTCTCGGAAATTTCTTCACAAGAAAGCTTTCCCGCTTCAACATCCTTTACTATTCCACGAAGCGCATTTTTAATTTCATCTCTCGCTCCGTAATTAAGGCATACATTGACCTGCATTCCGGTCATTTCATCGGATTTCTTTTCCGCATCGGACATAAGCTTTAAAATCTTTTCGCTGAGTCCTTCACGGGAACCCCAGAAACGCAAACGGAGATTCTTTTTCGTTACCTCTTCAATGGCTTCTATTATATATTTTTCAAGAAGTGACATAATTGTTGAAACTTCTTCATCGGGACGTTTCCAGTTTTCGGTGGAAAAGGCGTATACCGTGAGATACTTTACGCCAATATCATTACAGTATGTTGCTATCTTGCGGAAATTCTCACTTCCCACCGCATGACCTGCCGTGCGCGGAAGACCTCGGCGTTTTGCCCAACGACCATTGCCGTCGAGAATTATGGCAATGTGCTCCGGCAAAGCGGTAAGGTCAACCTTTTCGTCTGTTCTTTTTTTTCTGAAAATACCCATAAATAACTCCTTAAATCCAAAAAGCTGAACGTGAATTCAGCTTTTTGAGTCATATTTATATTTCGAGAAGTTCCTTTTCTTTCTTTTCTGTCATAACATCGATTTCTTTACAGTTTTTATCTGTAATCTTCTGAATTTCATCTTCGATAGACTTGAGATCATCTTCTGTTATCTCTGACTTCTTCTTCATTGCCTTGAACTTATCAAGAGCATCACGGCGGATGTTGCGAACTGCAACTTTACCGTCTTCGCCGAGTTTCTTTACCTGCTTTGTGAGGTCACGACGACGCTCTTCAGTAAGCTGGGGGAAAGAAAGGCGGATGCACTTGCCATCGTTTGAGGGAGTAATTCCGAGATCCGATGCAAGGATTGCCTTTTCAACAAGTTTAAGGACAGACGCATCCCAGGGCTGAATCATAAGAGTTCTGGGTTCGGGAACAGCAACAGATCCGATCTGTGGGATCGGTGTGGGTGTTCCGTAATAATCAACTGTAATCTTATCAAGAACTGCAGGATTTGCACGTCCTGCACGTACTGCCGCAAATTCACTTGCAACAGAAGCTATGCTCTTTTGCATTTTTTCGTCAAATTCTTTTACTTCAGGTCTCATAATTTATACATCCTTTCTTACTACTGTACCTATTTTTTCACCGAGAATAACTCTTTTGATATTCTCGCTGTCTTTTAATGAGAAAACTATTATCGGGATATCATTATCCATCGAAAGTGATGTTGCAGTTGTATCCATAACATTGAGATGACGAGCAAGAACCTCATCATATGTAAGCTCATCAAATTTGATTGCATCCGGATTTTTCTGCGGATCGCAATCGTAAACGCCGTCTACATTTGTTGCCTTCATAATTACTTCTGCATCCATTTCAGCTGCACGAAGAACAGCAGCTGTATCTGTTGAGAAGAATGGGTTACCTGTTCCACAGCCAAAGATTACAACTCTTCCCTTTTCAAGATGACGTATTGCACGATTTCTTACATAAGGCTCTGCAAACGCCTTCATTTCGATAGCTGTTTGAACACGAACGTTTACTCCCATCTGCTCAAGTACATCTGCAACTGCCAAAGAGTTGATAGTTGTTGCAAGCATACCCATATGATCGGCACGGGTTCTGTCCATATGATCGCCACCGTCTTTTACGCCGCGCCAGAAATTTCCGCCGCCGACAACGATGCCGACCTGAACTCCGAGATCCACACATTCTTTAACAGTTGTGCAAACCGATTTTATAACATTGAAATCGAGGCCTGTTTTCTTGCTTCCTGCAAGAGCCTCACCGCTGAGCTTAAGTAATATGCGTTTATACTTTATACTACTCAAAATTATTCCCTCCCGATAAAAAATCACTCTCTATATATAATAATCGTTTTTTGCTCAAATGTCCAGTCATATTTTTATAACTTATAACTTATTTTTGTACTACCCCCTGTTTCTCATATAGTGAAACATATACTGTTGAGCAAGTCCTGCAAGGTTTCCAAAGCGTTTGTAATCAAATTTCCCCTTGCCGAAAAATTCTTCGATGGCACGTTTCATCCACACATCGACAGGAAATGCATCGAGCTTTCCCATTCCGAAAAGGAGTGTACAGCTCGCCACCTTTTCACCTACGCCTTCAATTTTCAAAAGTTCACGCTTTGCAGCCTCCGTAGGAAGCGACTTGATTTTTTCAAGATTTATTTCTCCGGAAGCAACGCCTTCTGCCGCATTTTTTATATATGCTCCGCGATAACCTGACCTGAGAGAAGAAATTTCACTCTCGGAAAGTTGCGCTACTGTTTTTGCATCAGGAAACGAATACATTTCCTTTCCGCAGAAATTATGCTTTTCGCCGCATATAAGGCACAGTCTTTCAACTATCCCCTTTATTCTCGGAATATTGTTGCATTGCGAAATTATGAAGGAGCATAGTGCTTCCCAAGGCTCCTGATTGAGAATCCGGATACCTTTTCCGAAATCACAGGCTTTTTTTAATTTTTCTTCACGGCTTATTTCTTCACGAAGTGCTCCGTAATCACGGTCCATGTCAAAATAATTCTTCCACACCCGTTCAAACGAACCCTCTTCCGAAAGAATATATACCTTCCCCTCTTCTTTATAAAGCGATGCAGGAATTCCATATGCCATTCCCCAATATGTACCATCACTGTCTGCATTCCAACGAAACGCCTGACCGCACTCGAATATTGAAGGCAGGTCAAAATCCTCACCTGCGTCAACAGAAAATTTTATAAGTTCTTTTGCTATCATATTTTTCTCCATTCCATTTTTTCGGTTGACAAAAACATTATAACTGATAAAATATATTATACTACATTTTTCGCCGGAGGACAACTATGAAAGAGACCATATACACAATTCCCATAAACGATGCCTATGACATAAAGTGCGGATGCCCCATCTGCACCATTGAAAAAAAGCTTGAAACCGAATCCCTTGAATATGTAATGGGCGCAGCTATGATGGAGCCTGATGTCAGACTCGAAACCAACCGTCTTGGTTTCTGCGAAAAGCATTTTGACAAGATGCTCACAATGAAAAACCGTTTAAGCCTTGCCCTTATGCTCCAGAGCTATCTCACCGACCTCATCGAGGAAGGTCTTCCCGAAAAAAGTCTCCTGATGACAAAAAAGAAGTATGAAAATATTTCAAAAAAGCTCTCGGAAGCCACACAGAACTGTTTTGTTTGCGACAGAGTAAACGAAAAACTCGGTCAGTATATAAGAAATGTGGTCTATCTCTGGCAAAGCGATTCTCAATTTCAGGCAAAGACCCGTGAGCAGGAGTATTTCTGCCCCAAGCACCTTGCACTTCTTCTTGAAGCGGCAAAAAAAGGTGTCTCAAAGAGCAACTACAGCAAATTTTGTGAAGACCATTTCAACACTTCGAGAAAAAAGCTTTTAAGCCTTCTTGAAGATGTAACAAAATTCTGCAACAGCTATAACTATATGTTCCGTGACGTTCCTCTCGGTGATGCAAATGTTGCTGTTGAACGCACCATTGATTTCCTTAACGGAAGAGAAGAAAAGAAATGAGATTTTCTGCGCGGGATACTGCGCTTTATGCACTTCTCATTTCCCTCGCGCTTACCCTTTCCTTTCTCGAATCGTTGGTTGCTCCCGTTCTGCTTCCGATTCCCGGAATAAAGCTCGGACTTTCAAACATCGTTATAATGTATACACTTTACACACTTTCTTTTTCTTCCGCCGCAGTTGTTCTTTTTTGCAAATGTATCCTTTCCTCTCTCTTTGGCGGCGGAATAGTTGCTTTTGCGTTTTCCGTATCCGGTGGTGTACTTGCACTCATCATAATGTATCTTTTGAAAAAGTGCAGATTTTTTTCCATATTCGGCGTAAGCCTTGGCGGAGCCGCTGCTCACAGCATCGGACAGATTGCAGTTTCCGCTGTACTTTTCAAGACATTATCTGTTATATATTACCTTCCGTTTTTGCTCTTCTCCTCACTTTTTACGGGAATCCTCACAGCGATTGCTGCATCAATTCTTATCAGCAGAATAAATTTCATGTTTAAAAAATAAAATCTTCGGGTATAAAGTTATCACAAACTTTTATCGGAGGATTTTTATTTTATGAAAAAACACATTTTTGAGCTTGTCATAATTTTTGTTCTCGCATCTATCCTGAGTCTCGGCGCTTTTGCCAATGATACGCAGAAGAGCATTTCCGAAAAGATGGTACGGCTTCACGTTATCGCAAATTCGGATTCAGAAAGCGATCAGGCAGTAAAACTCAAAGTCCGTGATGCCATCTTAGAAGAAGTCGCAAATCTCACGGAGGATTGCAAGGACATAGCCGAAGTTCAGAAAAAGATTTCAGAAAATCTTCCCCGACTCACGGCTGTGGCAGAGAATACTCTTTCCGAAAACGGATTTAACTACGGAGCGGAAGCAGAGCTTGCAAAGACCTTCTTCCCCTCAAAATACTATGACGGATTCGCACTTCCTGCAGGCGAATACAATGCATTGAGAATAAAGCTCGGTGAGGCTTCCGGCAAAAACTGGTGGTGCGTTCTCTTCCCCCCGCTATGCATATCAGCCGCAGAAGAGCCTGCCGAAATACAACTTTCCGAAAGCGGACTTTCCGATGATGAAATAAAGCTTGTAACTTCGGATGAAATCGAATATAAATATAAATTCAAAATAGTGGAGTTCTTCCAGAATCTGTTCAGATAAGAAAAAAGACATATCCCGGCAAGGCATTTTACCTGCCGGGATATGTTTTGATTTTATACAGGATTTACTTTGAGGTGCAGATTAGAGCTTGCTTACGATTTCCTCTGTATCCTTTGCAATCATAAGCTCTTCATTTGTGGGGATGATGAATATCTTAACATTGGAATCTGCAGCAGAAACATCAACTTCCTGACCGCGAACCTTATTCTTCTCAACATCCATCTTAACGCCCATGTATTCGAGACCTTCACAGATCTTTGCACGGAGGTCCGTTGAGTTTTCGCCGATACCCGCAGTAAATACGATAGCATCTACGCCACCCATAGCAGTTGCATAAGCACCGATGAATTTCTTAACTTCATAAATAAACTTATCAAGAGCAAGGCGAGCACGCTCATTGCCATTTGCAGCAGCTTCATCGAGGTCACGGAAATCGGAGCTTACGCCAGAGATACCGAGAACGCCGGACTTCTTATTGAGGATATTGTTCATTTCCTTGATATCGTATCCGTAACGACCCATAAGGTACTCGAGAATTGTTGCATCAATATCACCTGAACGTGTGCCCATAAGGAAGCCTGCAAGGGGGCCAAGACCCATACTTGTATCTACACACTTGCCATCAACAACAGCAGAGAGTGAAGATCCGTTACCGAGGTGGCAGCAGATAACACGGCTGTGTTCAGGGTTGCCGAGCATATCGATTGCACGGGCCGATACATAACGGTGGCTTGTTCCGTGGAAGCCGTAGCGACGAACTTCATCCTTCTCATAATACTCATAAGGAATCGGATATATGTATGCCTTCGGCGGCATTGTCATATGGAATGCGGTGTCGAAAACAGCAACCTGGGGGGTGTTTGGCATAACCTTCTGGCAAGCACGGATACCTGTGAGGTTTGCAGGGTTATGAAGAGGTCCGAGGGGAATGCACTTCTCGATTGCCGCAATACATGCATCGTCAACGATGCAGCTTGCAGAAAACTCCATACCACCGTGGAGAACACGATGACCTACGGCTGCGATTTCATCGGTAGATGCGATAACACCCTTTTGGGGATCTACAAGAATGTCGAGAACGGACTTAATTGCTTCTGCATGAGTGGGCATTGCAATGTCTGCCTTTACATCATCACGTCCCGGAACTTTATGTGTGAGACGACCGTCGATACCTATACGCTCACAAAGTCCTTTTGCAAAAACTTCTCCGCCTTCGGATTCCATGAACTGATACTTGAGGGAAGAACTTCCTGCGTTAATAACAAGAATTTTCATATTTATAGCCTCCGTAAATAATTTCTGTCATTCGTCTTGAAAAAACGAACATTTGCAGTTAAAATAATATAAAAGAGAAAAACTTCTCTTAAAAACGCAATATATATTGTATACTATTGAAGTGATTTTTGCAAGACTTTTTTAAAGGAAGTAGAAAAAATGAACATATGTGGCATTATTTGTGAATACAATCCTTTCCACAACGGACATCTGTTGCATATCGAGAAAACAAAAAAAGAGCTTGATTGCGCAGTTGTATGCGTTATGAGCGGAAATTATGTTCAAAGAGGAAGCCTTGCTCTTCTCCGCAAAAATGCAAGGGCGGAAGCCGCCATTTTATCAGGTGCCGATGTTGTGATAGAGCTTCCGCTTCCCTGGACAATATCAACGGCAGAAAGATTTGCCCACGGTGCAGTCTCTGTTTTTAATGCACTCGGAACGATAACACACTTGTCTTTCGGAGCAGAAACCAGCGACACCGCCACACTAAAAAAAGCTGCGGAGATTCTCTGTGATAATGCTTTCGACAGCCGCATTATGAATTATTATGAAGACGGTATTTCTTATGCCGCCGCACGTGAAAAAGCCATGTATGAAATATCCTCTGCCTTTGCAGAACTTTTAAAATCCCCCAACAACATCCTCGGTATTGAATATCTGAAAGTCCTCATAAAATTGAAATCAAACATTCTTCCTTTCTCAATTCCCAGAAGTGGTGCAGAGCACGACAGTACGGCACATTCATCTAACATTGCCTCCGCCTCCTTCATCCGCGAAAAAGCAAGTTCCGGTGCGGATATATCGCAATTCCTCCCTACTTCTTCTCGCGAAATATATGAAAGAGAATCCCGTTGCGGTCATACTCTTATCTCGAAGAGTGATATTGACCGTGCAATATTGATTTCCTTAAAAACTCTTACTGCCGATGATTTTCTCCGATATGGAGATGTTTCCGAAGGATTGCAACACAGACTTTTTGAGGCGGTTGCAAAATGCAACACCCTTGACGCTGCAATCGAATATGCGAAAACCAAACGATATACACACGCAAGAATACGCCGTTGCTTCTTGAATGCCTTTTTAGGCGTCGAAAATCATCTGTGCCGGGAAGATGTTCCCTATGCAAGAATTCTCGCTTTCAACGACCGCGGAAGAGACATTCTGAAGCTTTCAAAAAAAGCATCAAAAATACCAATAATAACAAAGCCCGCCTCAATAAAAAAAGAGGACGAAAAACTATATAAGCTTTTCGCCCTCGAAAGTCGTGCCGATGATATTTATTCTCTTTTTATGAAAAATCCGGTCGAGCAAGGACGCACCTTTAAAGACTCTCCCATAAAACTCTGACACTATCGGTTTTCAGCTTCAACAAGCTTTAAAGGTAACCTGCCGGAATTGATAAGACTTGCAAGCTCACTCGCCTTTTGAGAAGCTTCTTCGCCCGTCATCTGACCTAATGTGATAACAACTTCATTACTGTCAATTCGTTCATCTACATAAGGCCAACTTATCGGATTTCCGTCAAGGCATATAAATAAAACGTTTGTTCCTTCTTCAGACTTTTTTGCAGCCGTAGCTGTTGCTTCGGCAAACTTCCGTTGACCTTCACCTGTAAGCGACAAAACAACATGGCAAACACTTTCTCCACTGCTATCAACGGGTTCATTTGCCGCTTCGGCTTTTTCAACATCAGTTCCCGTAAGAACCACTTCTCCCGGAATCATATTACCATCTGCATCCAAAGCAGCATAGTTGAATGTGAGTTCAGCTGTCTGACCGAGAATTTCGACAACCTCCGGGTCGTATTCGGGAAGACCCACAAGAAATCTATTATCTCCTTCCATGCCGACAGTTCCCTCGGAATACCCCAAATAGTCAAGTCTGTTTCTGAGGATATCCTGTACAAACTTCATATCTGCATCAGACGGAATTGAGCCATCCATAGTTTCCGCTTCAAATACAATAATGTTTTTAGATCCGACTTGTGCATCATTGTATGAGTTTTCGTCTGCTTTTTGTTTTTCTCCTTCCTCATCGAAAACAAAAAATAACAAAACTGCTATAACAATGAGCAAAACCGCTATTATTGAAGAAAAGAGTGCAATAAGCTTTTTTACCTTCATTTGTTTCATTCTCTTAAGCACAAGCTCCCCCCATATTTCTTTAAAGCTTCATAACAAGCTCTTTGAACTTTTCTCCGCGAACCATAAAGTTTTTGAACAAGTCAAAGGATGCACAGGCAGGAGAAAGGGTTACTATGTCCCCCACTTCCGCAACTTCTGCCGCAACCTTTACCGATTCCTCAAAAGTTTTGCACATAATAATCGGTTGTGTTTCGGGGTTGTATCCGTCTGCCGAAATTACCGCATCCCTGATTTTTTCTGCAGTTGCACCGACAAGAATAAGGGTCTTTACATATTTTTGTGTAGCATTGCCAAGTTCATCAAAGGGTATGTTTTTATCGTATCCGCCTGCAATAAGGATTACTTTTTTATTAAAAGCACGAAGCCCTGCTATCGTTCTTGTGGGGCTTGATGCTATTGAATCGTTATAGAACTTAACTCCGCCGATTTCACGAACAAGCTCCATACGATGTTCAACTCCACCGAATTCTTTTGCAACGGAAACAATATCCTCATCGGAAACCAAACCTTCGGTAACCGCGATTGCCGCCATATAATTTTCCACATTATGCATACCGGGAATTTTTATATCGGATATGGCGAGAATCTTTTTTGATTTTCCTTCCGAGCACCGTACTATGAAGCCATCTTCGATACAGTAGCCCTCCGACAGCTTTTTCCGTGAGGAAAACATAATTGCACGCTCCGGAATTTCTTTTGCAATATCGGAAGTGCTTTCATTGTCGGCATTAAGAACCACTCTGTCCTTGGAATTTGCAAAAATTTGTTTTTTTGCAACGGTATATTCCTCCATAGACTTGTGAACATCAAGATGATTCGGAGTTATGTTGGTTATAATTGAAATATCCGTGCTTCGTTTTATGTTCATAAGCTGAAATGACGAAAGTTCTATTACCGCAAAATCATCCGCGTTCATTTCAGGACACTTTGCAAGAAGAGGAGTTCCTATATTTCCTCCCACATAACAAGTTCTGCCCGATTTCTTTATCAACTCACCCACAATGGTTGTGGTAGTGGTTTTTCCGTCGCTTCCCGTGATACCGATGGTCTTACAGGGACATACTGCGAGAAAGACTTCCATTTCGGTTGTAACGATGGCACCGTTTTTCTCTGCATCAAGGAGCTCGGGGACATCATAACGCATCCCCGGAGTTTTAAAGATTATATTCATATCGGAAAGACCGGAAAGATAAGATTCTCCGAATATGAGTTCTGCACCCCGTGAGGAAAAATCCGAAATCACCTTTTCATCGTGGTCTTCTTTTCTGTCTCTGACCGACACTCGTGCTCCTGCGGAGAGGAGCAAATCAACAAGAGGTATATTGCTTACTCCCATTCCTATAACGGCGCATTTTTTACTGTTAACGTATTTCAAAAAAGCATCAAATTCAATTGACATACAGCTCGCCCTTTCACAAAACAAACAGGCAACCGAAAAAAAACGGTTGCCACTTGTCCATAATATTATCAATCTTCGACAACAATGTCCTTTACAGCCTCGCGGAAAGCAAGATACTGCTCTTCTGTTCCGTCAACGTTCACGGTAACGGGCTTTGTGAGGTCAATACTGAAGATACCCATAATTGATTTTGCATCAATTACATAGCGACCTGAAACAATATCAATGTCACACATTTGTCTGCAGGCTGCGTTTACAAAGTCTTTTACTTCATTGATGGATGAGAGGGAAATTTTAAAACTCTTCATAATTCATACTCCTTATTTAAAATTAGTATTGCTATTTTGCTTACATTTAAAGTATAATACTTTTATAAGGATTTTTCAACCACTTCAATAATAAATTTTCAGGTGAAATTATGAACATAGCATTTCATACCTTAGGTTGTAAAGTAAATCAGTTTGAAACTCAGGCTTTGGGGCTTCTTTTAAAGGAGCGAGGTCATAAAATAACAGAAGATTTTTCTTCCGCCGATGTCATAATAGTAAATACATGTACCGTCACCTCAACCGGGGATCAGAAGTCAAGGCGCACAATCCGTCATTTCATAAAAGAATTTCCCGAAGCAAAAATAGCCGTGTGCGGATGCCTTGCCCAGGTAAATCCCGAGAGCATTGAGGCAATAGACGGTGTTTCCGTTATATGCGGAACATCCGACAGACTTAGTTTTATTGAGAACATCGAAAAGCTAAACACTGTAAGTACTATCAACTTCACACCCGACAATGCTCTAAAAAGGCGTTCTTTTGAATATTTGCCTGCAGGTGGTCTTGAAGGGCACACCCGTGCTATGCTTAAAATTGAGGATGGTTGCAGTAATTTCTGTTCATACTGTATAATTCCTTACTCACGGGGACCCGTGCGTTCTCTGACTCCCGAGAAAGCACATTCCGAATGCGACCGTCTCCGAGCTTTGGGATATAAAGAAATCATCATTACGGGAATTGAAATTTCCTCTTACGGAAGAGATCTCGTTCCAAAAACAAATTTAACCGAATTGATTGTTTCATTGTGCGAAAAGTTTCCGGAACTTCGTTTTCGTCTCGGGTCACTTGAACCGAGAACTGTCACGGAAGAGTTTTGTAAAAATCTAAAGGACTTTAAAAATCTTTGTCCGCAGTTTCATCTCTCCCTGCAAAGCGGATGCGATGAAACACTTTTGCGTATGAATCGAAAATATGATACTACTCGTTATTTTGAATCCGTCTCGCTTCTGAGGGAACATTTTCCAAGCTGTGCCGTCACAACCGACCTTATTGTTGGTTTTCCGGGAGAAGATGAAAATGAATTTTCCAAAACATTGAGTTTTATTGAAAAATGTGCGTTTTCATCAATGCACATATTCCCCTATTCACAACGCAAAGGAACTCCTGCGGCTTCTATGCCGAACCAACTCACCCGTTCCGAAAAAGCCTCGAGAGTTCAGCGTGCTTCAAAACTTGCCTCAAAGCTCGAAACCGCTTTTTTACATCGTCAATTATCAAAGGAGTTATCTGTTCTTTTCGAAGAGAAGATTGATAATTTCTGGTCAGGACATTCAGAAAACTACGTCCGTGTTTATGTAAACTGCGACGATAACATCAAAAATCGAATGCTTACGGTAAAGCCGATAAAGCTATTCCGAGATGGTCTTTTATGCGAAATATAATTTCTATGCAAACATCCAACTTATCCTAAAAGGAATGTGTTTATTATGTATACATCTGTTTCAGCAATTCTGCAGAACGTTCCCAATCTGTATATTTTTAAAGATGAGCCTATGTCCCGACATACGACTTTCAGAATCGGAGGTCCGTGTTCCCTGCTTCTTGATGCACACTCTTCAGATGCAGCTGTTCAGGCAATCAACATACTGAACAGATTCGGACTCACTCCGTTTATTCTCGGAAAGGGCAGCAACTTATTAGTCAGCGATACGGGTTATGACGGAATCGTTCTTAAGCTTTCCTGCAACAAAATCGAAGTGCGAGGAAACAAGATTTTTGCAGAATCCGGAGCCGCTCTGTCCGCTGTTGCGAATACTGCACAGAAAAAAGGACTTTCCGGATTTGAATTTGCCCATGGCATTCCCGGTTCTGTCGGCGGTGCAGTAGTTATGAACGCCGGAGCTTACGGCGGAGAAATTTCTCAAGTCCTCACAACCAGCACATATGTTTCCGAGACCGGAGTTTTCTCCATTTCTTTGCCGGAGCATAATTTTGGTTACAGAAAAAGTTTTTACAAAAACAACCCCCGTTTGCTTGTGCTTTCCGCAGAATTCACACTCTCACCCGGGAATCCCGATGAGATTGCGGCAAAAATGCGTGATTTAGCCGAGAGAAGGCGTGAAAAACAGCCGCTTGAATTTCCCAGCGCAGGAAGCGTGTTTAAGCGTCCCGAAGGTCATTTTGCCGGTGCACTTATTGAACAATGCGGTTTGAAGGGATATCGCATAGGCGGTGCCGAGGTTTCGGAAAAGCACGCCGGATTTATTATCAATCGCGAAAACGCAACAGCAAAGGATGTCCGCTTACTTGTAGAACACATTCAGAAAACCGTGAATCGCGAAACGGGAATCAATCTTGAATGTGAAATCTGTTTTATATAAAGGAGGTTTATTTATGGATTTTTTCATAATCTCGGGTATGTCAGGTGCCGGCAAAAGCCGTGCCGCATCAATCCTTGAAGATCTCGGCTTTTATTGTGTTGACAATATGCCTCCGGAGCTTATTCCGAAGTTTGCAGAGATGTGTATCGCCGCAAACAGTCGGTTCTCCCACGTTGCTCTCGTAACAGACATTCGTGCCGGACATGATTTTTCTACACTCTTTGAAGCTCTGGACAGCTTAAAAACATTGAATTGCAATTATAAAATTCTTTATTTTGAAGCTTCGACAGAGGTAATTATTAAACGTTACAAAGAAACACGACGTCGCCATCCCCTTTTCTGCGAAGGAACAGCCATCGAAAAAACCATTGAAACAGAAATCGAAATGCTCTCGGGAATACGTGCCCGTGCAAATTATGTGATAGATACCTCTTCCCTGACATCCGTAGCATTGAAAAACAGACTTCTCGAGTTTCTTGAAAATAATGAACTCCGTGACCATTCTATGATAATCAACGTAGTTTCTTTCGGTTTTAAATACGGTGTTCCCACAGACTCAGATCTCATTTTTGATGTCCGTTTTCTTCCGAATCCATATTACGACCTTACACTCCGTAACAAGACCGGTCTTGATTCCGATGTGTATGATTATGTTATGAAATGGCAGCAGACGAACGACTTTCTCAAGCATCTGTACAAATTCGTAGACTTTCTTATCCCGAATTATATCGAAGAGGGCAAAACCACCCTTAACATTTCCATAGGATGTACAGGCGGAAAACACCGTTCTGTAGCTCTCACCGAGTGTCTTGGAAATCATATATCCGAACTTGGTTACAAAACAGCAAAGCTCCATCGCGATGTTCAGAGATAACTTTTTTCGGAGGTTTTTAAATGCAATTTGATATAAATCGCACGCCAAAACACGGAATCGTTGCTATCGGTGGAGGCACGGGGCTTTCCACCATGCTTCGCGGACTAAAAAAACACATAGAAGATATAACTGCTATCGTAACTGTTTCCGATGATGGCGGAGGCAGTGGTGTTCTTCGCAATGACCTCAATATGCTTCCTCCGGGAGATATAAGAAACTGCATAATTGCGCTTTCAAACACAGAGCAGCTTATGTCAAAACTCCTTTCTCACAGATTTCACGAAGGAGCTCTTGACGGACAAAGCTTCGGAAATCTTTTTCTCGCCGCACTCAATCAGGTCACGGGCTCTTTTTATCAATCCGTAATATATATGAGTGATGTTCTTGCAATAACCGGACGCGTTCTCCCCGTTACAACTGAAAACGTTCACATTGAAGCCGAGTTTGAAAACGGTACTGTAGTCCGTGGTGAATCGCGCATAAATTCAGAAAAGAAACTGACCGATTCCCCTATAAAACACATCAGGATGATTCCCGAAAAGCCAAAAGCTTTGTCCGATACAATAAATGCCATAAAAGATGCAAAACTTATAATTTTCGGACCAGGAAGCCTTTACACAAGTGTAATTCCAAATCTCCTTGTGGACGGAATAATCGATGCGATACGGAAATCATCCGCAAGGAAAGTATATATCTGCAATGTTATGACTCAGGACGGAGAAACAGAAAACTATACCGCAACAGATCACATCAAAGCTCTCTTTTCCCATTCTTATAACGGCCTTTTTGATACTTGCGTTGCAAATAATGCAGAAATCTCAAAAGAACTTCTCAAAAAGTATGCCGAAGAAGGAGCAGAACCTATGCCAATAAATCCCAAAGAATTTGAGGATATGGGAATAAAGCTTATTTCACGCCCCCTTATATCGGAAAGCACTCCCCTTGCAAGACACGATCCTGATAAGTTAGCATCTGTGATTATGTCGATATACAGAGGCGAATTATAAAAAAACAACAGGTGGACACCATGACTTTTACAGCAAAAATCAAGGAAGAATTATGTTCAATCACCGCCAGAAGTCCGGACACAGCCCTGGCAGAATGTTGCGGCATAATACTTTTTGCAAATGCAACACGCAGCGATTCAATAAAAATCACAACAGAAAACAAAAATGTCGCTCATAGGATATCATGGCTGTTAAAGAGTTTGTTCGGCTTTGATTTCGACAAAAAAATAGTACCGGCTTCCTCCGTGAAAAAATTCAATCTGATAATCGAAAACGAGCAGAAACTAAGCGAAATATTTGATGCTTTCGGAATAGATCCGAAAGTATCCATCAGATTGAATGCAGCTCTGGTTGAAAGCGATGAAACTCGTGCGGCGTTTTGTCGCGGTGCTTTTCTAACCGGAGGTTCTGTTATCGATCCGGAATCGGCATATCATCTTGAACTTGTCACTTCACACAATACCCTGAGCAGAGAATTGATTTCGCTTCTTCTCGATCTCAATCTCTCTGCCAAACTCGCATTCCGCAAATCAAACAATATAATATACTTCAAAGAAAGCGGAAACATAGAGGATTTTCTCACACGCATAGGAGCACCTCTTTCCGCCCTGGAGCTAATGCAGACAAAACTCATAAAGGACGTAAGAAATCAGGTCAACCGCCAGGTCAATTGCGAGATGGCAAACCTTTCCAAAACCGCCGATGCCGCAAAAGCACAGATGAACGCCATCAAACTGATTTCAGAGCATGATGGTCTTGAATCTCTGACTTCGCAGCTGAAAGATGCTGCAGAATTACGACTGCAGAATCCCGAAATGTCACTTTCCGAGCTTGCACGACTCACCGACGGCAAAATAAGCAAATCCGGGCTTAATCACAGATTAAACAAATTACTGAAAATAGCAGAAGATATCCTAAAACGAAAGGAAACTGAAGACAAATGAGTGCCTTTGTCCATCTTCATTTACACAGTGAATACAGTCTTCTTGACGGAGCTTGTCGCATAAGCCGTGCTTGTGAACGTGCAAAAGAGCTCGGTCAACCTGCCATTGCCATAACCGACCACGGAGTTATGTATGGCGTTATTGATTTCTATCGTGCCGCAAAGGCAGCAGGCATAAAGCCTATAATCGGATGTGAGGTTTACGTTGCTCCCCGTTCAATGTTCGACAAAGAAGCGGGGTTGGATCGTGAGCCTGCCCATCTTGTTCTTTTGTGTAAAAACGAAGTTGGATATAAAAATCTCATACATCTTGTTAGTGCTTCCTTTACAGATGGATTTTACGTAAAACCCCGAATTGATCTTGAAATATTGAAAAAGCATTCGGAAGGACTTGTTTGCCTTTCCGCTTGTATTGCAGGAACGATTCCACGACTCATTTTACAGGGAAATGTTGACGAGGCAAAGGAATACGCCCTTAACCTTAATTCTATTTTCGGAAAAGACAATTTTTATCTCGAAATCCAGGATCATGGCATTGAAGAACAAAAAGAAGTCAACCGTGAAATAATCAAAATTTCCGAAGCCACCGGAATCCCCCTCGTTGCAACGAATGACGTTCACTATGTCACTCGCAAGGATTCATATATTCAGGATGTTCTTATGTGCATTCAGATGAACAAATCCGTGAGCGATACCAACAGAATGAAGTTTGCAACGGAAGAATTTTATATCAAAAGCCAAGAAGAGATGTTAAGCCTTTTTCCTTCACATCCCGAAGCTCTTGAAAATACCGTTAAAATTGCAGATATGTGCAATCTTGATTTTGAATTCGGACATCATCACTTACCTGAATATGACACACCGAAGGAATACAAAGATTCACTTGAATATCTCACCACGCTTGCCTACGATGGTTTTGCACGGAGATACCCCGATGCCCCCGAGTCATATAAGGACAGGCTGAAATATGAGCTTGATATGATTACGCATATGGGCTATGTGGATTATTTTCTCATAGTATGGGATTTCATAAATTATGCACGCAGTCAGGACATTCCCGTAGGTCCCGGCAGAGGAAGCGCCGCAGGAAGTATAGTTTCCTATTGCCTCGGCATAACAAACATTGACCCGATGAAATATAATTTGTACTTTGAACGTTTCCTGAACCCCGAGCGCATCAGTATGCCCGATATTGACGTTGATTTCTGCTATGAAAGACGTCAGGAAGTCATTGACTATGTTAACCGAAAGTATGGCAAAGACAGAGTTGCACAGATAGTCACCTTCGGAACAATGGCTGCCCGCGGTTCTATCCGCGATGTTGCAAGAGTTCTTGACCTTCCTTACAGCGAAGCTGATACTATTGCAAAAAACGTCCCCAACGAGCTCCATATGACACTCAAAAAGGCGCTGGACATTTCAAAAACCTTCCATGATTTTTATACTTCCGATGAAAGATATAAGAATCTCATTGACACGGCGATTGAAATTGAAGGACTTCCACGCCACGCATCAACCCATGCTGCAGGTGTGGTTATAACAAAGAACGAAGTTTCTTCCTATGTTCCTCTCGCAAAAAACGACGAAGCAACAGTAACGCAATTTACTATGGTTACCCTTGAGGAATTGGGACTTCTCAAGATGGACTTTTTGGGGCTTCGCAACCTTACCGTTTTGCACGATGCCGAAACTCTTGTAAGAAAGCACACTCCGGAATTTTCTTTATCTGACATTCCGGATGACGATGAACTCACCTTCAAAGAGCTTGGGCTCGGACATACTGCAGGTGTTTTCCAGCTTGAAAGTCAGGGGATGACCTCGGTTGTCGTCGGAATGAAGCCTCAATCAATAGAAGATATTACGGCTATCGTTGCACTTTACAGACCGGGGCCTATGGACTCTATCCCCCACTATATCAGTTGTAAAAACAACCCCGAAAACATAACTTATCTGCATCCCATGCTCAAAGATATTCTCGAAGTCACCTATGGTTGCATCGTTTATCAGGAGCAGGTTATGGATATCTTCCGTAAAGTTGCAGGCTTTTCTCTCGGTCGAGCCGATATGGTACGCCGTGCAATCTCCAAGAAGAAAGAAAAGGATCTTCTCCGTGAACGCAAAAACTTCATTTACGGAAACGAAGAAGACAACATTCCCGGAGCTATGAAAAATGGCATATCCGAAGAGGTTGCAAATAAGATTTTTGATGATATTGTTGCCTTTGCAAACTATGCCTTTAACAAAGCCCACGCCGCTTCATATGCAGTTTTGTCCTACCAGACTGCGTATATGAAGTTCCATCACCCACGTGAGTATATGGCGGCACTTCTCACATCGGTTCTTGACTTTACCGACAAGCTTGCCGGCTATTTTGAGCTTTGCCGCGAAATGAAAATCAAAGTTCTTCCCCCGGATATAAATGAATCCATTGATACATTCACCGTAAGCGGAGAAAATATCCGTTTCGGACTTGCCGCAGTAAAGAACGTTGGACGTAATTTTGTAAAAACACTTATGGAGGAGCGAAAAACAGGCGGAGACTTCAAGTCAATCAGAGATTTTTGCAACAGAATGCAATATCGCGAACTTAACCGCCGTGCTCTTGAAAATCTCATAAAATGCGGAGCTTTTGACAGTACCGGTGCAAACCGTGCACAACTTTTGCAGGTATACGAGAGCATTCTCAACGGAATTTCCTATACAAAAAGCAAAACCATTGAAGGACAGTTCGATCTTTTCTCAATAGGAAATGAAACTGAGCAAAAAAGAGAAGATGATCTTCTCCCTAAAATTTCCGAATTTCCGAAGAAGACCATTCTCGCCTTTGAAAAAGAAACTCTCGGATTATATTTGTCAGGACATCCCCTTGATGATTACTCTGCCCTTTTCAAAAAGCTCAACACCGAAACAGTTTCCGATGCATTGAATTCCGATAAGCATTTTGACGGAGACAACATAAAGCTTGCAGCCTGTATATCTTCCCCACGGCTTAAAACAACAAAAAGCAATTCGATGATGGCTTATGTTGTTCTTGAAGGAACGGCGGCTTCGATTGAAGGAATCGTTTTCCCAAAAACTCTTGAAAAGCATCAGAATCTCATAACAGATGGTCAGATAGTCGTTGTCCACGGCAGAATCAGCACACGAGAGGATTCTGCGCCGCAGATTATATGCGACGAATTCCACGCCATTTCCGAGTATGAACATATCGGAGCCGATGATTCTCCCAATGAAAAGCTTTACTTAAAGCTTCCTTCCGAAGACAGTTACAATGCAAAAGCCGCAAAAGCTGTTGCAAATGCTTTTCCGGGAAAGCTTGAAACAATTTTTTATTATGAGGATACAAAAAAACGTGTCCGCACACATATCTCAAACGAAGCTATCGTTCTCACCCGTCTCCGTGAGATGTTGGGGGCTGAAAATGTAGTTCTAAAAAAGCTCGATTGATTTGTTTTACTTTTACTTAAAGAATGCTATAATAATAACAAGCCAATTTTCGAGAGGTTGATTTATAATGTCTGATATCAAAACAATAGGTGTTCTTACAAGTGGAGGAGATGCGCCCGGTATGAATGCCGCCATACGTGCAGTCGCCCGTACCGCCGCTTATCACGGTATTACCTGCCTCGGCATTCGCCGTGGGTATAATGGTCTGATAAACGGAGATGTGGTTGAGCTCAATGCAAGAAGCGTAAACGGAATAATATCCAAGGGTGGCACAATGCTCTATACCGCAAGATGTCCCGAATTTATGACCGATGATGGTATAAAAAAAGGGGTCAACACTTGCAAATATCTCGGAATAGACGGCATTGTCACAATTGGTGGTGACGGAACATTCAGAGGCGCAAGAGACCTTGCCGCAAACGGAGTCCACACCATCGGAGTGCCTGCCACAATCGACAATGACATTTCTTCCACAGAATATAGCATCGGCTTCGATACTGCCTGCAATACTGCACTGGATGCCATTGACAAGCTTCGTGACACAATGCAATCACACGAACGTTGCTCTGTGGTAGAGGTTATGGGCAGAAACGCAGGTCATCTTGCACTCAATGTAGCCATTGCCTGTGGAGCGCAGGCAGTTCTCGTTCCCGAAAAACCCTTTAATTTCCAACGAGACATCGTTGAAAAAATCCGTGCAGGACGGATAAACAAACGTTCACACTTTATCATAATACAAGCCGAGGGAGTGGGTAACTCAATAGATATTACAAACAGAATCATTGAAGAAACCGGCATTGATACCCGACTTACCATTCTCGGTCATATCCAGCGCGGAGGAAGCCCCACCGCCCGTGACAGAGTTATGGCAAGCCGTTTCGGTGAATATGCAGTCCGCACACTTATGGACGGCAAAACCAACAGAGTTGTTTGCTCGATTGACAACAACATCTGTGACATTGATATAAACGAAGCCCTTGATATGAAAAAGGACATACAGGAGGATATGTATGTCACTTCAAAAATAATGTCTGTTTAACTCAACTCAATATGTAAAAAAGACTTGTACACCGTGGATATAGTTTATCCGCATAGTACAAGTCTTTTTTTCGTGACATCACTTTAATTTTGCTCTTTTTCCGTGAACAGGCATATCGGTCCCAAAAGTCCTCCGGCTACGGTGCACTTTTTCTCATATTCCAGCATTTTTTCGTTGTAGGGTCCTACATCACTTATGTCCTGTCTGTCAAAATAGTCTGTAATTGCACAGACGTTTGACGAAGTGTTGGCAACAAGGACTTTAACCTCGTCCCCTTCTTTTACATTACAGAGCTTCACTCTGTAATGAGGCATCGTTTTTTCCGCCACGGCCTTTCCATTTACGTATACACGTGCAAAGAATCTTACCTCGCCCATATCAAGAACTATATCAGAAGCTTCTCCAATATCAGGCAAGGTGAAAGTATACTCTGCCTCTCCGGAAAAGTCTATATTCCAGGGAGTTGCCGTCTCCTCTTCAATATATACATTAACTATTCCCTTATCACCAAAGGAAAACTCACGCACTTTCTTTGCCTTTATTTCGGTGATATCGGAAATTTTTTCAAGAACTGTTTGCTTCTTTGCCTCAACAGGTGCTTTGAGGATGCAGAATACTTCAATTTCGCCTCTTAAAAGTTTTGTTTCCGTTGTTATGATGCCATTTTCCTTTGTATAATCTGTTTCGAGATATTCACCGCTGTATAAATCAAGCTTATACACATATCCCTCGCCCTCAAAGGAAATCTGCTCGCTGATGCCATCACCCGATGTGTTGCAAACGAGATACATAACACTATCATCAAAAATGAGCTTTCTTGCCTGAAGGCGTGGGTTTTTACGGACAACGCAAGGAGAAACATCACATTTTGCACCCGAGAGCTTTTCCATTATCTCTTTTTTCTCCAAGGGTGCTTCCGGCACAAAAATATTCTTATATGAAACGTGCCCATTGCAAAGCATACCGTCTTTCCACTCTGCCTTTTCCGCAAAGTCTTCGTCAATTACATCGAACACAACCCCCAATTTTTCAAGGTAGTGTCCCATATCCTCAAAGGCACGTGCTGCGGCACTTCCCATTTCTCCACCTGCACATACGGTGCGGCATGGATAATAGAGGGCAGAATGAACTTCGGCCTTTCCCTTTTCAAGGATATACGAAAGTCTTGCCGTGTAGTCGTTTATCTCCGAAAGCATATCCATACCGGGATTTTCTTTTATGAAATTCGGGCGGTACTGATTGCACAGAATGCTCTCTCTGTCATAGGAAAGCACTCCGAAATTAAATCGGTTAATTCCTCGGATTGCCTGAAAGTTTATTATATATCGCATAAGCTCGGGGGTCACGTGGCTTCCGAAAACCGCAAAGGTTTCGCTTGTGCAGAGAGTTTTGCCTTGCTGTCTTGCTGCGGCAGAGGCACATCTTACCCAGAAGTCCATACCGTCCGGGCAGGAAACGCCGTTTTCAGGATAATCTATCTGACTCCATATAACGTCAACGCCCGGTGCATCAAAGGCACGGAGAGTTGCCATAACATTACCATAACGCATTATCCTGCAGCCTTCTGTCTGATTGTCAAGATCAAGATGCCCTGTTGAAAGCATATTGTTTTTATTGAGCCATTCCTTCATCGGGATAAAATAGTTATTACGGACAAGGTCTCCGCAGAGCATTGTATAATCACTCATCGCACGGTATTCGTCTTCCTTTTCGGGAATTTTGTCTCCCGCAACAAGGGCAAAATAAGGTTGAAGGCTGTATCCGTATTTTTCCTCAAACATCTCATCAAGACCATCCGTCCAGCTTCCCATGTTTGACTCATCATCAAACATAAGAGTGACGTCACCTCCTAACGCATCGCCGAAAACCCTTTTATAGGCTTCGTGGGTAAGCTTTATAAATTCATCCGTTGTCTCTCTCTTTGCAATATCCGTGCGGATTCTTGTATAATCATCACAGCAATCCCGTGGGGCATACTCCACATCACCGGAATCGGATTCACAACGTACAAGATTCTTCATTGCAAGGTGAGGATACTTTTCTCTTATCTTTCCGCAAGCCATACCCGACGGAAAACCACCCTCGTTATACAGCCAGGTATACATTCCCTTTTTCTTTGCCACTTTATATGCATAATACACAAGCTCAAGATATTCATCGGAAAGATATTCGGGAGAAAGATGCGTTCTCCTCTTCGTAGGTCTGAAATTTGCCGGCTCACCAAGGATATAGAAAGCACGTATGCCGCAATCATGCATCTCGTCTATCTGTTTTTTTATTCCCTCTTTTGTAATATGGCTGTTCCATTGCCAAACATATGCCGGATGACTGATTGCAGGTATGTTTCTGAAATCCATAACAAATCCCCCGAAAGCTATCTCTTGTAGTTTTTGTGATAATATGGCTTGTCAAGGAAAGGAACCTGGACAAAATCATCGTGGTTATGTCGTATGATATAGTCTATATATGACATAACCATCTTTGCCGTGAGAATATATCCCGAGGCATTCATATGTCCGCCAAGGAAAAAGCGTTTTCTGAACTCTTCATCATAGGAGCAGGCATATTTATAGAAATCGAGAACATATGTATTCTCAAATCTCTCCGCAAAATCATAAAGAAGCTTTGCATGCTCAGCTTTTATTCTGTTTGACTCTTCATCCTCGTCTCTCGGCATTGTCATAAGGAAAAGCTTTGCATTGGGCTGAATTATCTTAATCTGTCTTATGAGTCTTCCGTAGTTTGCGGCAAAGGTATTGCTGTCTCTTACTTCAAAATCGGAAACCTTACCCAATTCCTGCTTCTGTCCGAGAAGGTCATTTACCCCAAGGGCAATTATGTACGCCTGACAAAGCTTATCATCCTTCCAGTAACCGTTGTACTTTGCAAAGGACTCCATATACTCACTCGCCGTCATTCCGCCGCGTGAGAAGTTATATACGGTGATTCCCGCCTCCCTTGCTATATACTGCCCCCAGGAATATTCATAAAAATCGTGGTAGCCGTTTCCTCTGTCATCGTTATATGACTCAAACTCACCGGAGGAAAGGCTGTCTCCGATGCAGGCAATTCGTCTGAATATCTTGGTAAGTCCACCTCCGTCTATGAGCTTATCAAGAGGAAGCTCGTTTTCCTTCGGCAAAAAAGCACTGATGTCCATTTCAAAATCTCCTTTACAATTTAAATGCAATTTCTCCGTCTTTATAGTTCCAGTAGGGCTTTTCGTTCCTGAAAATGTTTTTGAGACCTTCTGCCACCACTTCAAGATGTGCTTCGCAGGTGAAGTAGTTATACATTGCGGTTATCATTTCCATATCATAACCATCATCTTTATTATACACTCTTTGCATTTTGCGAAGATACCCTTCAATCATCGTTGCGGCAAAATCCGCATACTTTTGCCCAATGACTCCAGGGGTTTTGATTTCCTCGCTTCTCTTAAAGAAGTTTCCTAAAATCTCCTCCGACTCTTCCTTTGTGGCACTTCTTGCACCGACTTCACTCATACATATGGGATAATATTCAAAGGAAAGACCATCCTCCACGGTAACTCCTACGATAAGGGAGGTTTTCCATGCCTCTTCATTCAGGTTTTCAACAAACACAAAATTGCCCTGACCATAGATTATTTTACCACATTTGTAGTCCTCAAAACAACCGATGCAATGGCTGTGCTGACAGATAACCGCATCGGCACCCTTGTCAATCATTTTGCGGCAACGCTTCTGCACTTCGGGAGAGGGGTAACGGTAATGCTCCTTACCGCCGTGGTATATTACCACCACATAGTCGCACTTACTCTTCAAGTCACTTATATGGTCAAAGCTTTCAAGGGGGTCATAGGGGTTTGCTCCGCCTGAAGTTTCCGTAGCGATTGTGAATTCGTGCTCACCGCAGTTATATATTCCCACCTTCTTGCCGTCTTTCTCGAATATATAGGGAATTTTTGCTTCAGCAAGATTCTTTCCGCCGCCGATAAAGGGGATTTTGCTTGCGCGGAGAACATCCATAGTATCATTAAAGCCCGCTTCGCCAAAATCAAGGACGTGGTTGTTTGAAAGAAGTGCAAGGGATGGGTCAAAGGCTTTTACACCCTTTATTGCCGCCTTTGATGCCTTTATATTTGGGCCGCACTTGACAATCGGCTCATTTGTGTCGGTAAGTGCCATTTCCACATTAATTATGCGATAGTCAAAGCTCCTGAGGTAGTCAAGTATTCCTTTGTCCGTTACCGTTTCAACATCGCCTTTTATAAAGAGAGCTTCATTCGCTCCCGTTACTGCCATATCGGCACAAAAAACAAGTTTCATATACGTTTTTCCTTTCGCAAAATGCGGAGAGTGTTTCTCTCCGCATTTGTTTTATTTTTCTGCCACAAATTCAAGGACACGCTGAAGAAGAACTGCCACCTCTGCTCTTGTTGTAAAGTCATGAGGTGCGATTTTTCCGTTCTTACCGTTTACGAGGCCTTCGGAGATAAGTACCGATACTGCTTCTTTCGCGTAATCGGGGACGGAGTCGAAATCCGGATATTCCGGGCGGATGATATCCGCCCCTACAAATTTGTCCTTGACTACCCGGTAAACCATAAGCATCATATCGCATCGCTTGATGTTATCACGTGGTGCGAACTTATTATCACCGATTCCGCCGACAAGTCCCGTATTTCGGGCTATTGCAAGCTCACGCGCGAAGTAGTCGGACTCACTTACGTCGGAGAAGTTTTCGGTGTTGTCCGATTCCTTTTCAAAAGCTCTTACCAAGAGAATCGCAAAGTCTGCTCTTGTTATATTTGCCGCCGGTGAATATGTGGTTGCACTTGTTCCCTTTACTATCCCATTATCCGCAAGTGCGTTTATTGCATCCGCCGCCCAGGCGTGATTTCCGAGGTCGGTGAAGCGAACATTTTCAGTTTCTCCGCCATCCGGTGTTGTGGGTGTTGAAGGCTCGGTGGGAGTTGTTGTTCCGCCGGATGTGCCGCCACCAGCACCACCGCCTCCGATGTTTCCGCCGGTTGAACCGTAGACCGTGACTGTAAAGTGCATTGTGGTTTCAAGAACTCCGTCAAAGACAGTAAGTGCAACGTGATTTTCTCCTACCTGAGAGGATGTAGGCTTCCAGGTAAGTGTCTGACTTTCCTCATCAATGCTCATTCCACGAGGAAGCTTTGATTTATCGAATGTAAGCGACTTGCCATTCGGACTTGTTGCATTAAAAGCAATCGTAACTGAGCTTCCTGCCGATGCTGTTACATCCTCTACCTGCTCAACAACCGGTGACAGGTCATACTTGTATGAAACCGGGATTCTGAAGCTTTCTCCGATCTTAATGTTATATACATATCCGGACTCTATATCCTTCTCATCAACATATCGCTGTATCAGCGAAACATTTCCAAGAGAAACTTCTATTCCGTCTGCAACCTCTCTTGCACTTTCAATCCTGTACACTCCGTTTTCCTCTCCGGAATTGTCGATGTATACATATCTTCCCTGAAGATCATCCGGTGCAGGATTCTGCCCTTCATCAAATGCAATAGTGATAAAGTTTTCGGTTGTAAAGTCAGTTGTGAAGCTTACAACCTCACCGGTATACGCCGGAAGTCTTACATTTTCACTTTCTGCTTCTTCCGCAAGCTTTAAAACTTCACCGTCGTTGAGATATGAGTATACAACTTCATTCTTTCCGTCTTTATCCTTTCCAATAGTGATAACACCTGCAAAGCCACGAAAATCGATTTCGACATCACCGTCTTTTATCACATAATCAACTGCATTGTTTGTTGAATACATAACGTAGTCAACCCTGCCATTCGTATGCGTAACCTTTACTGCTGAATATGAGTCATATAATCCCGGACGTGCATTTTCGTCTCGGCTCATTGACACCTTGCAAATATCCGCAATATATTTTTTGTTTGCTTCATACGGTTCAAAAACAGTGGTGAAGGTTGTGTCGAGATTTTTGCCCTCATTGCGTACAAGCAAGTATTCAAGCTCTCCGATTTCTTTGTTTCCTTCTGTCTGCGGAGCTTCGCCGGTTACAAAAGAGACCTCTTCCATCGGCTCATCATTTACCATGGTAAGACGCAATCTTAAATCTTTGTTGCTGTCAAGAACCTTTCTCCAATCCTTAACCTTAAACTCAACGGCGAAATCCTTTTCGGGAGAATTATATTTCCGTACATTCTTAAGCCATGTGTAACCGAGTGGATATACGTTAATCGGCGCATTTCCTCCCGGATCATCGCCGTATACCACATCCGGACCTGCGTATGTACCGACAAGAGTTCCGTCCTCACGTGCGTATGTGGGATAAGAATATACGTCACCTAATCCCTCGGTGTAAACAATCTCATCAGACTGACTGTGGAAGCTATAGAGATGATCGTCTCCGCCGTTTACGTGGAAAAAGTCAACCGCATATGAAACATCATCATTTGCCTCTATCATTATAACGGCTCTGCGGTATTCGTTTGTCTCTGTATACACATCTGCACTTACATCAAGAAGCTTAACCTTTCCCACATCGTCAAAGTGATGCGGAGTTCCTGCAACTCCTGTTGACATCTGCTGTTCTTCATTCACAACAACTGTATTATGGGAAATCGTAGTCGTCACCCATTGATATCTGTTTGGATCATTACCCGTTCTTGCCGGATAACCAAGGTCAGGAGCTAAATTCAGCCCGAATGCAGAAATCATAAGATCCAACGCACCAAAATGTCCATGTCCACTCGTTCCACCAAAATAAACGGCAAAATCTCGTGTATTTTCGGTTTTTGTAGATTCACTTGCCGAATCATAATTTGCGCCGGCACGAAGTGCCGTAAAGCCCCAGCCCGTCTTCATTTCGCTGTCGAGGGAAAGCATGCCGTCTTCATCAATTACAGCTTCTATATCACGGACTGCTTTTTCTGCATCCTCATCAAAGATCGAGCCGCGAAGCTTTTCAATATCGCCGTCATTCTGAAGTTCATTCATAAGCCATATCATCTGAGCGAGCTTGCGATCTCCCGTGTGCTTATACGCAACAAGAAGGGATGAAAGGTCTGCAGAGAAACCTGTACTTGCCGTAGCCAGCGTATCTCCGATTGCCGGAGTATAGTAACCGCCGAGTGTTAATTCAAGCTGTGCAGTAATCATTTTAAGGAACTTCGGATTCTCAAAAAGGTCCACAGCTGAATGCTTTTCATAGCCGGCAAGCATATCTGCAGGTTCCATAAGGTTATTCCACCAGGTATAGTTATAGTGGGGTGAGTTTTCATCGCCATGTCCGTCTCGGTCAACTCTGTTGATAAGATCTCGCGCAACATTACCGCCCTCAATATCCCCCTTATATTCTCCGGTAGAATACTCCTCACCATATTTCATCAGCCAGTCAAGCATTTCACCGGTTTCCGGCATCTTGTTAAGAGCAAGAGCTGCCGTAATGACAGTCTTATGGCGAACACCAAAATTACCCACAATCTTAGCTGCTTTGACAGCCCTGAAACTCTCACGACAGATGCCATCCTCGGCATTGAGTCTTACAGCACCAGGAGTATCTTTAAGGTTAGTCGGGATTTTTTCACCATTTTCATCTAATACATAGTTTCCGTTCTCATCGGCCTTATAAAGTGCTCTTTTTGAGAGAGTATCTATAACCTGTCTGTCATTATAGATCGGAAGAAATGCATCATAGGAGGATGCAAAGAGTTCTGCAAGATGATGTCCCCAGACCGGGTCAATTATCGTTCCTCTGTATGAATCTCCACGCCACGATGCCCATTGATACCAGTCAAATCCCGGGTAGATATCTGCAATGCGATCAAGAAGAATGGCACCGGCACGTCCGTACTTTGCCTCGCCTGTATACAGGAAGGCATCGCGGAAAGCGGTAAGTGCGTCGCGAAGCTCTTTTGCAGCATCTCCGCCACCGGCAGCAAACCACACGCCTTCGTGCAGATAATATCCGACATACATATGCTGAATAGGTGCATTCAGATGCATTCTTGAGCCATAAACATAGCGTGCATAGCCGTTTTCGTCCTCATAATAGCTCTTGTCGTATCCGGGAAGATTCGGGTCTGATACATACGGCTGACGATAACCGAAGCCGTCATCAACACCCCAACCTGTAACGCCGAGCTTTTCATCCATTTCCTTGTAAAGGTCGTTAGTCAGATATCCACCATTTACGTTGTAACCATAGAACTCATACCACGCATCATTTCTCGGGTCATTTGCCATCCATTGAGAGCTTCCCGGTACGGGAGCTGAATCGATGGGACGTACACAGGTACAAGCATTTCCTGCTTTGACGCTTTCACAAACAAACATTTCATGGTGTTTTTGCAAAGCATCTGCATAGTTCCATTGCAAGCCATTCTCTGAAACACCAAGCTCATAGAAGGAAGCAAAATCGTTTGACGGAAAAACGCGTTTACATTCCGGGCACTGTATCTTCCACGGTTTTGAAACAGGGGATGTATCCCAACTGTAAATAGAGCCCAGGTTTTTGCCGCAGTAACGGCAGTTGTAGCATTGTGGGTCATACTTGTGCCCTACATGATATGTACGCGGAACACCTTCAGGGATTGCAAGGGAGTATATCTTATCAAAATTTTCCAAAAAGTCATCTGCCGTTCCGGTTGTGGATTTAACTTTATCACGCACCCAGGAGTAACGTTCTGCATTCTTTTTGACGTTTTCCCTTTCTTCTATGGTATAGATTGCAGGATCAATCGTTGCATCCCACACCACTTCAAGCGTTATGGGTTCGATAATCTTCTCTTCGGCACCGGGTTTATATCCTTCTTTGATCTTTGCGCTGACAGTCACCGTGCCGAGGCTTTTGCCCACAAGCATCTTATCCTCTTCGGATATTTCTGCAACGGTATTATCAGAAAGCGTCCACTCTATATATTCATACGGAATGTCAATAAGATTTTCGCTTTCCATTTGAGCAACTGCCGAAAGAGGGGTGCTTCCGTAAATATAGATTTCGTTTTCCGCCGAAAGCGTTATTCCGAGAATCTCCGATGAGTCTTCAACCGAAATCTCAACACTTGTTGTTTTAATAACTCCTCCGTATGAAACAATTGCGCGTATTGTTGTTTTGCCTTCGGATATAGCGGTAACTCTGCCGTTTATATCAACTGTTGCAACCGAATTGTCGCTTGTGCGATATATAACGCTCTCCGGTGATTCGGAAAGCTCATCGCCGCTTCCGTTATACATTTTTATCGCCACAGCCGTATTTTCACCGATATCAAGTGTCTGTTTTTCTGCAGTCAGCGTCACGGTATCCATAGCTTTCACATTTGTAAAAGAAATATATGTGGGGTAAACGGTGTCGCCACGTTCAGTCCTTATTCCTGCACTTCCTGCCGAAATTCCGTTTGCAAGACTGAGCACAACGTAATATTCTCCGCCGCCTGTGAATGCATAGTTTTCAGCTACATTTAAAATCTCACCGGGTTCACCGTTGGAATCTTTATAGAAGTCCATATAGCCGACGAAGTTTTTTTCGATAAGCTGCGCCGGAAGGTCTGCAGATGTTTCATTTGTTACTGGAAATATATACATATCCCAACGTCCGGCACGCTTTCTGCACCAATTTGAAAATGCAGTTATGTTATATACACCCGCACTCGGCACCTTCAGGCGAAGTGCAAGATATTTATTCTCGACTGTCGGATCAAATACTATCTGAGCGTAAGTATCATTCATACTCATTGAATAGACCGTGCTTTTTCCCGCAACGGAATCATACACCCAGTTTCTGCCGGAGGTGTAGCCCAAAACAGTATCCACAGTTGTAAAGCCGTCACCTGCGTGTCCGCCCTTGGTGAAGTTTATGTCTATGTTTGCAGAAGAAAGTGCATCCGCCACAACCGTGATCACCTTCTTTTCGGTTGTATATTCCCTTCCTCGGAAAACAACCTTTGCATAAACAGTTGCTTCACCGGCTTTTACTGCCTTCACAACCGTGTTGTTTTCAAGAAGCGAGAGTACGCCTTCTTCGTTATTCTCGACAACATACTCAACCTCACAGCCTATTGTCTCAACTACAGACTGATTGTTAAGTTCAAGCGCAGGCTTAAGGTTCAGATTGTTTCCGACAGACACCACATCATCGCCATACAGAAGTGCGGTTTTGTTCGGGTTTACGCCATACAGCTCGTCAACCTTAACAGCCGCAATTGTTTGTGCGCTATGACCTTTGTATGTGACCGTTACGGTAAACTCACAGCTTTTCGGTTCTGTGTATTCTTCACTTGCTTTTACCGTGAGCTTTTCAGCATCTGCCGTAATTTCTTCCTCGTTATATTCAAAAGCAATGCTTGCCTCATCCATCGTAATCAAGGTTCCGTTTGAAAGGTGTGCAAAAATATTAAGCTCTGTTTCTTCTCCCGGACCGAGGCGAGGTGAGTATACCTCTGTAACAACGTTTGAAATAACCGACACACCGTCGAGGACAAGCTTTTGAAGCTTTGCGGCATAGCCTCCGCCCGAACTGTTTTTACCTGCAATATTCGCTACAAGCAAATACTCTCCCGCTTCATCAAAAACTGCATCCTCAAGCATAATTTCTTCAGTTGCGGTAGTTGTATTGAACAAATCAGCTTCATCAAGCTTATACGCACCGAAAAGATATCTTTCGGGATTCTTCATGGCATCCTCGCTGTATGGAATTGCATATAAATCAACAATGCCTGAATTTTTGCCAAACTCAGCGGAAAGCGTAAGCTGGTATCTGCCCTTTTCGGGAACATTGAATTTGATCGCCTTGCATTCATCCTCTTTGCCTTCAAAAGCAAGCTCTGCAAGCAAAAGCTCAAGCAATTCCCCCGAAAGGGGTTCAATTTCATCTGTTACTTTGACGGTAAACTTATCGCTTTCAGCCGACTTGCCGCGACTTTGTACGCTGATGCGCACATCAGCTTCTCCCACAATATTTCCTGCAACAAGCACATCGCCGTCGGCTGAAACTATACCTGCATCGGCATCATCAACTATATAGCTTATCACAGCATCCGCAGGAACAACTTCACTTCCGTCACCCATTTTTATAACGGGAACAAGGCGGAAACGCTTTCCGAGATATGCAGTTTTCACACCCTTTACGTAAACACTCTCAATGCTGAATTTTTCATCAACCTCAATGGTATCTCTATCGGTTATAATCAATCCATCAGCAATTACAGTTGTCTCAATAACGGCAATGCCTTGTTTTTTCGTGATAATGCTCTTTCCGTCCTTGCCTATTTCCGCAACTTCGTTTCCTTGAACTATCTCGTAATTGACATATCCGACCTCTGACATATCAGAGATAATCTCACCGCTGTTTTTCTTTCCGGTTGTAGAGATTACCTTTGTCTCCTCGCCTACTCCAAGTTGCGTATATTCAATAGTTGTATCAACACTCTCGACATAAGTTCCATCAAGGGTAATTCCCGTTATAGAGATAAACCTGCCTGAGTTGTTTGATGGCTTTGTTTCTCCCTCGTCTACAATTCCCTCACGTACTGCACGGAAAACGAGAATGTGTTCGGTATCTTCATTTCCTTCAAAATCCGCAACCCCGAATACAAGCTCACTCTCAAGGCTTGCGTATGTGTCAACCTCGCCTACCTTCTGTACACCCTCCGACATTGTATCGAGTGCTGCGGTTATTGCTTCTGCATCTGCCATGCCATAGAGTGTACCGTCAAGGACGTACAAACTCCACACGCATCCCTTTGCATTGTTTGCCGGCTTGTTTAAAGCTACGTTGTATGCACCACCGGGAATTCCCATCACCTTGAATGCAGCCCAGTTACCATAGCTTCCTCCATCGAAATACGTGCCGTTTGCACCGGTTGTCCACGGTCTGTTGGGAAGAGTCCGGTCAAAATATTTCCAGTTACGGGCATAAGCTCCGTCCTCTGACTTGAAATAATAGTCAAGAGAGTCTGAAAAAATTGCGGTTTTGCCGGCATTTGCATACTCAAATTCCGCAACACCAGCTTCCTTTTTCAGTATTTCAGTTGATGAAAAATCGAAGTGAAGAATATTTCCTCCAAAAATTCTGTCGTTATCTGATACGGTCACCTTAATTTCCACACTCTTGCTTCCACCCTCACCGGACTGAAGCTTTCCTGTTACTTTTATTGTTGCCTCGCCGGGTGCTACTGCGTAAAAGTTCCCGTCACTTCCTTCAAGTACTGCGCCGACATCATTATCCACGAGCTCAATTTTTTCAATTACTTTTTCGCCACCACAGGCATCTCCCGAAGTTCCGATCCACGAAAGATTTCCCTCCGGCTTGATCTCCTCTCCGACAACTGCATTTATATTTGTTGCCGTAATTTCTTTTAACGCTTCAATTTTTTCAAAAGTAAGGGTATTGAAATGAAGCCTTGCTTCGCTCTTTGTCGCCGAACTTGTCTCACCGTTTGCAAGTTCTCCGGCTCTTTCCATTTTAAAGAGAACGATATATTCAGTTTCTGTATTTCCTTCAAGGTTCACATTGCCGAAATCATATGTAAGGTTGTTGCTTGCATTTCCCCAGAGGTCAACCTCGTTAAGCTTTGTGACACCATTTCCCAAAGTATCATCCGTTGCCTCGGTAATTGTGGCGGTATCTGCATTGCCATAAACGCTGTTATCAAGAATATACATACCGATCACACAACCACGATTATCAGCAGCAGTCATTTTCACAGTATACGTTCCGGTGGCAAGTCCCTTTACTTTAAAAGCAATCCAGTTATTCCAGTTCGTGGAATGCCCCTGAGCGTATGTAGACGATGCAGTATAAAGATATCCACCTGCTTTTGAAGCGTTCGCCTTGTTATGCATCGTATCATCAAAATATTTCCAATTACGAACCTTTATTCCGTCATTATAATACTCTGTCAATGAACGAGTATTGACATATGTATTATCTTTAGCCACACCATCAGCTGTTGTCCAGTAGCTCCAATCCGTTTTCTCCTCACCGTATTGTGCAACGGTTTTTGTGAAGCTAAAACTCACAACACCGTCATCTGCCGCAAAAGCATTCTCAAATTGCGGTAACATTCCCACAACGAGAGACAATGCAAGAACAAACGACAATACTCTTTTTAAGCTTATCTTCCTCATATTCTCTTCTCCTTTGCTTTTTTATATCACAAGAAACAGGATTTTTCCGCTTTCTACCGTGAAGCAGTCGGAAACAAATCCGTTTTCTCTGTTTTTCCATTTATTCTTAAGCCGAAGCTCATAGGGCTTTTCCGTAAGGTTTGAAACAACAAGGTATTTTTCCTCGTTTACAAACATTGAAGCCACAATTCTTCCTCCGATTGGTGAGAGAATCTCACTACACTCGGAAAGCTCCATATACACAACGCTGTTTTCCTCTACCATAGGCTTATAGAGCTTTGAATATTTTTCCCACACGGGAATTTCATTTGTATCCTCGGGAATGGTTGACCAAAGACTGTGAACAAATGGTCCGTTGGGATTTTTAAGGTTCCATTCATATACCTCACGGTAAAACCTTTCTTCACTTCCTCCGAAGTATATGACACCGTGAAGATTCAGGTTTTCTCCTTTTATGACACGTCCCGTTTTCATAAGCGGAAACTGCAGGAATGGAATGGTATATGCGAAATATGTTTCATGGGTCATTTCTTTATTGAAATTCGCATCCACACAGGGCACCATATAGGGAAGGTGCTCCTTTCCCTTGCCCGGCACGGAATCTGCAACACCTTCACCTATCCAGAGGTAATCATAAACTCTGTCCTTGCAGGGTGGTGCATTGTTTCTGTCGCAATGAAGCTTATATACGCCTCTGCGGCGCTTTACCTCGCTGTAAATCTCGCCCAGGGCATCTTCAAGCTCCGGGTCATATGCACCTTCGGGAATCACGCACATACCGAGAGAGAAGTCAAAATTTGAGTATCCCCAGTCATTATAGATTCCGTCAAAGCCGTAGTCATCCATAACCTTTTTTGTCTTTTCGATTATGTAATTTCTCCAGCCGGGATGACCGAGGTCGCACTTTCTGTAGTTATAATAAAGTGATTTCAGTCTGTCGTCCTTGTTTGGAGAATATTCTTCACGAAAATCCGGGTCACGCTCGTCCATATATCCCGAAGAAACATAAGGAATTACCTTTATGTTATGGCTGTGGCAGAGCTCCACAAAATTCCGGAGTCCCGAAGGATCGGAGGAGGAAAACTTGTCTGCACCGTAAAGTCTGCAATTGTCATTCCAGTCCTCGTGAAGCTGAATAAGCCCCACCCCCGACTTTGCAAGACTTGATACAAGCTCACGGTCATAGTCCGTTACATCGGGATATACCCTTGCAGGATAATCACCCAGGTTGTAAATCGCCTGACCGTAAATGTAATCACGGATTCTTATTCTTTTATAATATGCTTTGTTTGACTCCATGGCAGAATTTATGTTATCAATTCTCGCCCTCATTTTTTCAATCGACATCTCTGTTTCTCCCCGAAATTGGTTAAAAATAGGGCGATATGATACGTGCACATTATCATATCGCCCGTTTCATTGATTAGTCAATTCTATAGCTTGTAAGTGTCATGCCTCTGTCCGAGGAATATGACCCCGAGTCTTTAAAAAGACTTGAGAAGCTACCCGAGGTTGTTATAACATCTTCCTTCTGAAGGTCTATAACTTCAAGCTTCGGTTCAACATAATTTTTCATTATTCATTACCTCCCGAAAGTGTTGCACAGTAGGTTGAGCCTGCAACCTCTCCGCTTGCCGCCGTTGCAAAGGGCTTAAAGTCAATATCCTGACCTGTAAAGGCTGCAAGAGTTTTCTTTGCAACGAAGAGATATCCGTCCGAAAGTCCGAAATCAGTTGCATCATATTCTTCTCCGTCAACGGTTATCTTCTGATAAACCGTCTCTGTCATAATGGTTTCGGAAGCTCCTCCGTCAACGGCCACCTTAAAGCCTGCGTTTATGTAGTCAAGAGAGTCAATTGCAGAAACGAGATATACGTTGCAATCTCCGTTCTCTGTTTTTTCAAAGAAAGCCGCAGAAGAGCCGAAGTTCTCTTCATTCTGTGCAGGAAGTCCGCCTGTGTAGGTGAAGGTGAGACCGAAAAGAGATATGTATTTCTCTGATTTTCCCTGAGACGGAGCTGTATCGCCTTCTTCAAGTGTTCCCTCACGCTCCGCACGGAATACAAGGATATGCTCTGTTTCGGGATCTCCGACAAAAGCCGCTTCGCCGAAATTGGATACTACCCAGCTCCCCTTGTTAGTCTTAGCCGGTGTTGTGCTGTCTGTTGCATCAACCGTTCCCTGAGACACCGCACCGTATGTATCTACTTCACCGATCTTTTGTACTCCGGAAGTTGTGGCATAATTTGTTATTGCATTTGTAATTGTATCTGCATCTGCGTTTCCGTAGATGCTATTGTCAAGCACGTACAATCCCCAGACACAACCTCTTTGAGGATAGTTTACTGCACTAATATCATATTTACCTGCACCAAAACCCTTTACCTTAAGAGCAAACCAACTGCCGTATGATTTAGCATCTCTGTAAAACAACCCGTTACCACCGGTATATCCGCACCAATCGATTTCTCTATCCCACGACTGTGCAAAGACTCTCCAATTACGGCAATAGGTATCACTTTCATAATACTCACCGAGCAACGTAGCTACATCAGCATTATAAAAAGCTGCGGACTCCGTATCCTCATAGGTTTTATAATAAGTTCCGTAGGACATTCCGAACGTAACCGTATCTCCAACCTCTGCGGCGGATGCATTGAGTCCCGATACAGGGATGAATGCCGCGACAATCGCAAAAGCAACAACAAGGGATGTTGCTTTCTTTAAGAATTTTTTCATAAGTAAAAACCTCCCGATTTCTATTTCATTATTTATCATATCACATTATTTTTCAAAAATCTCATACGATTGACCCATCTTTAACGATTTTTGACTGTTTTTATATGATTTTTGCAAATTCAGTCACTTAATCACACGCATCTGACCTCAATGCAACCTATCTGCTGTGCTCCGATTTCGATATTGATTTCAGCATATCCGTCGCAAAGCTTTACGTCAAGCTCTTTTTCGTTCCACGCATCGTAATATACCGTACCTTCCTTATGCTCTGTTCTGAGTGCAGGGCCTCTGTAGGTTGTGTATGCACGATTATATATGGTGTACACTTCCCTATTGATGCCCGGAAAGCGATTTGCACAGATTGCCGGCGAAAGTGTATCTATCATCGTTTCGGGATTATCTGAAGAAAAGCAATCGGCATATTTTTTCTTGAGCTTATATGCCTTTATTGTGAAATCAAGACCTTCACTTTCTTCACAATCCCAGAAAGAATCATATATTGCTTCACCGTTGAAAAATATAAACTTCTGTGGATGCCAGCTCATTCCTCTCATTGCCATAGGAAGAATAAGCTGAACTATTCCGGGGAAAGCGAATCGGTAAACATCGGTATACACTCTGCCGAGTCTGTCGTCACCGTCACCGCCTCGCCACGCATTTTCAATAAGACCGCAGACCGAGTCTATGATGTAATATGAGATATTGCAATCAATATATGCGGCATTCACGTCTACAGGATAGTATTCCCCGTAAAGCACAACCTCTTCCGGCATTGACTTTTTCAGTCTTGTTATAAAGTCACGGTCGGTTTTCAGGAGATTTGACGGAACATGATGGCCGTGTTTATCGCTATAACAGCGATTTTCCACACGAAGGCTGAACTCGTCAACGTAAAGAAGCGGAATTCCGAGCTCTTTATAAATTCTGGGATACATGCTCAATGCATATTCACGCCAAGCTTCACTTGCGTGGCACATTCTATATGAATCCCCTGCCGTACAATGAAAGTTCCCCTCGGAATTTATGACCCTGTATTCGGGAAAATATTTTTCTGCTTGCGGATATCGTGCCGAGAGCAATGTGGGATGGAGATACAGCGATACATTTACCCCCATATCACGCACCTCATGAAGAGCTCTTCTGAAGCTGTCCACGCCACCGTATTCATCATAATCGGTGGTTCCGAAATTTCCCCATTGCTGTGTGAACCCGGCACCTTCACCCTTGAATGCCCACGACCACATATGAAGTATATCCGGATAAACTCCCGTTATGGATTTTTGTTCTTCAAGGATTTCTTTGAATCTGCATTGTTTCTTTTCCTTGTCATACCACACCGGAAGAGAATAGATTTCATCGGTTTCAAAGAAGTCTGTTATTTCCGCAAGAAGCCAAAAGCTTTCACGGTACCATTTTTTATCCTGACATTTATATGGCTTGTACCATTTTTTGAGCCAGTTACTGTAAAGCTCAAATGATTTCCGCCAGTCTCCCGAATGAGCATTCATATGTGTTTCGGTGAGAACAAAGCTTTCTCCGGGAGCAATATCCCCGTACATATGCGGATATTCAATATATGCACAAATCTTTCCGTTTTCTTTTTCGATGGCATACTTTCTGACAGTCAAATCACGTTCTCGTGTTGTAAAACTCACCCCACCCTGCTGTAACGGACTGTATATATCAAAAAACTGCATCGGGAACGACGGGGCGGATTCTTCGTAGATGTATGTACTTTCATTGCTGTTGATATTCTGATACTTCGGGAAGAAATACCAACTGTCAGAATCGCTTGAATATTGTAAACCGTAAACTGCAGGAAATATCACACCTGCTTTGGCATTTTCTGTGCCTGTATTTTCCACAACACATTGCATTCTGATTCCGTTTTCTTCGCAAATCCCGAAAACTACGTTTATCTCAAGTTCTTTATATTTACAGACGACAGAAGCGGATGAATCATCATATTCGGCATTCAGAAACTCAAATTGTGATACCTCCGAGCCATCTTCATCCTTAAGCTTCAGCATATACTCCGAAGATATTGATAACGCAGGGATATATTCATTTTTTAATTCAAGGAGTTTGATTCCGTTTGATATATCTGCTATGAGTGTAAGGGCATTACTCTTTACGGTCAATATCGAATCATCAATGCGAATGAAACTTTCACCGCTTACCTTTCTTTCCCGAATTTCACAAAAAGACGGTATGAGCATTTCGGGAAGCAATCGGGAGTCTCGGTTGTTCACAGTTACTGCCGCAATACATATTTCAGTATCCTGCATCTTATTGTGAAAGATTACACTTTCGACAAAGCTTCCGTCACAAGGCACGCCGTATACGCCCACATCTCCGCTTATGCTGTGACGCATTGTTTTTAAATTCAGAGGAAGAGCCATATCCTTCTTTCCGTCAGCATAAACAACTTCGACATAAAAGCGTTCAACATCATCAACCGAAACAGGCATAGTCACATCACCGGCACGTTCTCCCACGATTGCACTTTTTGCTGCAAAGCCGCATCGCTGATGCTTCTTTCCCCGTATATTCAGAATAAAGAACAGCTCAGTTGCTTTTGTTTTTACTTTTATCTCGTTTTTACTGTCACGGCTTATCGGACGACAACGTCCACGCTTTGCCGAAACTCCGAAATTCATTATAATTTCATCGTTTTCCGAAGATCCCTTTTCCGGTGCGATTATATTCTTTCCCAACGGTAAGACCTGAAACGGAATAGAATGTAAACAAATATTCTCTTCCGAGAAAAAGCGTCCGCCATCAATCATTACATCCTCATCATCGCCTGAAAATTCAGCATTGAACAACGAAGATATATCAAGGGGCAAAAACTCCTGTTTTTCTTTTTTGACACTCTCATCACAACACAGCGGAAGCTCTTTTTTTGAGCATACATACATTTCACAAATTTCAAGTTCAGCCGTCTTTCTTCTGTCAGGGCAAAAATCAAACCGAATTCCCGATGCGGGCATTGTTTCTGTTTTTACAATAACTCGGTGCCTTTTTCCGTCAAATATGAGATCATCGCAGCAAACGAGAGGTCTTTCACCATTTTCTGTGAGTAAGAATACAACAGGTGCACGCTTTATGCGTCTTCTCTTTATTCCCACAGCCCGGTATTCCATAACGAAATATTCATCTGTCACAAAAGCTGCATTAAGAGCAAATGAGGAGAGTTCATCTGCTACTCCTTTGTTTTCAGCTTTCAAAACATATGTACCGGAATTGAAAATTACTTGTCCTTCCCCGGATGAAATTTCATAATCAAATAAATTTTTCATTCTGATAACTCCTAAATTTTTCATTCTGATAACTCCCCTACCCACACACAGAATCAAAGCTCTTTTTTCAAGTAGTGGATAAACTCACGCGGGGTCATTCCGCTTTTTTTCTTAAAAACTCTGCCGAAATACGTTGAGCTTTCAAAGCCACACAAATTCCCGACTTCGGTTATGCTCAAATCAGTTTCAGAAAAGAGCTGTTTTGCCATATCCACACGCAAAGTATGGATATAGTCAGTCATTGTTTTTCCTGTTATCCGGTGGAATACTTTTGTGAATGTGGTTCTTGACATCATGGCTACTTTACATACTTCTTCACGGGTAAGTGGCTCTGCACAATGCTCTTTTATATAGGCAACTGCCCTTTCTATTGACTCAATATGGTTTATTCCATCCTGCAATTTGCCTGTGTTATTCGAAAAAGACACATCCACACCCCCCTAATATTCTTATTATTTATCTTGATTTAATTCTATCAAAAATGTTATAATAAATATAGGGGTAAAACAAATCATTTTTAGGGGTGATTTTATGATTACGCGTCACGATATTTTTCTTCGGGAAAATAAGTTTTCAATTTATGTATGCCCGAACAAGGAAATAAACTTTCACAGTCACAATTATCTTGAGCTCGGATATGTACTTAAAGGCGAAGCCATACACAGCTGGGGTGAGGACAGCTTCTTGATAAAAGAAGGTGACTATTTTGTTGTGGACTACAATTCCGCCCATTCGTATGTTGCCAGAACAAAAGAGCTTGAGCTTATAAATTGCATATTCCTTCCTGAATTTATTGACCCTGCACTTGCCCATTGTCGCTCTTTTCTCGAAGTAATAAGCAATTATCAGATTCGTTTCAACAGCGACCTGTTGCTTGAAAACCCGTCCATCAAGATTTACAGAGACGAAGACAAAAGAATCAAGAAGCTCCTGAATTTGCTTTTAGATGAATTTGCACTTCACCAGCCGGGATATATGCAAATCATTCACTCTATGGTTATTGAGCTTTTGATTCTTACCACGAGGAAAATATATTTTAATCCGGATTTTGTTTCAAAAAACAGTTTTTCCGATAATGTCCTAAAATATCTGCACACTCATTATATGGACAACATAACTCTCACCGAAGTTGCAGCGGCACTTAATTATTCTCCCGCATACCTCAGTATGAAGTTCAAAAAAGAACTTGGCATCAGTTTCACGAAATATCTCCAAAAAACCCGTATAGAACAAAGTATGCGCCTATTGGCGCATACTGATAAATCAATAAGTGAGATTGCCGCTGATGTGGGATATCGCGATCTCAAAACTTACTACACTTTATTTAAGAGCTTTTCAAATTCATCTCCGGCAAAATTCAGAAAGAATCACTCTCCACGCAACAACTCCCCGGAATAGGTGATATCAAGCTCATTCAAAAAAATATTTTTTCGTGTTGTTATATGAAATATCCTGAACGATTTTGCCCAAAAGCTTTATATCACGGACAATAAGACCGCGCTCTGCCCAATCGCCAAGAAGATTGCATACTATTCGTCTGAAATATTCGTGTCTTGTATAACTCAAAAAGCTGCGTGAATCGGTGAGCATACCGATAAATTTTGATACAAGCCCAAGGTTTCCTATTGCAGTCAGGTGCTTAACAATTCCATCTATCTGGTCATTGAACCACCACGCACAACCAAACTGCATCTTGCACTCAACTCCATGCCCGTTATAGCAGGCGGAAAGCGTCATAAGTGCCTCATTATGTGCAGGATTAAGGCTGTATAACACAGTTTTGGGGAGCTTGTTCTCTGTTTCAAGGGTATTTAAAAGATTTCGCAGCGGCTCCATAACCTTGTCATCACGAATGGAGTCATAGCCCATATCAGGACCGAGACGGTCAAACATCGGACTGTTGTTATCACGAAGTGCTCCGATATGAATCTGCATAACGATGTTATTGTCATAGTATCTTCTTGCCAGATGAAGAACCAGAGTTGTGCGATAAACTGCCACCTCTTCGGGAGTGAGCTTCTCGCCACGGAGAGCGCGAAGCAGAGTTTCATTTGCCGCGACCACATCTTCATCACCATATTCAACGGTATCCAAAGCGTGGTCTGTTATGCGGCATCCGTGCTCAATAAAAAAGTCGAGGCGTTTATCAAGTGCATCCGTAAGGTCTCGGAAGCACTTGATTTCTATTCCCGATACCTTCGACAGCTCTTCTATGTATCCGCAGAATTCATGCCTTGTGATATTGACCGCCTTATCGGGTCGAAAACTCGGAAGAACGGTCACATCAAAAGTCTCATCAGCTTTGAGTATCTCATGGAACTCAAGACTGTCTACCGGATCATCTGTGGTACATATTATCTCAACGTTTGAGTGTTTTATTATACCGCGAACCCCGAAATCTTCTCTTGCGAGAACAGCATTACACTTGTTCCATATACGCTCTGCAGTTTCGGGACAAAGAGGTTCATTTACACCGAAAAAGCGGTTGAGTTCAAGCTGTGTCCAATGATACAGAGGATTTCCGATACAATAAGGAAGTACCTCCGCCCACTTCATAAACTTTTCCTTTGGGCTTGCATCACCCGTAACATACTTTTCCGGTATACCATAGGTGCGCATTGCACGCCATTTATAATGGTCGCGGTCGAGCCATACATCAGATATTGTATTATAGTGCTTATCCTCCGCTATCTGATGAGGATATATATGACAATGATAGTCGATAACAGGCATTTTCTTTGCATATTTGTGATAGAGAATTCTCGCCGTTCTGTTTTCCAGAAGAAAATTTTCATTCATAAACTTTTTCATATTATTTCACCACTACTTGACAATTCTTTAATTGTATTATAATATCATTAACATCCATATACAAGCAACAATACAACAAAAATGCAACAATACGGTATTTTTTAGGAGGCAAGTCTTTGAAAGTATATATTTACGAAAAACTCGACTGCGATTTCCGCATAGATTTCTACAGCGGCACGGGATTTCCCCAGGACAGACGAATACTTCACTCGCACCCATATCACGAGTTTTCCCTTATAAGTGCCGGTGATATTACATACACTTCAAACAGCTGTGTTGACCGTGTCAATGAAAAATGTTTCATTTTTTCTGCGGCACATCAGCTTCATAATCCTTTTATAAATCAGGATAAAAAATATGAACGATATCAGATTATGTTCCGCCCCGATTTTCTCAACACTTTCATTCCCGGATACAGCACCGTATTCTCTTCGTTTATGTCAAACTCGACAATCTGCCGTCTTTCAGACAAAACTTACAATCGTATGCTCACAATTATGGAAATGCTCTTTGAACGTTTCGAGAACTCTCCCGACGCAAAAGAATCAGCTCTTGAGTATCGCATTCTGGTGGTTGAACTTATGCTTCTTGCATCCGAAGTTTTTTCCAACAGCTCAGGCAATAAAAGGAGCGAAACAAACACATATATTGATGAAGTTGTAAGGTATATACAAACGCACTATTCAGAACCCATAAAGCTCGATTTTCTCGCCTCGAAGCATTTTATCAGCTACACAAAGCTCACAAGTGATTTTAAAAAAAATGTTGGAATGACCATAGGAAATTTCATCACTCTCACACGAATTGAAGCTGCAAAGTCCCTTCTCAGGCAAGGATATTCGGTGAAAAGCGTTGCTTCCCTCGTAGGTTTTCCCGGTACCAGTTATTTTATAAAGATTTTCAAACGATGCACCCACATCACACCGCTGAAATTCCAGCAAAATGCAGGCAACGAAGATTTGTGACCCATTCTGCCAAAAAAGCTCATTTATATGACAGAAACAGCTACGACTCATTCCCTGAATCGTAGCTGTTTTTATCATTTTCTTATTTCTACTTTTTTAGCTTCTGCAAGAGAGAGCATTTCTTCTGCGTTTTTAATGGTTGTTTCGCTGATTGATGTTCCGCCTGTGATTCTCGCAAGTTCGTTTGCTCTTCCCGATTTATCAAGAGGTGTGACCTCAGTAAATGTTCTTCCGTTCTTTTCCTTTTTCTCTATTTTGAAATGTATATCTGCCATAGCTGAAAGCTGGGACAAATGAGTTACGCAAAGCACTTGCTTTTTTACGGAAAGTCTGTATAGTTTTTCGGCAATTTTTTGTGCCGCCCTGCCACTTACTCCCGTGTCAATTTCATCGAAAATCAAGGTGTTTACATAATCGTTTTCATCGAGAACGTTTTTCATTGCGAGCATTATTCGTGAAAGCTCGCCGCCGGATGCGATCCTGTCAAGAGGTTTTTCGTTTTCGCCAAGATTTGCCGAGAGTAAAAACTCCACGCTATCAAATCCGCGTTCGGTGAGGACTTCGTTTCTTACTATTTTTGCAAAGAATTTTGCATTTTTCATATCAAGTTCCGAAAGTTCACGCATTATTCTCTCTTCAAAAGAACGTGCCGCAAGGCTTCGGATTTCAAACAAACGCTCTGCAAGGGAAAATGCTTTTTCCTCAAGCTCTTTGATTTCTCTCTCAAGAACCGCAAGTCTTTCATCGGAAAATTCTATTTCCGAAAGCTCAGCTTTGATTTTATCAAGAAACTCAAGCATTTCTGAAACCGAATTCCCGTATTTTCTCTTTAGTTTATGTATGGTGTCAAGACGCGCCTCCACACGGTTTGCGTCTTCCTCAGAAAAATCGAGATTGTCAAGTATGGAGCGAAGCTCTTCGGAGACATCTTCTGCAGAATAATACAATTCCGAAACCGTATCTGAAATTCCGGAAAGCTTCTCGGATATATCGGATATTCCCGCAAGTGCTTTTGAGCTTGATGACAAGAGCGAACATATTCCCGCAAAATCTTCAAATCCGCAAAAAGCATTATAAGCTTCCGAAATGCGTTCCGTTATTTTCGCACTTTCTCTTATAATCTTTTGCTGTGCAATCAATTCAACATCTTCATTCTCGCAAAGATTTGCCGCTTCCAGTTCTTCTATCTGGAATTTCAGCATTTCTTCCTGTCGTATCTTTGCACTTTTGTCTATATCAAGTCTTTTATACTCAGCTTTTCTCTCCGTCAGTAAGCCGAAAACCTTTTTATACTCCGCCTCACACTCAATATATTCAGCACTTGAAGCAAAACGATCAATAAATACGTGATGGGCATCCGGATCAAGAAGCTGTTGGCTGTCGTGCTGTCCCAATATATTTATCAGCAGAACCCCAAAACTTTTGAGCATCGATGCCGTCACGGGTTTTCCGTTTATACGTGCATTGCTTTTTCCGTCTGTTGTGATTTCCCTGGTGATTACCACTTCATCTGTATCGCCTTCATAGCCATTTTCAGAAAGCCATATCTTTGCTTCCTTTGAAGAAACATCAAAAACAGCACTCACAGCCGCTTTTTCCGTGCCGTTACGAACTACATCACGAGAAGCACGATAACCCAAAACAGCACCGATTGCATCAATAATGATTGATTTACCGGCACCTGTTTCACCCGTAAGGACATTGAATCCGTCTTTAAATTCAATATCACATTGTTCGATAACAGCTATATTTTCGATATGAAGAAGCTTAAGCATAGAAATCACTCCGTTGTTTTAAGAAAGCATTTCTCCGAGTCTTTCGCAGAATTCGCTTGCCGCCGCTGTTGTGTGCATAACAAGGAAAGCAGTATCGTCTCCTGCAAGCGTGCCTACAATGTCAGCAGACTGCATTGAATCTATTGCCGAACACGCCGCTGATGCAAGCCCCGGCATTGTTTTTATAACAACTATATTCTGGGCATTGTCATAAGACAACACACTTTCTCTGAAAATTGTGAGAAGTCTCTCCGAAAAGCCCGAATCAGTTGCAGAATGTGACACAACATATTTGCTCTTTCCGTTTGCTCCCACAGCCTTTACAAGCCTGAGTTCTTTTATGTCCCGGGAAATTGTTGCCTGAGTTGCATTGTACCCTTCCTTGTTCAGGAATTCCGTGAGTTCGGACTGCGTTGAAATATCATACTGTTCAATGAGCTTGAGAAGTGTTGACTGTCTTTTACTTTTCATTTTAATCAAACCTCCGATCGGAAAGCTTTGTGTAAAGAACATCATAAAAATTATTGTTCTTCACATGGATGAGTTTTGTCTTTGTATCAGACATTTTTATGGTAAGAACATCGCCGTTGAGAAGCTCAAATTCCTTACCTCCGTCTGCACTCACAGCACTTGCCTTGTCCTTTTTGTTGTGAGGGATAATATTTATTACGCGTTTATAAAAAAGCACTATCGGTTTTGCGGTCAGGGCATGCGTGCATACGGGAGTTATCGTAATATTTCTGGCAAGAGGATCAATTATCGGACCTCCTGCCGACAACGAGTATGCCGTGGACCCCGTGGGAGTTGCAACTATCACACCGTCTCCGCTGTATCGGGAAATAAACATATTATCTGCATATATGTCCATATCTATCGTCCATGAAACGCCGCTTTTAAAAATAACCGCATCATTGAGAGCAACGTCCTCAAACACAACCTCATTGCCACGGCGAACCGAAATGTCAAGCATCATACGTTCTTCGACTTTGTAATCTCCATCGAGGATATGCTGCAGATATTCAATCTCGTGAGATTCAATTTCCGCCATATATCCGATACGCCCTATGTTTATACCGAGCACCGGAATACCAAGAGAAGACACCCTACTTGCAGTATCAAGAAGAGTGCCGTCACCGCCAAACGAAATCACAAGATCGGCATCTTTTACCGCTTCATCAAAAGGCTCAACCTTCGCTCCTGCACTTTCCGCACCCTCAACTTCTTCGGAAATCGAAACTGCCACACCGTTTTCTTTGAAAAATGCGGCAACTTTCTTTGTGCATTCAAGGTTTATATCTCGAGTGGGATTTGGGTTTAAAAGGATTTTTTTCATAGAAATTTACCCCTTTAAAGAAATGTGAGCATCTTCAACTATTTGCTTTACATCAACAGTTCCGGCATCTTTATCGGAACAGGACAAATTGCCCAGAAACTCAATATTGCCTTCAGGTCCGGTTATGGGCGAAAAAGTAACTCCACAAACGGTAAAGCCTGCAGCTTTTGCGTTTTCAATGAAGTTTTCAATTACTTCGGCATGAACTTCGGGGTCTCTTACAACACCCTTTTTACCGACCTTTTCTCTGCCCGCTTCAAATTGCGGTTTTATAAGGCAATAGACCTTCCCGCACTCTCCCATAAGAGCTCTCACGGCAGGCAGAACAAGCTTCAGAGAAATAAAGGAAACATCAATTACCGCAAGTTCTATGATATCGGGAACTTGTTCGTGAGTAACATATCTTATATTGGTGCGTTCCATACACACAACCTTTGGGTTATTTCTTATTTCCCACGCAAGCTGACCATATCCGACATCTACCGAATAGAGCTTTTTAACACCTCTGCGAAGCAGACAATCGGAAAATCCGCCTGTGGATGCGCCAACATCAATTGCAATCTTGTCCTTGACATCCGCTCCGAAAAAATCCAATGCCTTTTCAAGCTTAAGTCCTCCGCGGCTGACATATGCGTTTTCATTTCCACGAACTTCTATTTCAACATCTTCAAAAAAAGTTTCTCCTGCTTTGTCTGCCTTTTGACCGGCAATATACACATTGCCGCTCATTATAATTGCTTTTGCCTTTTCGCGGCTCGGAGCAAGACCTTTTTCAGTTAAAAGTATATCAAGTCTTTTTTTCTCACTCACTTTTTGCACGCCTCCACAATAGCTTTATAAACATTCTCCGAATCAATCTTCAACATTTTATACAGAGTTTCCTTATCGCCGTGTGTAACAAAGGAATCTCCCGCATTTATCGCAATCAGTTCTGCTTTGATACCATTTTTCAAAAGCATTGACGATATAGCTTCAGCAACAGAGCCATGATTGATTACATCTTCAACAACCATTATCCTACCCGTTTTTTTGGCAGATTCAATAATCACAGATTCATCCAATGGTTTGATTATATTGAGTTTTAATATCTCACACTCTATTCCGTCTTTCTTTGCAAAGGTTGCAGCCTCCAACACATTATTGATAAGCATACCATATGCCACAATGGTCAAATCTGCACCTTCGCTCAAAACAGAACAACCGTTGCCCGGTATGAAAGCATCATTTTTGAAAGTTCCTTCTTTGCCACGGGGATATCTTATTGCAACAGGACCGTTTTCGTCAATTGCAGTTCTCAACATACTGCGCACCTCAAGGAAATTTGCCGGTGCAAAAATTCTCATATTCGGAACATCCGCAAGAAACGAAACGTCAAAAGCACCATGATGAGTTTCGCCATCCTCGCCGACAATGCCTGCCCGATCAACAGCAAAAACAACGTGCTGACCGGAAATTGCCACATCGTGAATAATCATATCGTATGCACGTTGCAAAAACGTTGAGTAGACAGCGCATACGGGAATCATTCCGCGTGCGGCAAGACCTGCGGACATTGCAACCGCGTGTTCTTCGGCAATCGCAACATCAAAAAAACGTTTGGGAAAGTTTTCAGAGAATTGCTCAAGACCAACACCTGAAGTCATGGCTGCCGTAATCGCACAAACCCTTTCATTTTCCTCAGCTATTTTAAGGAGTTCATCTCCGAAAGCCGCCGAAAACGAATTTATTCCACAGGGCGAGGAAACTCCCTCACGGATGTCAAAGCTTCCCACGCCGTGATATTCCTGCGGATGCGCTTCGGAATGCTCATATCCTTTTCCCTTCTTTGTTATGAGGTGAATTACCACAGGCCTTTTCATATCCCGTGCAAGTTTGAAAAGATATGTCATATATTCTATGTCGTGTCCGTCTGCAGGACCGAGATATGCAAATCCCATATCCTCAAAAAACGAAGATGGCAAAAACGCACTTTTGAAAGCGTTTTTTACACCGTGGATACCCTTATCAAAAAATCTTCCGACTTTTGTTCTCCGCATTATTTTGTGGTATCCTCTTTTGAAACGAAGATATTTCCGTTTTAATCTGAGTTTTGCAAGATAAGCAGTCATTGCGCCAACATTCTTCGCTATCGACATTTCATTGTCGTTGAGAATTATAATCATCGGCTCTCCGCTTTGCCCCGCATCGCTCAGACCTTCATATGCCATTCCCCCGGTAAGTGCTCCATCTCCGGTTACGGATATAACGGAATACTTTTCTTCGCACAAAGTTCTTGCTCGTGCCATACCCAAAGCTACCGACACGGAATTTGATGCATGCCCCGTTATGCAAGCATCGTGTATGCTTTCGGATGGTTTGAGAAAACCCGATATTCCTCCTGATTTTCTCAGACTCGGAAATTCATCTTTTCTTCCTGTTATAATTTTATGAACATAGGACTGGTGCCCTACATCAAACACCAGCCTATCTTTTGAAGTGTCAAAAACCTTATGCAAAGCAATGGTCATTTCGACAATTCCAAGATTGGAAGCGAGATGACCGCCTGTTTTTGAAATGTTTTCAATAAGAAAATCACGTATTTCAGCCGCAAGAAGCTCAAGCTCTTCCATTGAGAGCTTCTTGACATCATCAGGGCTGTGAATTTGCGACAAAATGCCCATTTTTAACATCCTATCACGATTATGAATTTTTCCGTTTGAACAGACGGATAAAACGTGCCATAAAAAACACTATATCATTACTGTATTTAATTCCGAACCCCTTACCGAAGGCTTTTCCTCCGACAGTAAGTCCGGCAACAATACCTGTGACGCAAAGCGACACCAAAAGACCTTTGCTTCCGCTTAAAAGAAAGCCCGCAACAATTACGGCGGCGGTTGAACCACTCATAATTCCGCAAATATCCCCGACAACATCATTGCAGATACTTGACACTTTTTCTGCATTCTTCACAATCCAGAGAGCTTCTTTTGCACCGGAAACACGTTTTGCCGCCATGGCGTTAAAAGGTTTTTCGGATGCGGTTGCCGCCGCAATTCCGAATATATCAAAAATTATACCAATCAAAATAAACGCAGCAAGAATTAAAAATGCAGGTAAACCACTTACATTTTTAAGAGTAGTTTCTGAGACAAGATTAAATAACACGGACAAGAAAAAGCTGATAGCCAGAATGGTCAAAGGCCATATCACAGACGAACTCTTCTTTTTCTTGTTATGTCTACTTCGCGGAACTTCCGATGAAGCGGCTGATTTTTCTTTCATGGTATTCTTTCCTCCAAATTTCATATGGGTGGCAGAAAAAGGTAATCTTGCGGCTTAGGTCCGGTCTGATTTCCACACAGAATACCTCTTGTTGCCAATAAAGGCGGTTTCCCTTTGAATTCTGCGCCGCTTTGTTGCCAGAAGCGACACCGGATCACCACTTAGTCCGCACTGCAAACCTTTTTCTGCTCGACAGCCTAGATGATTTCCATAACAGTCACATCAATTCTTAGCCTCTTTTGCAGCAGAGGTTTCAAAAAGCGATAAGCAAATGCGTTTTGGCCGAAACTCATAAGCTTTTATTCTTTTATTCACCAAAACCACTCAAGGCAGGCTACTCTGCACACAGCACAAGGCTTTTGCCAAAGCACCGCATTGCAGGTTTAACCCCGTGTCGTACAACGTCCTTCAACTCAAAAAGAATATATAGGCGTGTGCACGAGTCCGGGTCTCCACGGCAATAGGGTCGAAGATACATGCCATTGTAAACCGCCCTAAAGCCTTAACCCCCAGCACCCACCCCAATCTGGGCGAGAGAAGCAAGCACCAGAGACTTCATCGATATGCCCTTCTACGGATTTTTAGGCCCGTCCTGGGAATTGATAGATCTGACTAGGATACTGCACCCACATTATTTATCGTAATTATATCACAACGATCTGAAAATTTCAAATCGCTTAGTTTTTTCTTGAAAGTAATTCGTAAGCAAGCCACACAAGAAACTCACTTTCAGGAAGCTTCTTTGCCGCAACAACCGCTTCTTCAGTAAGTTGCTCAAGACGTTCTTTACAACCATCGAGCCCGAGAAGCTTTACAAAGGTTGACTTTCCGCTTTCTTCATCATTTCCCACATCTTTACCAAGAAGCTTCGAGTCCCCTTCAACATTGAGAATATCATCTTTTATCTGAAATGCAAGTCCAACTTTTTTTGCATATTCAAGACTTGCTGCCGATTTTTCTTCATCTGCATTTCCGAGAATGCAGCCCATAATTGCCGCCGCTTCTATTATTGCACCCGTTTTAAGCGACTGGAGAAGCTCTGTTTCCGAAAGTGAGAGTTCTCTGTTTTCGCTCTGCATATCAATCATCTGACCGCCGATCATTCCGTCGGCACCGGAAGCCTTTGCAAGACACTTCATTGCCCTGAGGGTCACATCGGCACTTATACTATTTGAATTTGACAAAACGTGCTCAAAAGCGCGATTAAGAAGTGCATCGCCTGCCAAAACCGCAGTTGCTTCTCCGAACATTTTGTGATTTGTTGGTCTGCCTCGTCTTAAATCATCATCATCCATACAAGGAAGGTCATCGTGAATAAGAGAATATGTATGGATCATCTCAAGCGCAACCGCGAACGGCATTGCAACACTCTCGTCGACTCCGAATATGCGTGAAAACTCAAGCACAAGCACAGGTCGTATGCGTTTTCCCCCTGCATTGAGGCTATATCGCATTGCCGTGAATATTTTTGAATACAATACATCCGTTTCGGGAATTGCACAATCAAGAGCCTCATTGATTCGATTCTGATATTCCAAAAATCTGGAACTGTTCGTCATTGGACTTCCTCCGTATCAAAAGTAGTTTCAGTCGGCACATCTCCTTTTGTTAGAAGAGTTACCTTCTGTTCGGCTTCATCCAACATCTTTGAGCAAACTTTTATCAAAGCTGTTCCCTCTTCAAAAAGAGCAAGAGCACTATCAAGAGGAGCATCGCCACGTTCAAGAAGCTTTACCACCTCTTCAAGTCTTGTTATTGATTCTTCAAAGCTAATCTTTTGTTCAGCCATAATATATTCCTTTCCCGTCATTCGACTACGCAATCTATATTTCCATCTTCAACTCTTATGCTGATTTTATCTCCGCAGGACACATCGGATACCTTCTTGATTATCTTTCCGTCACCTTGTGTTGCAATGGAGTATCCGCGTGAAATTACCTTTAACGGACTCATCGCATCGACAGATGCCACAAGTCTTGTGAAGACCTCTTTATTGGCAGAAATAATTCTGCCCGTTGAATTAACAAGCTTTTCCGACAAAAAATCAAGAGTCAACCGTCTTTCCTGGAAAAAGTTTTCGGGACTGCGCATAACCTTCTTTTCGGATATACTTTTTATCATTTCCTTATGAACATTCAATTTTGAGGTTATTGCAGACAACATACGAATTTCGGAGTCTTTGATTGTTCTGTAAAGCGCCGTCTGCTCAGGCACAGCTATTTCAGCCGCATTTGAAGGAGTTGCCGCACGTACATCCGCAACGAAATCCGATATTGTGACATCCGGTTCGTGTCCGACCGCAGAGATTATCGGAATAGTCGAATTGAATATTGCACGAGCAACAGCTTCATCATTGAACCCCCACAAATCCTCAATTGAGCCGCCTCCCCGACCTGTTATAATCAGGTCTGCAAGGTTATGTTGATTCACATACTCAATCATACTGCATATATCAGCAGGTGCATCCGGACCTTGTACAAGAACAGGACATACCAAAACATCACTCATCGGAAAACGCGATCTCAGAACACGCAGAATATCTCTGACCGCCGCACCTGTGGGAGATGTGATGACCGCAATCTTTCGCGGATATTCGGGCAAAGGCTTTTTGTGGATTGCATCAAAAAGTCCTTCCGCTTCAAGCTTTTTTTTCAGTTGCTCGAATGCAACATAAAGAGCTCCCACACCATCCGGAATCATATCAGATATATAAAGCTGATACTGTCCGTCTCTCGGAAAAACACTTATGCGACCTTTTGAAATAATCTTCATTCCGTTTTCGGGCTTGAAATTGAGTTTTGCCGCATCAAATTTAAACATTACGGCGCGCAATACTCCCCCATCATCTTTGAGCGTCATATAATGATGACCCGAAGAGTGAAGCTTGTGATTTGATATCTCACCCTTTACATAAATTCCGTTAAGGTTCGGATTTCCGTCGAAAACCGCTTTTAAGTATTCATTTACCTGGGTAACCGAGCAAATTTTTGCCATTATATTTATCCTTCTCTTACAATACTTCCCAAAATGCCATTGATAAACGAAACAGTTTCTGCAGTATCATATTTCTTTGCTATTTCAACAGCTTCATTGATTGCTATTTTTTCGGAGACATCCGATACATATTTTGACTCATATACTGCAACTCTCATAATAGCCATTGCTATTCTTGAGATGCGGTTAAGATTCCAGCCAACAGAATATTTTTTGATAAGCTCATCAATCTCATCGCGTTTTTCCGCAACGCCATTGACGATTGATGAAATATATTCGTGTTGCTTTTCGCCTACCATGGAATATATTTCTATATCTTCGGACACGCTGTTTGCAAATTCCTCACTAAAAAAGTATTGCAAAGATTCCAATCCGATATCGTTATTGAAACCATAATCATAGACTATATGTACGGCAACTTCACGGGCAGCTTTTCGGCTCATTTTAAATCCTCCGTTTTTTGAATATGTGTATAAAAATCCACTATACATATAATATCCCGATTGTGCGATAAAGTCAATCGGGATATCGTTATTTTCATATATTTTTTTACAACAACCGCGAAAAAGTCTTATTTTAAACGAGTGCACTGATTGCCTCGCGGATATTTTTTGCAAACATCACATCAAGACCATCGGGAACAACAATGTCTTTTTGATTTTGTCTCGGCACGACACAACGTCTGAATCCAAGTCGTTTAATTTCATTTATACGCTGTTGTGCAGCCGAAACGGCTCTGATTTCTCCTGTGAGACCAATTTCTCCAAAAGCCGCAAGATCAGCAGGGAGTGGTTTATCTCTGCAGGCAGAGGCTATTGCGAGGACAGTGGGCAAATCCGCGGATGTCTCTTCTATTTTCAGTCCGCCGATAACATTTACATATGCATCAAGATTGCCCATTTTGAATCCTGCTCTTTTTTCCAGAACAGCGAGAAGCAAAGCGGCACGATTATAATCGATACCGGAGCTCATCCGCCTTGCCGTTCCGTATGCAGTCGTTGCAACGAGTGCCTGAATTTCAGCAAGAATAGGACGTGAGCCTTCCATAGTACACGCAACGCACGTGCCCGGGACATCGCAGGGTCTGCCTTCAAGAAGGGCTGCCGACGGATTTTTCACTTCTGCAAGTCCCTTGTCTCTCATTTCAAAAACACCGATTTCATTTGTTGAACCATATCTGTTTTTTGCGGCACGCAAGATGCGATATGACATATTCTTATCGCCTTCAAAATAGAGAACGCAGTCAACCATATGCTCTAAAACCTTTGGTCCGGCTATGTAACCGTCTTTATTCACGTGACCGACAACAAACACAGTGATATTTTTACCTTTTGCAATTTCCATAAAGGTCATTGTACATTCCTTTACCTGAGAAACGCTTCCGGGTGTTGATGTAATCTCACTTCTGTATACGGTCTGTATGGAATCGACTATCATTATATCCGGGTTGACCTCTTCTGTAACAGCGAGAATATCGTCAACATCTGTACCGGCATAAACATACAAGCTCTCCGGATTCACGCCCAGAC
>JAFSEA010000117.1 GCA_017435965.1 Oscillospiraceae bacterium
AAGCCTGTTGGTCAAGACTATGTAAGAGAACAAAAACGGCAATTTGTCTCTCATTTTCGCCGCCGATTTGCCGACGGATTTTTCGGGAGATGTCCTCACAAAGCTTACCACTTCCCTTCCCTAACAGGGAAAATCACAAAGGTTTCGGGAAAATACCCGGTCAAAGGGAAAACCTTAGGGAAAAATAAAAGTGTCAAACGCCAAGACAAGCGACAACAAAACAGTTGCAAGCTCACAAAATTCCCCGATTCCCCGCAAATTTTCCGGGGAGAGCTAAAAATAAAAAAATACCGCAAAAATAAATGCCATCCCCAATCATTTTGGGATGGCAGAATGTAGGTCAAAGAAGCTCCGCTTGTGTTGAACGGAATACAACAATACATTAAAATACCCAAACAAACAGGAGGTGCAATAATGAAAAATTTTGCTATTGAGGTATTGTTGGTAGAGCCGGGAGAGAGACCGCGTAAGGAACTGATCTATAATTCACTCGATGACTTCAAAATCATAGTCATGATATGACTGTATTTCTTCTTCTGTTGTTCCGGGTTCGAAGAAAAGAACATACCCGCCATCGTCATTGTCGATATCCCGATCTTCACCGTAATTATCATCAAGGATTTTGAGGTTCTTAAATATTGCATTTCTTAACCTATCATCCATTGACGGTAGCTTTGACATATCGGCAACGTTACCTAACTTGTATATCATTATTTATACCTCCTATATGACGTAGAATTCTGTAAGCATCTTTACTTCATCGGGATCAATAACGTCGGGAACTGCGAACAGTTTTGAGCAATGTTCAAACATAGGCTCCGAAAGTGATGCCAATTCTCCTTCATCATAGTCTTGTCCACAGACATAGAAGACACCAACGAGGATATCGTTACGAAAACGGCGATTAGGCTCTAATCCTAACAGTTTTCCTTCTTCGTTGCACAGAATGCAGACTTCATCGTTGATATCAATTATCTCGATAAGTCCTACATCGGGAGCTCCGATAGATACTGCCTTCTGAAGCTCGTGTAATTCATTTTTAAGAAAAACGACTTCGGGAGCCTTTCCGGGCTCTACTTTCAATACTTTGATTTCCTTTTCCTTCATGGTAATTAACCTCCAAAAAATATGATATCCGATAGCAGCGACCGCCACTATCGGATTCATATTTATTATATATGTATATATTCTCGGGAAATACGTTTTGCAATACATATTAGAAGGTTGTGGTATTATCGTTTTTGGTGTTAATCGTATTTCCCATACATATCAGGAAAGGGGAAGGATTGCGTTATCATCATCGGTGAGTAGTTCTTCCAATTCTTCACGCGATACGAACATTCTTCCGCCTATCATCTTTACCGATAAGTATCTCTTTGCAAGGCTCCTTATCTTTTTCTTACTCACAGGTAAGTATTCATTTTGTACCTCAGTAATAGTTAGGTATTTTCTTTTAATCTCTTTCTTTTCTATCTCATTCTACCTCCCTTGGGTTGATTTTTCTTTTTTGTTGGCTGATTTGCCGCTTCACTTGAATATACCTTGCCATCGAACAGCCTGAATGTTGTTACTGTCTTACCGTACTGTTTGAGCTCCGGAATCTTTGCTAAGGCTCTGCCGAGCTTCACTGATTCACTTTGCGTTGTTTCATCAGTAGAATAGTATTCCTTAAAGACTTTTGGATTCTTTCCCGGAACAATATTCTCGATTGTTTCTATGATAACCTTGCTGTATAAACGAAGGTCAACATCTGCATGGTTGGTATCAGCTAAACGATATTTACGTCTTGGTGTAGCCACGTAATTCACCCTTTCTAATTTATTGTTGGATTTTGTTTAACGTAAAAATTTATGTCCATTTAATTATTTGTTAGTTATTTTGGGGCAGAAAGGGTGAAGTTGGACAGATTCGGAGATGGTAAGGATAGTGTCGATTATTAAATTGGTGGTATAAAAGAAACAATAGGTGTTCCTTCGTGAACACCTATTGTTTCTCCGTTATTTTATTGTTCGTTTGCGCTTAGAAATCGTTGCCTTCATTTTCGGGATTGTTATCCTTGGGCTCGCTCTTTGCTTTTTCATAATCAATATCTGTTGTGTCAATCTCAAGATCTATCATCATAACGTTCTCACCTCCGTTACTGTTAAGTATAATGTTGAACTCATTGTGTAAGTCCTTGCCATATCTCATCATATGGTTTTTCTGTTGATGATCCTTCAACGATATCCCCACGAATAGGATTAGGTCTGTCTAGGACTATGACTTCACGATCCGCTTCAGCACAAGATTTTATCAGAGTCATAAGCCAAGGGGTATATGTCCAATGTCGCACTCCGACATCCTGAGCGCAAAAGACTACGGTGTCCACCTTTTTTATCCATTCGATAGGCGTCCGAAGCTCAAAATAACCATAAAGATTGACTATTTTTATTCCAGTCTTTGCGTCAACATCGGCGAGTTTTCCATCACCGGCATAGAGATGTCCTCGGACTCCATGCTCCATTCAAAAAAAGAACTCAACATCAGCTCACTTCTCATTGATAATAACATCAATGAGAAGCTTTCCTTTATTATCAATGGCTGTTGTGTTCATCATAAGTGCAATTTTTACCGCGGATTTTCTCACGGAGTTCAGATGTCGCAAGCGTAACTGCACCGTTTTTCCGCTTGTTCATTGTAATTTCTCCATAATTCTTTTGATGAGAACTGCGACTTCTGCTCGTGTTGTAAAGTCATTCGGTGCGATTTTTCCGTTCCTTCCGTTTGTAAGACCTTCTGCTACAAGTGCCGATACAGCTTCTTTTGCATAGTCAGAAACCTCTGCAAAGTCCGCATATACAACATCTGTACTTTCAAGCTCAACACCGAGTTTTAAAAGCGCGCGGTATACTATCACCATCATATCCTGACGTGTGATTGTATTACGTGGTGCGTACTTGTTATCACCGATACCATTGACTATTCCCGTGTTACGTGCTATTGCAAGCTCACGTGCGAAATAGTCGGTTTCGAGAACGTCGTCAAAATTCTCACTGTTATCTGATGCAAGTTTAAATGCACGGACAAGAAGTATTGCAAAGTCGGCTCGTGTGATGTTTGCAGCCGGTGAATAGGTATTTTCTGTTGTACCCTTTACAATACCTTTAGCTGCAAGTGAGTTGATGGCGTCCTCTGCCCAGGCGTGAGTACCAAGGTCAACAAATCGGACGTTGTTATCTGAAGTTTCGGGAGTTGAAGGCGTGCCCGGAGTTTCGGGTTTATCGGGGATTACAGGTGTGTCGGGGATTGATGGAGCTGATGTTCCGCCTCCGCCACCTGTGGTTGAACCGTATACCGTTATTGTAAAATACTGAGTGCTTATTCTTCCGAGCTCATCACGGGCATCAATCGCAACAAGATTTGCACCAATCTGACTTGCTGTCGGATTCCATCGGAATTCTCCCGTTTTCTCATCAAAGCTTGCACCTCTGGGAAGTGTTCTTGCAGAATATGTTACATCAGATTCAGCCGTTGCGTGAATCTTTACTGATATACTGCTTCCTGCACTTGCCGTGAGGTCTGCCACTTTGTCAAATACCGGTGCTTCGTTGTTTTCATATGACATTGGAATTGCAAAGGCTTTTCCGGCAGCAACATCATATTCATAACCGAGGCTTTCATTTGAAGCATCAATATACCCTGCAATGGTAGTGATTTCACCGAAGCTGATTCTTCCGTGTGTGGCATCGGTCATTTCTACACCTTTGATCATAAAAGAAGAGTTTCCGGGAGTTTTTCGTTCCATGTTTATCATTCTGTCAACGAGAGCGTCAGCCTCTGTCTGTGTGAGTTTTCTGTCAAATTCCACATCAACCCAGTTATCAAAGGAGAGTTCCTTCTGGAAATCGAGAATTATTCCGCCTACCGATGCATCAACTTCGCTCAGGTTTATATCGTCGGTTCCTATCATATCGCCATCGTTTACATAGCTGTAGATGTTAACTCCGTCGGCATTTATGCTCCATACGCCGACAAAGCCACGGAACTTAAATGTATATCCGGTTTCGGGATCGGTTACGATGTATAATTTTGAATTGTCCTGTGCATAAACGATGTAATCACATCTTCCATCGCAAAGCTCAACCTTTACCGCCGCTGAACGTTTGATTTCGCTTCCTTGCTCATCCGGCTCTATATCAATACGCTTTATTCCGTCATCCTTTATATAGCGTACCTTGTTATATGGCTCGATAACTGTTGTGAAAAGCGTATCGAGATTTTTTCCTTTCCTTCTGACAAGCATATACTCAAGATGATCGATAACCTCATTTTTGGCTATACGGGTCGGCAAGCCGCTTGCGAGAGTTACCTCATCTGCCTCAAAATCATTCACCATAGTCATTCGAAGCCGCATATCCGTGTCGGGGTTTCTTGAATGATTTCTGAAATCTTTTATCTCGTAATCAATATAGAAATTTTCTGCCTTCGGATTATCTGCCCGATGCACGTCGAAAAGCCAGGTATATCCGAGAGGATATTTCAGCATTGCATAAGGTGACGAGGTGTTTGTATATGGATCAGGACCGAAGGGAACACTTGCACCTGCATATGTTCCGCCGATTTGCTCTTCAAACACCAGATTATCGGAAGTCTCCGGATGTGTTTCGCTGTTTGCGTGGAAGGAATACAGATGATCGCTTCCGCCGAGGACACGGAAGAAGTCTATTCCGTAAGAAACCTCGCTGTCATAATCAACCATAACAACTGTTCTTCTGTATTCATCACATTCACCGTATGCCTCGGGTGCTTCAACGTCCATTACTTTCACACGGGTTTCCTTGGCATCAAAGTGCAACGGTTTTTGTGCAACTTCGGTTTTGTTTTGGCTTTGCTCGTTGACTACAACCGTGTTGTGGGAAATTGTCGGAGTAATCCATTGATGACGATTGGGGTCTGTTGCAGACGGAACCTCGGGATAACCTAAATCCGTTGTCATTCCGATTCCGTAAGCATCAATGCCGAGATTCAGCATATCATTATGACTGTGCGAAGCGGCTCCGCCGAAATATATCGTGAAATCACGCATACTGTCGCGTATACCTGTATTTCCCGATACATCATATAACGTTCCGCCGCGAAGTGCCGCAAATCCGAAACCGGTAAGCATCGAGCTCTTGTCGTAGTCATATTCGCCTTCGCTTCTGATTATTCCTTCTATTTCGTCAGCAATGCTTTCTGGATTCTTTGTGAATATATCATAATGAAGCTCTGAAACATCATTATCCTTCAGCATATACAGATGCTGTGCGATTTCTATGTCTCCGGTGTATTTGAATGCCTCAAGAAGAACGTAATCATCGGGCATCGGCGAGAAGTGAACTGCAAATCCGCTGTCGCCTATTGTTGCGAGTCCTCGCTTTACCAGGGTAAGCGGAGCATATGACTTTATCATTCCGACATACTTTGGATTATTAAACAAAGCCATTCCATTATAATCGTCATAATTTGCAAGAGTTGTGGCAATGTCAATGAGCTGTGTTACCCAAAGCAAATTATACTGAGGCGATTCGGTACCCTGACCGTCACGGGTAACTTCGCTTACCAACGCTTCATTCACACCGCCACCGGTGTTGTAGGTACGGTTGTCCGTGTCGCTGTGACCGAACACCCAATCAAGCATTTCGTCTGTTTCGGGAGAACAGTCCAGCGCAACACCGGCAAGAGTCACCGAAAGCTGATGCAGACCGAAATTACCTTGATTCTGTGCCTCAACACTTGCTTTGTATATCTCGCGGCAAACTCCGTCCTCAACACTTTTGCGTATCGTTTCCGGGGTGACATTTCCGTTTGCATCAAATTTATTGTCAATGCCGTACTGATGTGCCTTATCTGAAATATATTTGATCACCTGTGCATCGTCATACATCGGGAATAACATATCATAAGCCCTTGCCATCTCTTCGGTAACATACGTCTCCCAGATGCTTCCTACCGCTTTTCCTTTTGCTATTCCGCCATTTGTATTTGCCAGAGTAGGATAAACACGCAGATCAAGGGAGGGATAAATGTCAGCCACTCTGTCAAGAAGAATAGCACCGACTCTTCCATACTTTTCATCACCTGTGTAGAGATAAGCCTTGGAAAGGCTATTGACAGCACCCATGACAAAGCGTTGATCATTGCTTGAAGCAAACCATGTTGCCATATGGTTATAGTAGGCAACATAGGTATGTACTTCGGGGACACCGTTTGAATAGGTTCTTCCGGTTTTATAGCCTGTAGAATCATCCACGCCCCAGGTCTCTGCACTTTCTCCCGAGGTCAGTTTAACAGGAGATGCATTTGTACCTACTTCCGGGTAAAGTGTGTTTTTAAGATAGCCCGTGCCATAGGTATCTCCGAATAACTCCATATGCGCATCAAGTGCCGTCTGAAGATCAAACTCGCCCTTGTTTTCCTCGGTGCAACCAAGTTTATAGAAGCTTTCAAAGTCATTTGACGGGAAAACACGCTTACAGTCGGGGCATTGAATCTTCCATCTTCTCGAAAGCGGGGAAATAGACCAGGGATAGTTACCGTTGATTGAATAGAGATTTGTTCCGCAATAGCGGCAAAGATAACAATCAGGATCATTCTTGTAGCCTACGATATTTGAACGGGGAATATTCTGACCTGCCACATTTAACCAAAGCTCATCCGTAAGGGAAAGAAATTTATCTGCAGACTGTACTGCGGCATCCCTTTCTTCCTTTGCCCAGGAATATTTGCCGATGTTTTCACGGGCGGCACTTACCATTTCATCCGTGTAGATTGTTCTTGTGGTTTTGCCCTCACGGACAGTAATTATTGCCTCTCCCGTAATTTCAAGTCCGTTCTCACATTGTATGGAAGCAAAAACTCTTGCGCTTCCAACTCCAACAGGTGTGGCAATACCGTTGTCGGAAACTGTGAAAACCTCTTCGTTTTCCGAACTCCAGGAAATCTCACCGGATGGGATTTCTACCGTTTCTGTATTCGAATTGATTCCTTCTGCCGTAAGCGTAATACCGCTGTGCTCAGGGCTCATAACAAAATAAGGTGCTGTAATCTTAAGGGTAACTGCTTTGCCATCCTCCGCTATTGCGTCTTCTTTTAAGACTTTTACGGAAATTTCTTTTGTGCAGGTTTCTCCGTTGTACAGAACCTTTACTGTGACTGTAGTTTCTCCTTCAGAAGAAGCTTTGATCTCGCCGTTTTCAGAAATGGTTGCAATGTCATTATTCTCACTTTCGTAAGTGACGGTCATATAAGGGTCGGGATTGCCGTCAATAGTAAGGGAGCAGGGAACAACTGTTCCGTCTGACATTTCGGCAGAGACATTTACAAAAGAAGAATCTCCCTCGCATATAACAACAGCATCATTTCCAACCGTCAGGCTTTCAATTTCGGGCATTGCTCTTCTGTTTGCAAAACGCAACGTCTTAAGTGTTTGATATGAGTAATTCGTTCCTTTTTCGGTTACGACAAATGTAACTGTGTGCGTGCCTTTGTCCAACTTGATGGTACGAAGTCTTTCGGGCTCTGCATTTACGTCCTTTCCGTAGAAAACATATTTGCCCACATAGATTCCGTCAATATAAATGCTACTCTCAAATGCACTTGCGCGGTCAAACGTACCTGTGAAAATCGGTTGATATACTCCGCTGTAGGGGATATTTACATCTATGGATATCTTATCTCCCACATTGCGTGTATAACCCACAAGACCGTTTGTGTTAAATATTGCCTTCTGCGCAGAAAGAGAGGTTTCTGAAAGATTCAGACACCATCCGTCCTCTTCAATGGTGACTTTTGCAGGTGTTGATTGAGATGCCTTTGTGAAGTTTATTTCAACATCACGCATATCAGTCTCGGCTACAACTATTTCAATTGTGTTAGTTGCCACTTCACCTGAATTTAAGGTTACAATCGCATATATTTCTGCTTTTGCACCGTATTCGTGCCCGAATACTTTTCCGTTTTCATCGACTGTGATTCCTCCCGGAATGTCACAATCAACAACCCATTCAATTTCTGCAGACGAAATATCTGCGGCAAAGCCGTTCTCCGTTGTTCCAGATATCACAAGCTGTTCGTCACGGAGATATCCAACTGTTGCAGGTGCTTTAAGCTCTGCCGTTTTAATGGCACTGCTGTCTGTTACGGAGATTTCAGTTTCTGTTTCTGTGGCATTTCCGTCAAGAAGGAGTGTTGCCTTGATTTTTCCTTTTCCGGCGGAAATTCCGGTTACGACGCCATCCTCATTGACCGTAAGGACATCCGGAGTGAGAGATTTATACACAACCGTAACCTTTGACATATCTGCCTCTGTTCCATCGGAAAGATATCCCGTGGGGAGAAGAGTTGTATTACTTCCGGCTTCAATTTCGGATGAATCCGGAAGCAAGGTTGCATAGAGAAGCTTTATTGGGAAGCCCGAAACGTCAATCCTTTTGCTTCCTGTCCTTGTTATTCCGTTAATTGTTACATCCGCAAATACCGTTGCAGATGCATTTTTTCCGAGAAGTGATGCTGATGCGTTTGCGATATTCATTCCGCTTCCTTCTCCGGCTGAAAGGAGCGATGCAAACGTGTATCTTCCGATAACATTCTTATCATCAGAACGGAAAACAATATCATCACTGTTCCACGCACTGCCGAGAGAAAGATATTCACCCGTTGAGCTGTAAGGCTTTATGGAAAATTTAAGAGCAGTTGAAGTTCCGGTTGTATCGCCTTCTATATCAAAGTCAACACCGGCAAAACCCACTTCACGAAGCTCAAAATCATCAAACCAGGCTTCTCCCTCAAAACCTGCCTTTGCAAGGTCGGAAGAGTCGGGTCTGAAAATTATTCTCGGGGTAAGATATACTACCTCCGTCGATGCCATCGTAGGTGCGGCAATCGGCACGGAGACCTCATACCAGTCATCGTAAAGCTCACGCCAGTTTGCAATCTTTGAAATGTTTATTGAACGCTCTGAATTATAAGCAAGAAATTCACTTGTAGAGGCAGTTGGAGACGTAAAAGCCAGTAAATCAAGGTAGAGCGCCATATCCGAAGCACCTGCAGGTACTGTATAATCCGCCTTGAATTTAAACTTCAGGCTGTATAATCCTCCGGAAACACCCTCGACCCTTATTCCACGTTTGAGCATAAGTGTGGAAGGATTGCTTACTGCCGCAACACGTCCGTCAAAAACGAATTTCAGCGCACGGTTTCCGTCCTCTTCCGTTCCGAGCATTACTCGCATAAACTTTGGGCTTTCAGGCTCTTCTGTTTCGTTTGCAAGTGACCATACCCAGCTGTCTCCGGAAAAGTTATGGTTAAGGTCTTCCATAAGGTTTTCGCCCATGGGAGCAACGGTAAAACCAAAGGTTTCTTCTACCTTTTTATTGTCGTATTCAACAGACGCCGTTATTGTAACATCACCTGTCCCGACTGCGGAAAGCTTTCCGCTTTCGGAAACCGTTGCCACACTTTCATCACTTGAGGTGAAAAGCTTTGTTATCTCCGACTCCGGTACATCCTCAAGGGGAACTCCGGCACGGTCGCACAGCAAGGTTTTCAGCTGTTTTTCTGTTGCCATTGGGAAGACTCCGCCGTTTTCAATACCCGTCACGGAAAGACTTAGTGTTTCATAATCACCGGGGCAAGCCTCAAGAGTCAACCCCTCCAGTATGAGGGAGTGAAGGTGGAGGATTGAGCTTCCTGACCCACTTTCATATACTGTTTCGTTGTCGGAGAAGCAGTCAAATATAATATAATACTCACCGCGTTTGGGAATTGAAACTTTTCCGACCTTTTGTTGTGGGGCTTCGGCACCGAGGGTTCCTGAAAAATCTGCATCACCAATATATTGTGCCTTGTTTATAAGTTCACGGTCGGGTGTTCCTTCCAAAGCGGAAACCATATAAATCTTTGCTGATGTTCCGTAGCCTTGAGTGTAAGGCTCTACCATAAGATTATAATCGCCGCGATTTGGAACTTTCAGCTTAAGCACAAGAAAAGGCTGAGTGTTGGTTTCGTACTTGTCAGTTCTTACCATTGAGTAGATAAACTGACGGCTCATATTGATTGAGTATCCGCTGTATGTGCCAAAGCTCCAGGGAGTGCTCACAGTATCATCAATTTCGTTCAACTCGTCAACGTCACTAAAATCACGAAGAACTCCGGAAGCATCAAGCCGTGGTTTTCCGTAAACGGTCTGGTCTGCCATCGCATTTGTGTTGGTTACATATGAAAAGGTAAGCCCTGCATTTCCCTGATCTTCAGAAAGGACTGTCAGCATCATTTCTGAAGAAAGGTCTGTACCGTCAGCCGTTGCGGTTATTTTCACCGTTCCTGCCGAAACTGCTGTGATAATTCCTTTATCGCTTACCGTTGCGATATCGGTATTTTCACTTTTATAAGTGATACCTGAAGAAAGCACCTTATCACCCGACACCGAGTATTTTCCCGTTACTTCAAGTTCAAGATATTCTCCGATTTCAAGCTCTGCCTTTACCGGTGCGATGCCGATACCTGTAAGTTCATCCTTAACAACAGGGGTAAGCTTCAGATTTTCAATATAAAACGTAGGAGAAGCTGAAGTGTCAGCTCCCTGTGAATAGCCAAGAAGTGAAAAAACAAGATAATATGTTCCTGCTTTAAGCTCAACCTGGTTTAAATAAGTCTTCGCATCCTTATTTGTTCCCGTTGCCTGATAACACTCAACAACGCCGAGACTTTCTCCTGCACTTTTTGCTTTGCATTTGTCTATTGCCGCAGCAATTTTCGCATCGTTATTTCCTGCACTTACATCAGTAAGCGTAGAGAGAGCAAATGCAGAATCTATGCTTCCGTATGATGTATCAACGAGGAAAATTTCATATTTTGCGGCGGCAGCCATATTCCAATGCTCAAGCACCGGCTGATAAAAACCATCCTCTGCAACATCAATTTTTATGATAAAGCCGGGATCGTTATTTGCAATCGCATCAGCTGTGCAATTTGCCGCATAGTGGCTTATGTATGTATATGTCGGATAAATTCTGTAATTCGCAACAGTTCTTTTTCCGACAAATGCCCATTTGTCCGAACCCGAATACGGAATCGCTGAGCTTTCGCTTGCGGCTTCATAATATGAGCCGAGCTGACCTTTACCCGATGCATTCGGATTCCAGTTATCAAGCGATGCCACCATATTTATATAGCTTCCGCTGTATCCGGGAACTATGGTGTTTGCACCGAAAGCGTAGGTGTGCTCTATTCCTGCCGCCACGGCTTCCGCACTCACAAAACCACTCGGAAGCATTGCAAATATCATTGCAACAGCCAGTATGAGTGACAAAGTTTTACGCATAATTTTACCTCCTCTGTATAATTTGCAAAGAGGGACAGTGCACCTCCACCATCCCTCTGTTGTCGCATTATTCGCTGTATATTACGCAATCATCGAATATTGCATATGCCAGCATATTTTTGCCGGAGTCATCAATGATTGAGAAATAATCACCGTCAGTCTGCATTGAGACCTTGTAATCTGCGGTTTCTATCGCAGGCGTTGCTTCGGACTTGAATACAAAGCCTTTTTCAATCGCACTTTCGCATCCGATAAACTCAGCGACAACGGCGTTTTCGTTTCCTGTGGTCACGGTATTGAGAAGTATTTTTCTCACGCCGGATGAAATCGGCTGATACTCTTTATAGACTGCTTTTACGGTGCAATTCTTTACGGCACGGAACGTATATTCCTTATCAAAGCTTACGATCTCGCCGTCTTTTTCCCAGTAGTTGAAGAGGTTATATCCCGAGCCGCCGTTTTCACGAAGTGTTGCAGTTGCAGTTACCGCATCGCCGTATGCATAGCTTCCCGAGCCGGTGCCTCCGTCTACCGTGATTGAGATGTCTTTTGCGGGATCATCGGGATATTTTGCAACAAATATCATGGTTTTCTCCGTGGCTTTCGGCTTTTGGTCATTTGTATACACATCTTCTGTACCCGAAAGTATCCAGCCGCTTGACTGTCCGAGACCCGTCATATAGGGAAGAGAAGGAAGAGTGATTTCATCTCCCTCTGTGTAGGCTGCATCGGAACGGGAAACAAGTGCTCTGTTTGCATTATAAAACTCAACTGTAATATTTTCAGATGCACTGTCACGGTATATTGCCGTGAGATATGTAAGACCCTTTTGTGCAGTCAGGGTATATTCTTTTGTATCGGCAACTGCGTGCTTATTAACACCCAGACCCTTTGCCCAGTAAAGGAAAGTTTTTCCTTCGATATCCGGAGCTGTTATTGTTTCGGTGCTTCCTGCTTTAAGCAATAACGGTTCGCCATAAACCGAGCCTTCGTTGCTTGTTATATCATGTGTGAGGATTTTTACTTCTGCCGCAGTAGAAACAGGGCTGTATACAGTTGCATTTCCGGGATCAACTGTGCGTGCATCAATTATTTCGCGGTCTGCATCTGTGAGACCTGCTACAGTAAGCTTAATTGATTTGAGCTCGCTCATATATGAACCGTTAGTTGCAAATCCTGTGCTTGCGGTAGTATCGTTAAATGCCTCTTCGCCGAGGTAAGCCCGTGCATTGTCCGCAGCTCCGTTTGAGGCATGGAACTTCATTCCGATATAATATTCGCCGCCGGAA
>JAFSEA010000118.1 GCA_017435965.1 Oscillospiraceae bacterium
ACTTCTTGTGAGAGCCTTTGAAAAGGAATCGGATAATACCGAGAACTTCGCAGACGTAAGTGAGAGTGACTACTTCGCAAAAGAACTTGCGATAGCAAGAAACACAGGACTCGTCGGCGGCGTTGGTGACAACAAATTCGCACCACGTGAGAATATCAAGCGTTGCGATATGATGCTCATGGTATATCGAGTTCTCAAGGACAAATTTGTAGGGGCGGATATCATCCGCCCGGAATACGAGGATTTCGACTCTGTCCCCGATTACGCAAAAGAAGCAGTCTCCGCCCTCATAGGTGCAGGACTCGTGAACGGTAAAAACAACCTCATAGCACCAAACGACAACACAACAAGAGCAGAAGTAGCGGTTCTCTTACAGCGAGTTCTCGAATTTGTGGAAAATCGGGCGGAGTAGAACCCCGCCCCTACGAGGTTTGTTGCAATTTGCGGAAAACCACATAACCCACCTGTAGGGGAGGGTCTCCGTGCCCGCCCGAAACCCGTGTGGCGTGACGCGAACTCAAAAACACGGTAATTTGCCCGATATGTCACTTGATTATGTTGATTTATACTTTCATATGATTTATAATGAACATAAGCTATTGCGGCGCGTACTATGGCAAAATGTAATATTTTTAAAAAATATTGCGTTATGTTGTGGTACAATAAAAGAAAAACAAGGAGGCAAAAAGAAAATGAAAAAACTTATAGCTCTGACCCTTGCGGCAATGATGATGTTTGCTCTCTGTGCCTGTGGCGGAGGAACTGCAGACGGAAAAAGAACAGACATCAACGAAGATGATTATGAAGATAATTCCGGTGAAGGCAAGCTCTTTGAAGAGAAAACTGTCATCACACTTATGGTAGGCTCACATCCCAGCTGGCCTTATGACCCCAACTGGCCCATGTGGAAGATTATGCAGGAAGAATCGGGCGTTACCTTCTCGGTAAACGCAGTTCCCACAGCAGATTTCGGAACAAAGATTCCTCTTGTCTTCGCAGATGATCCCGAAAAGTTCCCGGATATGATTTTTGCAATCAGCGGAAAGGGCATTGCTGATACATACGGACCTCAGGGCGGTCTCATTTCAATCTCCGACAATCTTGATAAGATGCCGAACTACAAGGCATTCTGGGAGGCTCTTGATCCCGAAGTCAGAAATCAGAATATGCTTCTCCGTATGAGTGGTGACGGCAAGATATACTTCCCGCCCAACTACGGCATCCAGACCGTTGGTAACACCAGAACATGGATGTATCGTAAGGACATCTTTGAGAAGCACAATCTCAAAGTTCCGGAAACCATGGACGAAGCATATAAGGTTGCAAAGAAGCTCAAGACTCTCTACCCCGACTCATACCCCTTTGCAATCCGTTCCGGCTTCTCAAATATGAACCTTATGGGTCCCCAGTGGAAGGAATATTTCAGACTCGACACTTATTACAACTTTGATGAAGGCGAGTGGCATTACGGTGCTCTTGAGCCAGAGGCAAAGGAAATGGTGGAATACTTCCGTAAGCTCGTTGCAGAAGGTCTTGTTCCCAAGAACTTCCTCACAATCTCAGCAACAGAATGGGAAGAGCTTGTAAATACCGACCGTGGATTTATGATGCTTGAGTATCTCCTCCGCATTGACCACTTCAATCTCCCGGCACGTCAGCAGAACCCCGAATACACATGGGCAGGTATGAAGCCGCCGAAGGCAACGGCTGATAAGGGTAACCACCTCATTCAGAACCTCTCCTATGAGCTCACAGGCTATATGGTATGTAATTCCGGCGACCAGAAGAGAATTGACAGCTCTCTCAAGTTCCTCGATTGGATGTACTCACCCGAGGGTATCCAGGTACAGAGCTGGGGCAAGGAAGGCGTAACCTACGAGCTTGACGAAAACGGCGAGAAGCGTTGGCTTGTTGATGAATATGGCAGCCCCTACGGTGATCTCGGAATGGGAACTCCCGGACTCTATCAGTGCGTTGAGTTTGCTGCAAACGAAGCTCTCTATTCAGAAGAGCAGGGCGGCGCAGGCAGAGAATTCTCACCCTATCAGGAAGAGCTCTATAACCCTGCAAGCATAATCGCATTCCAGTCTGACCTTCAGGATGAAGCTGCAAATATTTCCACGGAAATCAGAGCTTATGCTGAAGAAATGCTCTCCAAGTTCATTCTCAGTCAGCTCCCGATGTCCAAGTGGGATGAATTCGTTCAGGGACTCCGCGACAGAAATGTTGACCGTCTCCTTGAACTCTATGAGCTTCAGTATGATCGTATAAATTCAAAAGGCGATATCTGGTAAGATTTATTCTTTGAAGCAATAAAGGCGGTGTTGATGAAGAAAATTTCAAAAAAACTTCATCACACCGCTTTTTTTCAAAGACTTTTTGTGCTATACTACAGAAGGAATCGCAAGATTCTTCGGCTTCGCCTCAGAATGACAAGGTAAGAAGGACTTTTTGTCATCCTGAGCATCAGCGAAGGATCTTTCTCCCATGACAAAGGCATAGCGAAAGGAGAAACTTAAATTGTCACTTATCTATTTTGATTCAAATGTGTGCATCGGAAAGCGTGGTCCCAAAGACAGCCGTGAGATTTGGAAAAGCGAAGACATTCTCGAAGCTCTCGACCATGCAGGTATTGCAGGTGCACTTGTATACACGGGCTGGGCACGTGATTATGCCCCGGTCTACGGAAACGAAAGACTTTATGAGGAACTTAAAAATAACCCCCGCTTTTATGGTTGCTATGTAATCGCTCCGGGATATACGGGAAGCTTCCTCAAACCTGATGAGTTCATTGCAGACCTCAAGGCAAAGGGTGCAGTTGCGGCAAAAATGTTCCCTGCAACCCATTGCTTCTCTCCCACGGAAACCGTGATGGGCGAATATTATGCAGAGCTTGAGAAGGCAGGTATTCCTCTTCTTATAGATAAAGCACAGATTCAATGGCCCGACATCGACAGCATCCTCTCAAACCATCCAAAGCTCAACGTTCTCATTCAGGGCGCAAGCTGGAGTGAGTTCCACAACGTTGCGGCATATATGAAGAAGTATAAGAACCTTTATACCGACCTTTCGCAGATGCAGGCAAACTTTGCGGTTGAGATAATTGCAAAGGAATTTGGTGCAGACCGTGTATGTATGGGAAGCGGACTTCCTCTTATGTGTCCCGGTGCTGCACGTGCTTTCATCGACTACGGAAGACTTTCCGATGAAGAAAAGCAGCTTATGGCAGGCGGAAACCTGGCTCGCCTTTGCGGAGTTGAGCTTCCAAAGCAGGTTGAGGTTAAAAATGAGGAAATTGCAAAGCAGGCTTCTGAGGGCAAGCCCCTTGATGTTTTTGTGTTTGATTCCCATACCCACTTCATCGAAGACGGCGGCAATAACGGCGGTGGCTTTGCAATGGTAAAGGGTGATCTTCCCAATATGCAAAAGCTCTCCGATGAAATGGGCGTTGACGAATATGCAGTCGCCCCCTGGCTCGGTATCTGGACAGACTGCGAGGCAGGAAACGAGATTGCCGAGGATATGGCAAAGCGCGACAGCCGTGTTTATCCCTACATACTCATAAATCCCACCTACGGAACGGATGTTGAGAAAGAAGCGATAAAGTATCATATCGAGAAGAAATTCCCGGCTATGAAGATGTTCTATTCAAGAAGCTACGTCCGCTACAATGACCCGATATTTGAGCCGTGGCTTAAGATTGCAAACGATAACCATCTCTTTGCACTTATGGACAGCGGCGGCTATCCCACATACCTTGCGGATATGGAAGACCTTGCAAAGAAATATCCCAATATTTCCTTCTTCCTTGACCACGCAGGCAGAAACTTTGCCTGTGCAGAATCCTATGCAGTCCTTGCAAAGAAATATCCCAATGTATATCTCCAGCTCACCTTCACAAGTGTTCCCGAGGGTCTCATTGAATACCTCTGCCGTGAAGGTCTTGCGGATAAAACTCTTTATGGCACGGACGCACCTATGCGTGACCCACGTCCTCAGCTTGGCTGGGTTGCCTTTGCAAATATCTCAACAGAGGATAAGAAGAAAATCCTCGGCGGCAATATGAGAGCAATCGCCGACCGTTGCTTTAAGAAATAAGAAAAAACTACAGACAACTGCGGATTTTCCGTGGTTGTCTGTATCCCGATATGAAAGGGAGGTGAGCTTTGTATGTCCAATATGTATGCACGTTTCAGAAGATGCGGGCATCCGTTTTTTTCAAACTGTTGCTATGTTGACGGAAAGAGTGAATCAAATATGCATTCCCACGATTTTCCTCATCTGTGGTATTGTCTCGAGGGGAGATACACCCATATCATAGACTCCGTATCATATAAGATAGGCGCAGGCTCCCTTGTAATCCTTCCTCCCGGCACAAGCCACGAATGGGAATTTGCCGAGGATGAGTCGGCAAGGCTTGTTCAGGTGAACCTGATGTTCAATATTTTTGATGATGTGGAGGATGAAGAGCAGCTTCGGGGAATAATGCATATGTTTCTCTCGTCCTTTTCAAAGAAGCTGTCCTTTTCACCTGTGAGACTTGTGGAGTTTGAGGGGAAGGAGAAGGCGTTTTGCGATGAAGTTTTCTCAAAAATCTCCTCCTTTGACTGGAGAGGAGAAAAGCTTGAAAATTTTGAAGAGCTGAAAAAGGAGTTCTTCGGCATATTTTCTCTTCCGTGCTTCAATGTTCCGGAAAAGGCGATGGAAAATGCCGGGGAATTTATTAAAAACAAGTTCATCCCCCTTCTTCGCACCGTATACTATATGAATCTCAATTACAATAAAAATATAGAAACACGGGAGCTTCTGAAGCTTTCCAATATGTGCCAGACGGATTATTTCAGGAATATAAAGCTCCTTTTGGGCGGTTGTACCTGGTCAAAGTACCTGCAGTATTTAAAAGTGCGCCACGCCGTCACCTTAAGCACGTTTTCAAGATATCCCCTTCAGCTCATATCCGACTATTGCGGCTTCGGGGATATATCCTATATGACACGACAGGTAAAAAGGCTTACGGGGCATCTCCCCGGAGAAATGAAGAAGAGCCGTGATGTCCATATCTCCCATTATCCGGATATGGATCTCAAGGATATTGAACTATTTGAAAAACCCATAAAACATTTCTATTTCCTCGGAATAAAATAAACCTCTTTTGGGTGAACGTTCACTCAAGAGAGGTTTTGTTATTTATGCTTCAAATTTTCCGAGGAGCTCTTTCATGCTCACGGCGTAATCGTCAGCGATATTTTTGATATCTTCCCATTCGTCCTTATAAACATCCTCATAAAGACCTATGGTGATAAAGCCTGCAGCCTTTGCGGTCTTAACTGCATATGGTGCATCTTCAAAAACAAGGGTTTCGGAGGGGGTGCATCCAAGCTCACGGAGTGCTTCAAAGTAAATGTCGGGGTCATCTTTTCCTTTTCCCACCTCCGCAACGGTGAAAAGCTTCTTTACATAGGGAGAAAGCCCCAGTCTTTCCATAGCCGCCCCGGAGATGGGTCTGTCCGTTGCAGTTGCAATACATATGGGAATACCTTTGTCAAAAAGTTCCTTTACAAGCTCCGAAACGCCTTCCTTTAAAACAACCTTTTCCCTGTATATACGGCTTACCGTGGCGAAAACCCCTGCGGAAATTTCCTCGTCTGTGCCCTCAATACCATATTCCTCACGGAAGGTTTTGATTGTGTCGAAAACACTTTTGTGGGAAACTCTCTCGTCAAGGTCGGGAGAAGGGATTTTTCCGATACTGCGTATGTAATTGCTTGCGGCAGACCGCCATATATACATCGAATCGGTAAGAGTACCGTCCATATCAAAAATTGCACCTTTGACTTTCATAAAAAACGCTTCCTTTGCAAAATAAACTAAAGCAATTTTATATCATTTAAGAGAAAAAGTCAACGAAAGGTTGGGGGAGAGGTATTTGTTTTCTTTTTTATTTGACAAACGGAGTCTTTCGTGGTATACTGTGTAAGATAAAATCTTTAAGGGCGATCCCGTGAGGTCGGCAAGGTTTTTTGTTTTTAGTATGCAGGGTGTCTCTGCGTATAGTTTTGTATGCAAATCTTGCCTTGCGGGGCGAGATTTTTTTGTTATGTGTGAGGTATAAAAAATATGTTTAAAACAAGTTTTGTAAAAGAAGAGATAACTGCGTCCTGCAAGAATATTGCAAAGACGCTTATTCCCTCTTTTTCCGATAAATTTGTTATTCTTCCCGGCTTTTGCGATGTGCATGTGCATTTTCGTGAGCCGGGTTTTTCGTATAAGGAAACAATCGCCTCGGGAAGCCTGGCGGCGGCAAGAGGAGGTTTCACTTCGGTATGCACGATGCCGAACTTAAATCCTGTTCCCGACAGCGTCCCTCATATAAAGGAACAGCTTGAGATAATAGAGCGTGATGCCGTGATTGATGTTTACCCCTATGGCTCAATAACCGTGGGGCAGAAGGGCGAGGAGCTTTCAGACCTTGAGGGAATGGCAGAGTATGCAATAGCCTTTTCCGATGACGGCCGTGGAGTTCAGAGTGATGATATGATGCGTGAGGCGATGAAGAGAGCCAAAGCTCTTGATAAGATGATAGTCGCCCATTGTGAGGTCAATGCAGAGCTAAAACCCGGCGGATGTATTCACGACGGTGAGTTTGCAGCACTTCACGGCTATGTGGGAATAAATTCCGAAAGCGAATGGAAGCAGGTAGAGCGTGACTTAAAACTTGTTCGTGAAATCGGTTGCCGATATCACGTCTGCCACATATCCACGGCGGAAACGGTGGAGCTTATAAGACGTGCAAAGGCTGAAGGACTTGATGTTACCTGTGAAACAGGCCCTCATTATCTCACTATGTGTGATATGGATATAGGTGAAGAGGGAAGATTCAAGATGAATCCCCCCATCCGTTCCGCAAGAGACCGTGATGCACTGGTAGAAGGACTTCTTGACGGAACTGTTGATATGATAGCAACAGACCATGCACCTCATTCCGCTGAGGAAAAAGCAAAAGGCTTATCAAAAAGTGCCTTTGGTGTTGTAGGTCTTGAAACTGCTTTTGCGGTTTTATATACAAAGCTTGTTAAAACAGGCAAAATGAGCCTTGAAAAATTAGTTGAAGTAATGTCGGATAATCCGAGAGCGAGATTTAACCTTCCCGTGGGAAGTGACTTCTCGGTATGGGATTTAGAAAATAAATTCAAAGTAGACCCCAAGGACTTTCTCTCAATGGGAAAAGCAACACCCTTTGAGGGCGAAGAGCTTTACGGCAAGTGCTTACTTACAGTAAAGAACGGCAAAATCGTCTACAAAGCGTAATTTGACGAAGTAAAATCAACGTTGTAGGGGTGGGGCTCTGCTCCACCCGCAACTCGGATAAAAAACAAACTTGATTCCGGGCG
>JAFSEA010000119.1 GCA_017435965.1 Oscillospiraceae bacterium
CTCCCGGAATTCTTTCACGGAGTTTTTTTATTGTCTCGCGAATTTCTTCCCCACTTCCCCGACGATTCATTTTCCCCAGGATTCTGTTGTTTATATGCTGAATCGGTATATCAAGATATTTTACAATCTTTTCTTCTCTTGCAATTATGTCGATAAGCTCATCGTCAATCTTGTCGGGATAAAGATAATGAATACGTATCCAATCAAGCTTTTCAATTTTGCAAAGATCACAGAGGAGTTTTCCCAAAAGACTCTTTCCTTCAAGGTCAACACCATAGCTTCCCGTGTCCTGCGCAACGATTATGAGCTCACGGACTCCGGTTTCACAAAGTGCCTCGGCTTCTGCAAGAATTTCTTCGGGTTTTCTGCTGCGAAGTCTTCCCCGAAGTCTCGGAATTACACAATAAGAACAACAGTTCGAGCAACCTTCCGCAATTTTTATAAACGCAGTATAATGCGGCGTTGTAAGTACTCTTCCACATTCAAGCTCTGCTTCATCCGGTCTTGCAAACGAAGAGGGTTTTTCTCCGTCAATTGTCTTTCTCGCAATCTCCGCAATCTCAAGGTAGCTTCCGGTACCGACAAGTGCATCAATCTCGGGAAACTCCTCACGGAGTTTTTCTCTCCAAAGCTCCGAAAGGCATCCTGTGACTATAATCTTGCCAATACTTCCTTCAGCTTTTAGGGTGATTGCTTCTTTTATATATTCTATTGCCTCATCTCTTGCATCTCCGATGAAACCGCAGGTGTTTATAAGCACCGCATCAACATCATTGAGTTCTGTCGTAATCTCAAAGCCGTTTTCATCAAGAACAGAGAGCATATGCTCACAGTCAATCTGATTTTTTGAACAGCCCAGAGAAACCACACCGATTTTTGCCATCAGTCCATATCCTCCGTGTCAAACTGCATTTTATTGAATGCCGAGCGTATCTCATCGTATCGGTAGCCGCGACTGCCAAGGTACGAAATCAACTTCCGCTTCATATCGGCATCAAATGCCCTGCCGCGAAGTTTCTTTGAGATAAGCGCACAGATTTCATCTTCATAGGACGTAAACTCCGCAAGAATCTCTTCCGAGAGTTCCCGCGGTATGTTACGCCGTTTTAATTCTTCCTTAATCCTCAAAACACCACAGCCGTGTCTTTTATAGTACATCGCACATTCCGCCGCATATGCACGGTCATCCACAAATCCCTTTTCCTCAAACCAATCTGCAACAGATGCAGAATCCTCCTCGGAAAAGCCTTTCGTGCGAAGCTTCTTTTCAAGAGCACCCCTCGACATACTATGGTGCGCAAGGGAAGCGGCGGCACTTTTCTTTGCTTTCTGCTTTGTGTAAGCCGCAGTCAAAGCTTCCGCTTCCGCCTCATCAATCTCATCCCCCACCTTATATTTATATGCATCGTCAAAGTTTGCAAATACATATCCACCGTCAGAGAGGGTTAATACGAGCTTTGTTTTGTCACGTTTGCCTTGTTTTATGGCAACAATCTTCATTATTCGTCAAAGTCGTCGGCATCTACCTTTATGCCCTTGCCTGCCGGGACAGGCTTTGCACGGGCAGGTGCAGACGGTGCATTGAGCGCACTGTCGTACTTCTCACGAACCTTTGCCTCAACCTCTGCCGCAAGTTCCGGATTATCAATAAGGAACTGCTTTGCACTTTCCTTACCCTGTCCGAGACGAAGCTCGCCCATATTGAACCATGAACCCGATTTCTGAATGATATCAAACTTTACCGCAAGATCAACAAGCTCGCTGACTTTTGATATTCCCTTACCATAGATGATATCAAATTCACCCTCACGAAATGGAGGTGCCACCTTATTCTTTACAATCTTTGCACGGGTACGGTTTCCATATACCTCAGAACCGTTCTTGAGTGACTCGACGCGGCGGATGTCAATACGCACACTTGAATAGAACTTAAGTGCACGACCGCCTGTTGTGACCTCCGGGTTACCATACATAACTCCGACCTTTTCACGGAGCTGATTTATAAATATAGCGACGCAGTTGCCCTTTGAAATTGCACCCGCAAGCTTACGAAGAGCCTGGGACATAAGGCGAGCGTGGAGACCTACAAATGCATCTCCCATCTCGCCTTCAATTTCAGCTCTCGGAACAAGTGCCGCAACAGAGTCAATAACTATTACGTCAATTGCGTTTGAACGGACAAGTGCTTCCGCAATCTCAAGTGCCTGCTCGCCTGTATCGGGCTGTGATACAAGAAGACTGTCAATGTCAACACCGAGAGCTTTTGCATATACGGGGTCAAGCGCGTGCTCAACGTCGATAAACGCCGCTTCGCCGCCAAGCTTTTGTGCTTCCGCAATTACGTGGAGAGCAACCGTTGTTTTACCCGAAGATTCCGGACCGTACATCTCAACGATTCGTCCTCTCGGAAGTCCACCCACACCGAGGGCGAGGTCAAGAGTGAGCGAGCCTGTGGGGATACAGCTTATGTTCATCTCACGCTTCTCGCCAAGACGCATAACCGAACCTTTTCCGAACTGTTTTTCAATCTGCGATATCGCAGTTTCCAATGCTTTTTCTTTTTCCATATCTTAATACACTCCTGTTAATTTATTACTTATTCATTTTATGCAGGAAACAACCCTGTTTGCCCCTGAAGTATCCCGGCTTGTCTGAACACTCTTTCCTCCATACTCGCGAAGAAGTGCTTCAAGGTCTGCACTCTGGGATATTCCGCATTCAAAGGCGAGAAGACCTCCGTCATGTAGTGACGGCATCCAGTTTTTGCATATAGCACGATAAAAATCAAGGCCGTCATCTCCGCCCCATAACGCGCCATATGGTTCAAAGTCCACAACAGACTTATCAAGCCTTTCCATCTCGGCACTTGTTATATAGGGGGGATTTGATGCAATAACATCAAAGCTTCCTATATTATTCGGAGGCGGCTCTGTCATATCCGCCTTCACGCAGGAAATCCTTGACGAGAGCTTTGCATTAAACACATTTTCCTTTGCAACCGAAAGTGCTCCATCCGAGATATCTGCAAGAACTCCGCGGACTGAGTTTCGCATCATACCGAGTGCAATTCCCACACATCCGCTTCCGCAGCCGAGATCGAGAAAGCGAAACGCCCCGTCTTGCCGTCTGAGCACACAATCAACAAGAGCTTCGGTATCAGACCTTGGAATGAGAACATTAGGAGTTACTTTTAAGTTTATACCGTAAAACTCCCACTCACCAAGGATATACGCCAAGGGTTCTCCTGCAATCCTCCGCTCGGCAAGTTTTGCCACCTTCGTTGCAACATCGCCGGAAGCATGGAGATACTTATCCCTCACAAACTCTTCGCGACTTTTGCCTGTTACAAACTTTACCATTTCAACAGCTTCAAGCTCTGCCATTGATATTTTTTCCGACACAAGCTTTCGCCGTGTGTCGAGATACACATCGTTATATGTGGTAAACAATTTATCACACTGCTTTCAAAAGATTTTACCAGTTGTCCTTTTCGCCTTCCTCGGGAATTACTTCGCTCAGTGCGGAAATTGCAACTTCTATCATACTATCATCGGGCTCAAAGGTAGTAAACTTTTGAAACCAGACACCGGGAGCTCTTACTGACTTAGTTATGAAATTGTCATACCTTCCCACAAGACGATTGACTTCATAACTTATCGCAACTACCACCGGAAGAAGCAACAAGCGCATTGCCATTCTCACAAAAGGATTTGACCAACTTACCACAGAGAAAACGAGGATACTTATTATCATTACCGAAAAAAGGAAGCTTGTTCCGCATCTCGGATGTTCTTTGGGAAACTTCTTTATGTTCTCAACGGTAAGCTCTTCTCCCGCTTCATAACAAAAGATGGATTTATGCTCTGCACCGTGGTAAGAGAAAACTCTCTTCATATCCTTCATTCTTGATATGGAGAACATAAACAAGAGGAATATAACAATTCTCATTCCGCCCTCGGTAAGGTTTCTCCAGATTCCCGAACCGATATATTTATCAAGAAGTCCCGCAAGAAGAGTGGGGAGGAATATAAAGAGGAATATCGGTATTGCAACACCGAGTACTGTTGCTATTGTCATAACGGTTTTCTCAACAGCACCGCTTCCAAACTTTCTTTCAAGCCATTTTTCAAACTTTGTGGGCTCTTCTTCAATGTCTTCCATAGCTATTTTTGAGGCATAATCAAGGGCTTTGAAGCCACGGCGCATAGAATCAAAAAGTCCTACAACGCCACGGACAAAGGGAAGAGAAAAAAACTTATTCTTTTCTCTCAGCATTTTAACCTCATCGACTTTAAGCTCAATCTCTCCGTCTGCACGCCTTACTGCGATAGCACTCTTTTCAGGTCCCATCATCATAATTCCCTCAATAAGTGCCTGACCTCCGATTGATGTCTTTTTGCATTTTTCCTTTTTACAATTCTTCATCTTTTGAAGTTACCTTTCTCTATACTTCCATTTCTTTCACGGGAAGAGATATCGTTATTTCGGTGCCTTCTCCAACTTTGCTTGAAATATCAAGACTTCCGCCGTGAAGGTTTACTATCTCATCGCTGACTGCAAGACCTATTCCATTGCCCTGAGCCTTTGACTTTCCTTTATAGAACTTGAGTTTTACATAAGGAAGTTCTTCTTCGGAAATTCCCTGACCAAAATCACGGATGCTTATCTTTGCAAGCTTTCCGTCTCTTTTTACGGTTATTTCTATCCTTCCGCCATCGCCGCCGTGCTTTACGGCATTGTCAAGCATATTAAAGAATACCTGTTTGAGTCTTTCTCTGTCTCCGTTTATGAAAATTTCATCATCGTCATCCTGACGATAAACGGTTTCTACATTCGCCTTTTTGAATATATCGGCATACATAAAGAGTGTTTCTTCAAACTCTGCCTTTAAATTCATAGTGTCAACATAGAGAGTGAATCTTCCGCTTTCCATTCTCGCAAAATCAAGAAGCTCTTCAACCATTTTGGAAAGTCTTCTTGTTTCCTTCAGGATTATCTCCATACCGCGCTGTGCTTCTTCTTTGTTTTCAAAACCAACAGCCGTGATGGTTTCACCCCAGCCTATTATCGCCGTGAGTGGCGTACGAAGTTCATGGGAAACCGATGAGATAAACTCATTCTTTATCTTGTCGGATTTTGCAATCTCTGCCGACATCTCATTTATGGAATCTACCAGCTCACCAATCTCATCGTTATACTTTTTTTCTATCGTTGCGCCATAATTTCCTTCAGCTATTTTCTTGGAAATATCTGTGACCTCACGCAAAGGAGATACTATGGAACGAATGAATATTTTATTTGAAATAAACACTATAAAGAACATTGCGAATCCAATAACAGAAACCAGAATGGTCTGAAATATAATTCTCCTGTCCACCTCGCGAAGACTTGTGACATATCTCACAAGCCCTATAACCTGACCATCACCCGAAACAAGAGGACTCGAAACGCTTATAACTCTTTCTCCCGTGAGCGAATCCTCTCCCATATATACCTTTGTATCATTGGCCTCTACGGCTTTTGATACATCCGGTGTTCCGGGGGTTCCTCCTGCCGGAAGCCCCGAAGATGACATAACAACTTTCCCGTTTGAAAGAAGTATCTGCCTTTCAACATTATACAGATGATTCTCTCCTGCAAGCTGGCGTTTTGCATTCGTATAAAACGAATCGATATCCGAGGTCAGTTCTCCGCTGAAATGCTCGGCACTCATTTTCGCACCGTTCGTAAGAGTTGTCTGGAGATTCATATAGTAGTAGTTCATTGTAAAAACCGAAAATACAACTACGCATACGACAATGATAAGCGCAATATATATGAGGTTGTTTACCATCCATCTGCGACGAAGTCCGACTTTTCGCTTCACTATTGAATCTCCTTTCCCCGTGAATTATTTTCTGCTCTAAGAATTCCACTTATATCCGTAGCCCCATACTGTTTGAATATAGGACGGAAATGCGGGATCGTCTTCTATCTTTATCCGGAGTCGTCTGATATTTACATCAACAATTTTGAGTTCTCCGTTGTAGTCATCGCCCCATACCGCGACAAGCATATCCTCACGTGATATTGCCTTGTCCGGATTTTCAAGAAAATATCGCATTATTGTGTATTCCACCTGGGTGAGACGTATTCTCTTGTCATTTTTATCAAGAGTTCTGTTTCGTGTGTTGAGTTCAAAGGGTCCGCTTACTATCCTGTCATTATCCTCTGCAACAAGTCCTCCCAGTCTCCTGTAAAGAGCATCTATTCTCGCTATAAGCTCCGTTGGCGAAAAAGGTTTTGTAACATAATCATCAGCACCGGTCATAAGTCCCGTAACCCGATCAACCTCCTGAGCTCGTGCAGTAAGCATAATTATTCCTATTTTTGAGCCTTTGGCACGAATACGCCGACACACTTCAAAGCCGTCAATTCCCGGAAGCATAACATCAAGAAGAACCACTCCCACGCCTGTTTCTCTCTCAAGACTTTCAATAGCAGCTTCTCCCGATTCCGCTTCAACCACTTCATATCCTGCACGGCTTAAATTTATAACAATAAAACTCCTTATACTCGCTTCGTCTTCAACAACAAGAATTTTTTTCTTACCGTTCAAAGCTCTTCACCTCCTATGCAAGCAACGCTTCCGAAATCCATTCGCTCTCGCTGTGTCTGAATATGGATTTGATGAATCCTTCATCTATCTTTGTACCGAGATAACTCTCGCATCTTATTTCCGCCCTGAACATCTCATTTCCTCGCTCGGAAACCGTAAATCCGCCCTTTTCTTCGGCAAATCGAGCTTTATTCTCGCCAGAAAGTACATATATTGTGAATAACGGAACTTCAAGCACATTGCCTTCGTCATCATTAAGTGGCTCAAAAGTTGTGAATTCAATTTTCACACAGCCATCCTGCTCAATCGTTCTTCTTGTACGTACACTATTTGCCCAGGATACCGGCATAAGAAGAAACCAATTTTCCGCAAAGGAATGATAGGTGAATGCGTTTAACATAAATTCACCGTTTGCCGATATGTTATTCCACTTGTAGCATCTGTTAGCCGCATTTTCGGAATAGGACTCAAAAGGTTCTTCGGGAATATCAATTATTCCATCGCCATCCACATCTTCGCATCTTACATCAGAAAGGCAGACTTCACCATCCGGAATCATATTGACAAAGTCTTTACCGTTATATGCAATCACCTCTATAACCGTTCCGAATTCGGCTCTGCGTTCAATTATTACACCTTTTCTTTTCTGTGTTACACTATCGGTCTTCATACGAAGTATCTCACTTCCCCGCGAAGTGAGAGGAATATCCGCCGCGACTTCGGTCTTTCCATTTTCGGAAACATATACATTCGCATATGTTTTTTCTCCGCGTTTTGCAACTACGGTAATCTCCTTTTTTTCATCACCGTTAAGGTCGCTGACCAAATAGTTCATAGCATCAACATTGAGAAGCATTTCGGCTCCGCTTTCTCCGAGCTTATATACACGGAGAATTTTGCTTTCAAGGTCTCCGGAATCCCATTCAGCCACAATTTCACAGCCTTCTTCGCCGACAATGTCTGTGTACGAAACTGCAAACAAATCATTTGCAGGTCCCTCTATAACATCATACAGACGAAGTTCCGAATCAAATTCCTTGAAGATGTATATATACGTTTTATATGTGGTTCGGGAATCACGCAAAAACGCAATCCCCTCTTCCTCTCCGTCATTGTCAAGGTCTATAAGCTGAAGCGGTTGACGATTTATCCCCGATCGAAGCTCAACATATTCATATCCTCTGTCAAGAACAGTTTCCACTGCATCAACGAAACGCTTCTGTGTTTCCGGGATTTCAGGCATGGCAAACATGTCCGACGACCGTTCTCCACAGCCGCAGAAAAGAAGTATGAATACAAGCAAAAGTACCGTTTTTCTTTTCATATCCGTTTGCTCCAGACCCAAAGATTTTGAATGCAATCATTCATCATCAATTATATTACAATTTACAAAAAAACACAACCCATATTTTCATATTTAATTGCAAAATTATCCTCCACACCATAATCCGGTGGGAGGATATGTTTTCTTTATTTTCTTGCAAGCCTGACAATATCACCCACTCCGTCAAGAACTATTGACGGACGGTAAGCATAAGTCTTCAAGGTTTCTTTGTCGGAAACTCCAGACAGAACAAGTACCGTGGACATACCGCTTTCAAGTCCGGATATCACATCGGTATCCATTCTGTCACCTATCATAACAGCTTCCGCAGAATGACAACCTAAAAGTTTGAGTCCGGTTCTCATCATAAGAGGATTTGGTTTTCCGCAAAAATATGCACGCTTTCCCGTGGCAATCTCAATAGGAGCAACAAGTGCACCGCAAGCAGGTGCAATTCCATTCTCAATGGGTCCGGACACATCGGAGTTTGCGCCAATGAGCTTCGCACCGCGGAGAACAAGATTGGTTGCTTTTGTAAGACTGTCAAGAGAATATGTTTTTCCCTCTCCGACTACAACATAATCAGGGTTTACGTCATTCATAGTTATTCCCGCATCATACAAGGCATTGAGAAGCCCGGCTTCGCCTATGGCATATACAGAGCATCCCGGAGCCTGTTCTTTTAAAAACGTTGCTGTTGCAAGAGCACTTGTATAGAAATGTTCTTCTCCTACCTCAAGCCCCATACGCGAAAGCTTGTATTGAAGCTCACGTCTTGTGTATCCGCTGTTGTTGGTAAGGAAAAGATATTCTTTCTTCTCTTCGCGAAGCCAATTTATAAACTCTGCGACACCCGGCAGAATTTTATTGCCGTGATAGATGACGCCGTCCATATCGCATATAAATCCTTTTTTCTCATTGAAATTAAGTTCTTTCATTTCGCATCATCCTTTCTTTTTTATAATATCACAAAACTCGCATATGTGCAATTAACTCTATGTTAATTCGTATTTTTATTTTTTGTTTCAATTTGTTGTTGACTTATTTTTTTTAGATGGTATACTGAACTTAAGAAATTTGTCGAATTCAGGAGGATTCCTTTTATGAAGCTCATATCTGTAAAAAACGGCTCAAAGAAAACAAAGATCATTGTAATTTCCGTTGCCGTTGCAGTAGCGGTCGCCATAATCGCGTTGGCGTTCTGGATTATCGGGGCATTCTCTTCCGAGGATGTTGGAAATATCAGCAAAGCTGCAGCAACCGACAAAAACGACAAAGTTGTTGTGACAGATGAAATCCCCGAAACTCCGGATAAGGCAATACTGGACGAAGCCAAGATGCTCTTTGTATCTTATGATTATGAAAAGGCACTCGAGCTCATCTCTTCTCTTGACACAGAGGAAGCGACCGCATTAAAAGCCGAAATCGAAGCCGAAGTCGCAACCCTTGCTCCTGCAGACAATTATGCAATTCCGCATATCTTCTTCCATTCACTCATTGCCGACACTTCAAAGGCATTTGACGGTGACTATAAGGAGGCAGGCTACAATCAGGTTATGACAACCATTTCGGAGTTCAATGAAATACTTGCCGAAATGTATGAAAAAGGATTCGTTCTCGTCTCCATCCACGACATTGCAGGAGTAAATGAAGACGGCACAACTTACGAAAAAGAAATTCTGCTCCCACCCGGAAAGAAGCCTTTTGTCCTCTCTGTTGATGATGTAAACTACTATGAGTATATGGAGGGTGACGGTTTTGCATCAAGAATCGTAATCGGCGAAGACGGAAAGCCCACCTGTGAGATGAAGCTTGACGATGGCACAATCACCACAGGCGATTTTGACGTTGTTCCTCTTCTTGATGCTTTTATTGAGGAACATCCCGAATTCAGCTATCGCGGTGCAAAGGGAATCCTTGCCCTCACGGGATATGAAGGAGTTTTAGGTTATCGCACCTGCCCGTCATATAGTGATGAACCTACATATGCCGCAGATATCGAATCGGCAAAGGCAGTTGCTCAGAACCTGAAGGATAACGGTTGGGAATTTGCAAGTCACAGCTGGGGACACAGGGACATGAGCAAAATGTCTTTCGAGAACTTCAAAATTGACACAAACCGTTGGGAAGACGAAGTTGAACCCATCATCGGCACAACCGATGTTATACTTTATCCTTTCGGTTCAGATATCGGCTCCTGGAAGGGTTATAAAGAAGATAACGAAAAGTTCAATTACCTCAAGAAGGTTGGATTTAACTACTTCTGTAATGTTGACGGAAACCGTGCATGGCTTCAGATAGGCAAGAACTATGTGCGTCAGGGCAGACGTAACCTTGATGGTTATAAGATGTACTATGATATGATAAATCCGAATAAAGATTGGCTCTCCGACCTTATTGATGTTGAAAAAGTCTTCGATAAATCCCGCCCCACACCCGTACCACCAATGTAAAATGTTGACAAACAGCGGATTTTGTGGTATTTTTAATTACAAGGGATATACAAAAAGAATGGGGTCTTCAAAATGGTAAATTGCAAAAAATGTAAAACTGAATTCAATGAGCTTTTTATGAACTTCTGCCCAAACTGCGGCGAAGTTCTTCCAAAGGAAGAAAAAGTAACCTTCTATCCGCAGAAGGAAGAAGCAAAAGGATTCGCAAAGCTCTTTGGATTTTTTAGAAAAAAATAGGAATCAGCCGGTTTTGTGAGAGATCACTTATAAAGTGACTTATTCTTGAACTGATGTTTAATTATATATCTCTCCACCGCACCGTTTTTTTGACAACTGCATATAAAAATAAGAATGGACTGTAAAAAATTTGAACCAAATTTTTTACAGTCCTTTTTCTTAAAGCTTATAAACGTCATCAAAGATTACATTCTTTGTGTCAAACACAACCTTACCTTTAAGGCGTGCCGCATTTTCTTTTATATGAGTGTGTGCAGTCATTATAACTACCATATCAACCGAATCAAGGAATTCGTCAAAATCATTTATCTGACCTTCGCAAAGCTTCTTTGTTACAAACGGGTCATATGCGGAAATCTTTCCTCCAAGGTGACGGCGCATACTGTCGAGAAGCTGAAGAGAAGGACTTTCTCTTACATCATCTACATCTTCTTTGTATGTGAGACCATAGAGACCTACACGAGAGATATCGGTAATTCCGTTTTCATCCATTATCTCACGGATTCTTTCAAGAACGAACTCTGGCATTGAATCGTTTATCTTTCTTGCCGCAAGAATTATATTTGCGAGCCCCGGATAGTCGCCCACCAAAAACCACGGATCAACGGAAATACAATGACCGCCGACACCGGGACCCGGCTGAAGAATATTAACTCTCGGATGCTTATTTGCGATTCTTATAATCTCATAAACATCCATATTATCACTTCGGCAAATCTTTGCAAGCTCGTTTGCAAAAGCAATATTTATATCGCGGAAGGTATTCTCAACAACCTTTGACATCTCTGCGGTGCGGATATCGGTAACTACAATTTCTCCCTTGCAGAAGGATGCATAGAGCATCTTTATCATCTCGCCGATTTCTCTTGAATCTGCACCTATTGTGCGTGAATTATATTCAAGCTCATATACCATATTGCCGGGAATGATTCGCTCCGGTGCGTGAACAAGATTTATATCCTCACCGATAACAAATCCGTTCTCCTCAATAACGGGACGTACAAAACGGTCTATTGTACCCGGGGATACTGTGGATTCTATAACAACAGTCGCTCCCTTGGGACATACCTCCATAACGCTCTTTACTGCACTTACAACATACTTCGGGTCAATCTTCTTGCTCGCTTTATCATAAGGAGTGGGGACTGAAACGATATATACATCCGTGGAGATATATTCCGTTGTAAACTTGATTCCCTTTGAAAGTGCATTTGCAAAAAGCTCTGAAAGACCTTCTTCCTCAAAGGTGGTCTTTCCTGCATTAAGTGTGTCCACAAGCTCTTTGTTATAGTCTGTGCCTACAACTTCAACACCATGAGAAGCAAACATAAGTGCAGTTGGAAGACCTATATAACCGAGACCTACAACATTTATCCTTGACATAACTATCCCTCACACATTTTCAGATTACTTTTTATAAACTATCTGCTCTCTGTCGGGACCTACGCCGACAATAGAAACAGGGCATCCACATTGTTTTTCAACGATATCGATATACTTCTTGATGCTTTCCGGGAAGTCATTATAGTCCTTCACATCGGAAATGTCTTCGTCAAAGCCGTCAAACTCTTCATATACAGGCTTGCACTTTGCAAGATCATCGAGGTCAGCCGGGAAATCATTTATGATTTTTCCGTCCATTTCGTATGCTGTGCATATCTTAATCTTCGGAAGACCACGAAGAGGGTCAATCTTATTGATTACGATGGAGGTAAGACCGTTTACACGAACAGCGTATCTTGCCATAACTGCATCGAACCAACCTGTTCTTCTTGCACGACCTGTTGTTACGCCGAATTCTGCACCGGCTGTGCGGATATATTCGCCAACTTCATTATCAAGCTCTGTGGGGAACGGTCCCATGCCGACACGAGTTGTATAACCCTTGAAAATACCTACAACCTCATCAATAAGTGTGGGGCCGATACCTGCACCTACGCATACGCCGCCTGCAACGGGATGCGAAGATGTGACATAGGGGTATGTTCCCATATCAATATCAAGAAGTGTTCCCTGAGCACCCTCAAAGAGAACCTTCTTATCTGCCTTAAGTGCATCATATACCATAACAGAGGTATCACACACATGGGGAGCAAGACGTTCTGCATATCCCCAGTATTCCTCTGCGATTGCATCAAGGTCAAGTGCCTTTCCGCCATAGTATGTGGTGAAGAGCTTGTTCTTCATCTCTCCGACCTTCTTTACTGCGGCAAAGAACTTATCCTTCGAGATAAAGTCGTGCATACGGATACCGATACGCTGTGCCTTATCCATATAACAAGGGCCGATTCCCTTCTTTGTTGTACCGATGTTTCCATCTCCTCGGGCAGCCTCCTCAAGACCGTCCTGCTCAATGTGCCAGGGCATAATAACGTGAGTACGTTCATCAATAAAGAGGTTTGTAAGAGTTGCACCCTTTGCAGCAAGCTCGTCCATCTCCCCAAGAACAACTTTCGGATCAAGAACAACGCCTGAACCGATTATATTCTTTGTTCCGGGATAAAGAATCCCCGAGGGAATAAGATGAAGCTTATAAACGTTTTCTCCTACTATAACAGTATGTCCTGCATTATTTCCACCCTGAGAACGAACAACGAGATCTGCCTCAGATGCAAAAATATCAATAAATTTTCCTTTTCCCTCATCGCCCCATTGTGCGCCGAGGATAACCTTTCCTGACATACGAAAGACCTCCTTATATTTTTTCCACCCAACATTGTACCATAAATAAGGTACATTTGCAAGCATAAAGTATCTCTCCGATTGACTTATTTGTAATGTTACAATAGATGTGAGACCAAAGATATAGAAAAAAGCGACTGAGTAAGTTAGAATAAAGTCACCACAACAACACTCTAACGAAAGGAACTCAATCGCCGTGGATATTGTAGCACAGAAAGAAGCACAAAACAA
>JAFSEA010000005.1 GCA_017435965.1 Oscillospiraceae bacterium
TATGTATCCGGGAAAGCTCATTCTTGACGGCGGTGATGAAACTGTTCTTGCTTCTGCAACCTCAACCATCAGCCGTGAAGTTTTAGACCTTGGCGATAAAAAGACGGCACAGTTCAATGCATCACTTTATATGAGTGACGGTAAAAAAGCAACTGATGGTGCATATACTGTCTCCTATAAGAGTAACAATACAGATGTTGCAACCGTTTCCGATGCAGGTCTTGTCACAGCTGTTTCTTACGGTAAGGCAACAATTTCTGCATACATAATGAACGAAAAGGGCTATACAGTAGAAACATCAAAGGAAATCCTTGTTTCAAAAGAAGGTTTAACTGTAACCTACAACATCGGCGAAACTCTTATTGCAGAAGGAATAGGTGCACTTGCATCAAGTCCTGCATTTACAACCTTCACATATGAAAAGACCAAGGGCTTCTGGAGATACTTTGATTCTTCAAGTGAAACCGATGCTCCCGACAGCTATCTCAGATACCGCCCGGGTAACATTCAGATAGGCGGAGGTCGTTATATCTCCTTTGAGGTACGAGTTCCGGCAGCAGGAACGTATGATCTTGAAGTATTCCCCGGTGAATATAGCTCGGGTGTTGATGTCTCGGTATTTATGAGCCAAGGAAAGGCATCAACAGCAGCGGAAGACCTTGTCGGTACATACAATATTGACAACGACAATGTTGCAAACTTTGCGGTTGTATCCGAACCGAAGGTTGTTCCCAACATCACAATTCCCGAAGCAGGCGACTACGTCTTTACATTCCAGAGCGGAAGCTACGGCTCAGTCGGTACCTTCCGACTCAACGGCGGCGTCGGCGTTGTTGTGCCGATGAGTGCATTCATCAAGGATGTTGACAGCGGTATGCCTTCTGTTTACGGATATATGTCCGACGGAAGTGAGGCAGACCTTTCCGGTGCAACTGTGAAGTGGTCAAGCTCCGATATAAACGTTGCAACAATCAATGAGAAGAATGGTGTTATCACTCCTCTCAATATCGGAACAACCACAATTACCGCAGCGGTAACCATTAACGGCTCTACCATTTATGCAACGGAAGATTTCACTATAACGGTACAGCCTGAACCGCCGCTTGATTTCAGCGGAGTAAAAACCGAGTTTAACTTCTTTGACGTAAGCTCCAAGTGGCAGCCTCAGGAAAATGCAGACCAGGGTGCTTCCGATGCCACCAGAAAAGAAGACATCCGTGGTATCACATACGAATACACCAACGAAACCGGTGACGGTAACTGGGAAATGTTCGGTGCAAACTTCACCCTCGGAACAAGCTCTGTATGGGCATATCGCTCTGCGGGTTCAACGGGCTCGACCTACAGACTTCGTCTTTATATGCAAAAGGATAAGTGGGTTGCACTTAAAATAAAAATTCCTGCAGCAGGAAGATATTTAGCAAGCTTTGAATACACAACCTATACGGGAAGTGCATCAACGGGTGAGACGTATATCATTCCGCTTACAACTCTTGAAAATGTCGATGAAAATCTCAACGCAAAAACACTTATCACAACAATCAATTACCTTGATACAACACCGGGAACATGGGCAAAGGCAAACAAGAATATCGGAATGCTTGAGTTCAAGGAAGCCGGCGAGTATCTCATAGTATTTAAGAAAATCTCCTCCGACAGCGGTTATCTTACTCCGAGAAAGCTCTATCTTGACGGTGTAAACTGCATCAAGAGCGTTGTGACAGATGTCGAGAAGACAACTCTTAACTATAACGAAGAGACAGAGATACAGATAACAGCATCAAAGCTTGACGGAACAATCCTTTCAAGCGGAGATTATGATGTTACCTTTGAAACCTCCGATAAGACCATAGCAACAGTTTCCGATACGGGCGTTATAAAGGCTGTGGGAGACGGTAATGCAGACATAACAGTTACGGTTACGGATGGCATTGAAACATATTCCTCCGTAATCACGATAACTGCAGTTGACAATACCGGAATCAATTCAACCAGATTTGATACAGACACCGATATATATGTCCGTGAAAAGGCGAAGACGGCTCTCGTGGTAATAATGAACAGCGGAAACGAAGTCAAGGTTCCGAGTGAAGATATTAACTATACATACTCCGTTGAAAATATCGCAAATATAGATGTTGATGGTATGATTACCGGTATAGGTGACGGAAATGTTACAATCACCGCATCTGCAAACTTCAGGGGAAGCGAAGTTTCGGCATCGGGTGATGTTAAAGTAACTCTTCACGAGGGAAAGAGTGAGCCTACATACTACACTTACGAAAAGCGTGAAACAGCTCTTGAAAATGTCTCAAAATACAGCTGGGCAAAGAGCGCGAAGAATTCTGCGGTAAATTCTGCAGATGTGGTAGTTGAAAACTTCGAGAAGTGGTATGACCTTATCTCGGGTGAAGGAATCCCGAGAGGACGACAGGTTGGCTCCGAGGCTGACCCCGAATATAACATCTGCCGCTATTGCGGAGTAAATATCGTCGGTAAATACGGTGCAAGCGGTGTAGGTGGATGGGCAATCAATCCGATGACACAGCCATGGAAGGTGCAGTGCCAGGATTGTAAGAGATGGTTCCCGTCAAACGATTTTGCGAGCTTCTATGAGCTTGGTCGTGACGAACAGGGATATTTTGATGTAGACCGTGCTTTGGAAAAGCATAAGGAACTCTTTGAAGGAAACACCTACGGTTATGGTTATCTTAAGAATAACCTCTATCCCGAAGTTGCAGAGGTAGAAACTCTCAATGGTGGAAAGGGTCTTCGCCCCGGTGAAACTGCCGAAGCTTGGGGTGTTGACGATGGTTGGGGATATGTCCCGAGAGACCCCGACGGCAATCAGTATGTGTACACTGTGGGAAAATCACAGATTCAGGAACGCCACGGTTACGTTGCTCTCTATAACTACTCATTCTGGGGAAAACTCCAGACTGCAGTCGGTAATCTTCGTGATGCATATCTCTATACCGGAGATATGAAATATGGAAGAGCCGGAGCTATAATTATGGACAGAGTTGCAGACGTGCTTCCGAGCTTTGACCTTCTCCCGTATGATGAAGTTTTCTTCAATACCCACGGCGGAAGCGGTTATGGTCAGATTCTCGGACGTATTCAGGATTGTACTCTCATTAAGGAATTTAACCTTGCAACAGATGCTTTCTATCCGGCACTTACAGATAGTCAGGTTATAAGTTTCCTTTCCGACAAGGCAGAACACTTTGCTCTTTCAAATGACAAATCAAGCTCCGAGAGAATCTGGAATAACTGGGAAGACGGAATTCTTCTTGAAAGCTATGAAGCTGCCCGAAAGGGAAGAATGAACGGTAACTACGGTATGGCACAGTATGCCCTTGCTATGGCGGCAATCTCTCTTGACCGTGAGCCCGAGACCACCGAGATGATTGAGTGGATTTATGCTACAAACACAGGTAACAACAATCAGAACATCGAGGGTGGCGACTTTGCTTCCACGATTGTCGATACGGTAGACCGTGACGGTATGGGTAACGAATCTGCACCGAACTATAACCAGGTATGGATTCAGAGACTTTATAATATGGCTGATGTTCTTGCATATTATAAGGGCGAAAATGATTACAACCCATATGAAAATCCGAAGTTCGTGCAGATGTTTATGCCTTATTCGAAGCTGGTTCTCACAGAGTCGCATCATCCACAGATAGGCGACTCCGGTTCAACTGCAAGCGTTGACTTTATGGGAAGCATAGACACAACAAAAGAAGGTTTTGTAAACATAAAGGATACTTATCCCGAGCTTGCAAAAGAGCTGGCACAGTATATCTATCTCAGAAACGGATTTACGGAAGAAGGACTCAGATACAATATATTTACAAAAGACCCCGAATCTCTTAAAAAAGACATTCTTGCATTTGTCGATGAAGATGTAGAAACAAAGAGTGATATTCTCACGGGCTATGGTTTTATGGTTCTCCGTGGAGGTAAGCATTATAAATCCGCAAGCAGTGCGACAGCAAACAATAACCAGCGTGACTTCTGGATGTACTACGGCGGATATGAAAGCCACGGTCATCCGTCGGCACTTGGCCTTGGCATCGAAGCCTTTGGTCTTAACCTTGCACCGGATCTCGGTTATCCCGTAAATACGGGAACAGACCCGAACCGTCTGCAGTGGGTCAGTACATCGATTTCCCATAACGTTGTAACCATAGACCGAAAGAGTCAGTCGGGTCTCAGAAGAACGGGGGATACTCTCCACTTTGACGATGCAGGAAAAGTAAAGGTTATGGATGCTGATGCTTCGGATGCATATGCCACTGCAGAAAACTACCGTAGAACGGTTGTCA
>JAFSEA010000006.1 GCA_017435965.1 Oscillospiraceae bacterium
GCACTCGTAGGCGCAGGTTTAGTCAACGGAAAGAACGGCAAAATCGCACCAACCGATTACACAACAAGAGCAGAAGTAGCAGTTCTCACAAAGAGAATACTTGACTACACAAAGTAAATAAACAGAATAACAAACATCCACCTACTTTCAAATTGAAATGTAGGTGGATGTTTGTTGTTTTTATGTCTGTATTTTACTTATTTTCTTCCTCAAGCCATTTCCAACGCTTCTTGTACATTTGGTGGCGCTCCATTATTCCGGGAGAGGTCTCCGCAAAATAAGCACGATAACGCATGGGCGACATTCCGAAATACTTTGTAAATGTACGTACCAGATTGGTTTTGTTATAGAGTCCTGTTTCGACTGCAATTTCATTCAAAGACATTTCAGTAACGTGAAGCATATGCAGGACGTGTCCAAGTCGTACAGAAGTCAGAAATTGAACGAAAGTCATTCCTGTAATAGATTTAAATCGATTAGTAAAAACACTTCTCGACATTGTTGTAAGAGGAAGTACATCATCAATAGTAAGTTTTTCGTTAAAGTGACACTCAATATAGTCAACGGCATTTTCTATACATTGTATAGTCTCTTTTTTGAAAGATGGAACCGGTTCTTGCGGAGTTGCCATAGCTATCATTCTGAAAAACTCAGCAAGATATTTGGCAATGAGATCAAACGACATACTTTCCTTGTTTTCAAATTCGGTTGTCAGCGCACGAATGATGAGTTTGGCTTCAGTTTTGTTTTCGTCGTTAAAAACTATAAATTCAGGAATTGTCATCTCTTCAAAACGAAGAGTATTGTTATAATGAAAAAAACGATAGCCACGCTCGGTCAGAAAAGAATCTTTGAAACGGATGTGAACCACAATGGGCGTGTCCTCCGAACTTCTTGTGTCAAAAGAGTGGAGGGTATATGGGGCAACGATAGAGCAAGAATAAGGGGGAAATAAATGTTCCGTATCTCGTACGTTTCCGGTGGCGTTTCCTGCCAGAACAAAAGCAATATGGGTGTAAGTGTGAATATGCAATTCGTTTTCAAGTGAACGGAAGCACAAAGTGGAAATGCTTATCGGAATCTTTTCCAATATCTTAGTATTTTCTATTCTGAGATACTTTTCCACTCATAACACCTCGCTTATGCTTTTTTTATAAGAATATCATATGAAAAACAAGATGTCAAAGAGATGCAGATGTTTCCACTCAAAACAAGCCGATTTGTAAACGCTTTTGTTGGAATTACTTTTTTATATAAGCTAAAATAGTTATGATAAAATCGTTAGTATAGTATAAATTTTAACTGCGTGACAACTGTTGTGACGTGGTGGAATATTTTGAAGGAGAAAGATAATGAAAAGTGATATGGTTCCGTTTCGTATGGCAGGGAATCTGTATTTCGTCGGATGCAAAAAAGCGTCATCCCATCTTCTTGATACAGGAGAAGGTTTGATACTTATTGATACCGGCTATGAAGAAAATGCGGAAACGATTGTTAATTCAATGTCCGAGCTCGGCTTTGATATCCGCGACGTTAAATACATAATCCATTCTCACGGTCATTATGACCATACCTTTGCAACTGCGAAGCTTGTGAAGCTGTCCGGTGCAAAAACATTTTTGAACCACCGTGATATTCATTATCTCGAAGGGCGATTTACACCGGATTTTGATATAAAAGACGGAGATATAATAAAACTCGGAAAAACAGAAATACTCTGTCTCGAAACACCGGGACACACGGAGGGTACGATTTCCTTCTTCTTCAATATTGAAGAAAACGGGAAAATATACCGTGCAGGAATGTTCGGCGGAGCAGGAACAAATCAGCTCAAAAAGGACTTTCTCAAAAGCCAAGGTCTCAATACCTTGCCGAGAGGTCAGTTTTTCAAAAGCATTGAACGCTTGAGAAATGAGCACGTTGATATTTTTATCGGAAACCATTCCTGGCAGAATGACACTCAGGGAAACTATGAAAAAAGCCTTGTCTCAGAGATTAACCCATTTATAGACGAAACAAGATGGGGTGCTTTTCTCAATAAGCTCGAAAAAGACCTTTGGACGGTAATTGAGAATGAGAGTAAAACTCACTTTATAAACTATGCACACCGTGGTGCAAGCGAATATCTCCCTGAAAATACGTTCCTTGCATTTTATACCGGAGTATATATGGGTGCAAACGGAATTGAAACGGATGTTCACGTCACAAAAGACGGAGTTGCGGTGCTTTTCCACGATGATACCCTTGACCGTGTAACGGGAGAAAGCGGAATAGTTTCCGAAAAGACATACGAAGAACTCGCCGAGATGTTTGTAAGCAAAAATGAATTTCAGGATAAAATAGTCAGATTTGAAGATTTTCTCGATAAATTCTCATTCCGTGACCTTACCTTTGCGATAGAACTAAAGCAAAAAGGTACGGCAAAGCAGGTTGCGGATATTTTGAGAAAATATGATATAAAAGACAAAGTTGTTATAACCTCATTTGATTTTGAATCGGTCTGCGATATGCGTGAATATGCCCCCGAGTTCAATGCAGGCTTCCTTGCAAAAGAGGTAACGGACGAGCTTCTTTTGGAGATGAAAAAGCGGAACATCAGTGAAATTTGCCCAAAGGCAACGCTTGTAAACGAAGAGAATGTCAGAAAATGGCATTATGAGGGCTTCAATGTCCGTGCGTGGGGCGTATCAAATGAGGACCTTATGAAAACCGTGTATGAAGCGGGAGCAGACGGGATGACGGTCAATTTCCCCGATAAGCTCGCTGAATATATAAAAATCAACAGAGATATGGAGGAAGAAAAATGAAAAAAGTATTATCAGTTTTACTTGCATTAACAATGATTCTGGCAATGCTTCCCACAACCTTTGCTGCGGAAGCGGAAGCAGAAACGGGCGCGATAACGTATGAGTTCAGCCAAGCATCTCATGCCGGTACGAGCAACAAGCTTGAAGCGCGTACCGGTGTGCCGGCTGCAAGCTACACAAAGTATCCCGAAAATCCTGCAGACCCCGGGTTTATGTGGGCATACCTTGGAACAAACGTTCCGTCTACCGGAACTAAATCGAGTCACTATTTTGCACTTATATCAGAAGAAAATGAAGTGCCGTACATTCTTACCGCACTTCTTCCGTATGATGGATGGGTTGCGTTTAAGATTTATGTTCCTGAGAAAGGGTTATACGACATTTCAGGAACAGCATGGGGGAGAACAGATGGCTCTGCCAAACAGGAGATGTATATAATCCCGGCAGGCGACGAGTTGACAACAGGCAAGACTGCTGAGGAGACATTTGTACGAACGGGTTCTGGAGATATATATGGAACTGTTTCTCTAAATACAACTTACGACAGAAGTGGAGCATTGAGTTTTAGTGAACTGGGGATTACTGCTGATTACCTTGTAAGTACATCCAACACATATAGTAGTACCCTTAATGTGCCGGTAAATATGGCGGAGAAAAAAGGCATAGAGCTTAATGCAGGAGAGAATATCCTTCTTCTTCGCGAAGCAGACTCTTCTGTTACAACCGCTTCAAAAAGACTGAGCATATCCTCGCTTACCATCGCTCCGGCAAGGCTCGACAAAACTCACAAATATGTATTTAACAATACCGTTCTCACGGGAGACATACTGGAAAATGATGCTTTCACTGAAAATTACAGAATGTTCTATAAACCGGAAGGAGAAGAGTCATACACCGGCAACTACCTTGACAGCTATGATAACCTCAACAGCAGTTTTACCGACCTTTGGGCAGTAAGTCTCTTTGGCGGCATATTCAATAGTACCAGCTATAAATTCACGTCTTCACTTGGCGAAACACGGTTGCAGATGATTGGAAGAAAGCGCTTTAATAACGGTGCAAATACTGATGCAAACTTTGTTTTAAAGCTTAATGTAAAGTATGACGGCATATATGCAATAACAGCAGAAGTTGGAGAATACATTAACGGAACCCAAGCGGATATATATATGTTCCCGGCAGATGAAACGATAACGGATATTAACTCCGAGATGCTTAAAAACTATAACAGCATCGGAAGAGTAAGCAATGTAACAGGTGAGGGTGATGGCGATGTTGGTACAATTCAGCTCACAAAGGGCGATTGGTACTTTGTCTTTGCCTTTAACAGTACGAATAAATCAACAGCAACCAATTCAAGGCAGTATTTCAACCTTCAAAGCATAACGCTCACGGAGACTGATGCTCTTCCCGAATCCGGCACAACGCCCGATACGACAGAGAATATAGCACCGCTCAGTTTTTCTGCAACAACAAACATTCCGTCAATTGCTGCGGTTACAATAAACGGAAACGAAGGAAACCTCGCTGTTATCAATCCTTCAAGAGGTGCAGAACTTTCTGTTTCCGCACCGGAGGTTTCAGGCTATAAGTTCATCGGTTGGAAAGCAGGAGCAGCAAATGATACAGGAGATGGAGAACTGCAAAACACTGCAAAATTTGTAAACGGTCTTGAGCAGGAAGATACTTTCACCGTATATACAAGCACATTCCTCACCGCAGTTTATGAAGAAATCGCACCTTCAGAGGATGCAGATTCAATAGTTGAATTTTGGAATCTTGACGGTTCTTATCTTGGTCAGAAGTCCGTAACCGAGCTTGAAGAGCTTGCAGCCGAGGACAAGACACTTAAAACTTCACTTATCGGTCACACCTTTACAGGCTGGTTTACAGCAGAGGATGTTGCCCTTGATATCAGCACAATCTCTGAAAAGGTAACTCACGCAGTTGCTGGCTATCCTGCCGACGAAACTCTTGCAGCAACAAACGACGATGGTGTAAGAGTAAACGGTGAAACTGATGCAGAAGCAAACGCTTATGGTAAAGAAGTCATCTGTGTAGACAACAAGGGAACTGTTACCCACTGGCTTCGTGACGGTAAGGTGGTTTCATACGATGAGACCTACAAATATTACGTATGGGACAGCACAAACATCACCTCGTCATATGCTCCGGTTGAGAAAAAGCCGCTTGTCGTGCTTGACGGAGAAACTGTTTCCGATGCATATATGATAGAATATGACGGTGCAGGAAAAAACATTGTTGAAGTTGGCATCCTCTTCGGAAGCGGAGCTGCTCCGACAGTCGAATCCAAATCAGAAATCTTCAAGTCACAGCGCGGCAACAACCACGGTCAGTTTGCGGCAAAACCGTCTGACAGCTCTTATACTGCACGCGGATATATGATTTATGAAGAAAACGGAACATACAAGGTAATTTATTCTGAATAACACACAGGGAGAATGGACTCTGTTCATTCTCCCTGTAAAAAACAGAAAATAAACCAAGGAGGAAAAATAAATGAAGTTCAAAAAAGTTTTGTCGCTCATACTTGCTCTTTTTATGGTAATATCATTACTTCCGACAATGTATGCAGCAGAGGAAGATTCCTCTCTTCCCGACGGAACAATCTCCTACGACTTCACAAGCGGAAGCTTTGCATCGCGCGGAGTCAGCGGCAGACAAAAGCTTGAAAATAAGAATGCAATTCTTGCTAAGTTCAAAACATATCCGAAAGATGCAACAACACCGGCTACCGATCCGAAAGATCAGTGGATTTATCTCGGTATGAATGCAAACTATTCGGGAACTGCCTCAGGTGCTCCGTGGTCAAGAATAGATGATCCCGGCTCATACATCATAACAGTTATGGGAATAAATCTTTGGCCTACAAGCACTGTGGGCGAAGAAACTGTTGGCGAGGGTTATCTTGCACTTCAAGTTTATGTCCCCAAAGCCGGCGTTTATGATTTATCAATAGATGTTGATGCCGCAATGGCAACAGCTTCCGAGAATGTCGATATATACCTCGGAAAAACAAGTAAATGGACAAATGACTATTTTGCTGACAGTTCTGTTAAGGGTACGGTTTCAACAATCACCGCAAATACCGATACCAACCCGTATACAGGAGCAGTATGTAATGCCAATACCAACGTTATAAGAGAAGGCGCAAAGAAGTTTTCGGAGCTTGGAATCCCCGAGAGCTATCTTAAAGCAAGCGGAATATCTCTTAAGTATGATAGTGCAAAGACGATAGAGCTTGAAAATCAGCTGGTTGCCGATGAAGTGGGAGATTACGTTTTCATCATCCGCAACCGTGATCTTAACAGCTGCCGAATAGTTATTTCAGGGCTCACTCTCACTCCTGCAGAAGGAAGTGTTCGTGATGATTCAAGAGATACAACCTTTGATTTTGACGGAAGCTCTTCTCACGGCTACACAGGCAATAAGCTGGAAACCCGGGCAGGTGTTCCCGAAAAGAGCTGTGTTGAGTATCCGAAAAGTCCTGCCTCTGCAAAGGATATGTGGGCATATCTTGGAACAAACATCGCTTATACAGGAACAAAAAACTCCAATTATTTTGCTCTTATAAACAGCGATCCCAATTATATACTGAGTGCTCCCTGCGTTTACGACAGTTGGATGGCATTGAAAGTATATGTTCCTGCAAACGGTTCATATAACATATCAGGAACTGTTCACGCCAGAACAGATACCTCTGCCGCCCAGGAAATGTATCTTATTCCCGAATCTGACGTTCTCGGAACCGGTAAAACTGCGGCAGAAACCTTTGTCCGTCCGAAGGATGGAGGAATTTATGGTACCGTTGCTCTCGGTGATGCAGGCGACAGATATGTCAGAACAGGTGCCGCAAGCTTTGAAGAGCTCGGAATAGGAAGCTCATATCTCATCAGCACAAGCAATACCAAAAACAAAACCAACGGTGTTGAAATGAGCATTGAGTCAGCAGAAGGAATTTATCTTGAAGAAGGAAGCCATATTCTTCTTTTCCGCAATGCAGATACAAGCGCAACAGATAGTGATAAAAAGAGAATTGTTATAAAAACCCTCACTTTTGCGCCGATGGTTATTATAAACACCGACCAAGCCGCGGTTGTTGATGAAACCGAGCCGAAGCTTTCAGCAAACGTTTATGGTGCAAACGGACTTTTGATGCAGGCAGCTTCTATTGAGTATTCAACAGAGGATACCTCCGTTATATCAATCAACGGCAATAAAATAACTCCGATTTCACGTGGTGAGGCAACTATTGTTGCCAAAGCAACTGTGGGTACAGAGACGTATTTCGGAGAATATAAAATATCGGTAACTTCTCCGAAAATTGATGAACTTGCTATTGTTTCAGTCTCTCTTGACGGTAAGCTCCCAGCTCCTGCATATGCGACAAGATGCGTAAGCGTTGTGCCTCTTGATAAGTATGGGGCAGAGCTTGAACTTTCGGAGACACCTTCTGTTCGTGTATGGTACGAAAACGGTGAAGATACTGTTGAAGGAATAGAAGAGGACGGAAAATGGTACATAACTGTACCTGCAAGTGTTGACAGTATTAAACTCTGTGCCGAGGTTACTTATAAGGGCGTTACAAAAACAGGAAGCGCCGACATAGAAGTTATAAATACTGACAACGAAAAGCACGTTGTTATTGATTTTAAGAATCAACCCATAACCGATGTGTATGATGCAACTCTCGAAGAACACGGTTGGAAATTTGTTTCCTGGGAAATGTCGAGTAAAGGAACCGTAAGTCTCAACCTTAGCGGTTTGACGGTTACTCCGAGAACGGTAGGAAAAGGCGTTATAGACGTTAGAATTCCTCGCTCTGGATATTATGCACTTTCGATTTCCGGTAATGGCAATGGTATAAGATCTGCAGAAGATGTAGATATCTATCTCGATGGCATATATGCAGGTGATTACAGCTTTTACAACAATGGAAGCTCCAGTAGCATTTTGCCGGCTACTTTCAGAACCTTCTATCTTGAAGAGGGAACACACACTCTGACCTTCGATTGTCAGCCTCGCACACTTCAGGTTTTCAATCCCGTAACGGGAGAAATGGAATATGTGAATGACACACGTTACGGTCAGCCGTATTCTTCAATTGCATTTTTTGCACGTGACGGCATATCACCTGTAACAGAGCTTGTTTCCGAAGAAAGCTATGAACTCAACAAAGGCGAAAGCTTCAAGCTTAAAGCTTCGCTTCTGTTTGAAAACGGCGTATCACACGAAATAAAGACATCCATCGGCGGTGCAAAGCAGGATTACTCTGTTGTTTACGAGCTTGCGGACGGCGGTGAATACATTAGCCTCACGGACGATGGCACAGTTACCGCAAAAGAAGTCGGATGTGCACACGTAAAAATAACTGCAAGCGATAATACCGGCGAAAGTCGCGGTAAAACCTGGTCAAAGACAGTTGAGATTGAGGTTTGTGATTATTCTCTCCTCGGCGGTGTGGAAATAACAGCGGATAGCTTCGTTATGCGCCCCGGCGAAAGGGAAACGGTAACCTTTGATAAAAAGGCGATAACTCTCGGCGGCGATGAGTTTGCCGATGAAGTAAACTGGGATAGCATCGCATGGACATTTGACGAAGAGCAGACCAATGTAAGCTTTACTGAAAATGACGGAAAACTCGTGGCAACCATAAGTGGAGATGCTTCGGAAGGTGCATACAGTATCGGTCTTACAGTCTCTCTTGACGGAAAGATTTACAACGCAAGCACAACCCTTACTGTCACTCACGGAAAAGCAGGTCGCACTTACTATACAGATGAACGAGTTGCCATTGCACAGGAAAATATTAAAAAGTACGAATGGGCAAAGAAAGAGAAAGATAGTGCGGTTAATGCGGCTGACAGATATGTTGAGCTCGGTATGGAAGGTTTGTGGAACCTTCTCATAGGAGAAGGTATTCCTCGTTCCATCCGCATAAACAGGCGCGGAGATACCGGTACCTCCTATATTTGTCGCTATTGCGGTGAAAAGGTGGCAGCGTCCGGATATCCATGGGTAATATCTCCGTTAAGCAAACCGTGGAAGATTTCGTGTCCCGAATGTAAAAGAGCTTTCCCGTCCAATGATTTTGGCTCTTTCTATGAGCTTGGACTGGGAAATGACGGCGTATTTGACAGAGCTCTCGCACTTTCACGTCATCATAATATGATTTATCACGCAGAAGAATTTGCCGCAGACCGTGATTTCGTTTGCGATTGTTCAAAACCCGAAATGAAGGACCCGATTGATACGGATGCATTGTTCTCGGACTATGGCACAGAGATTACAAATTGGTACAAATACTATGGCTATGGACAAGGGTATTTGAAAAATGATTTGTATCGTGATGTTTATACCGAAGATAATGAGCTTTATGGAATAGATCCGTTCAGATATAACGCAGACCTTAATGAGGACGGAACTCCTGACCGTGTTGTATATAACCTTGTGGGTGGTTATGATGATGTCAAGAGCGGTATGATCTGGTGCGTTGATGACGGCTGGGGATATGCTCCGGGCAACGCCCACTCTGCAAGCGATACAGCTGCCGACAAATGGACATTTATAGCTCATTACGCTCACAACGGTTTCTGGATGGCAGGCACAAATATAGCAAGGAATATACTTGAATCATTAAGACTTGCATATATCTATACGGGAGAAGAGAAATACGGTCGCCTCGGTGCAGTTATGATTGACCGTATGGCGGATTTGTATCCGGAATACAGTTCGACCGACTGGGTGGACAACTCCGGAAATAAGCGCAACTGGAGCTCTTTGGCATATTCTTTCTCTGATTCTTCATTCAATACCGGTAAGATTTCCAATGATATCTGGGATGCAGGAATTGCAACTGAGCTTGCTCTTTGCTATGATGCATTCTGGCCGATGTATGATGATGCACAGGTGCAGAAATTCATTGCTGAAAAGGAAGCACAGTATCCGGGAATAAATGAACATCCGGTAACAGGGGAAGCAAGACTTCCTAAAAATTCAAATAAAAACATACGTGACAACATTGAAAAAGATCTTATATATGAGATATATGAAGGTGTTCTTGCTCACGATATCAACGGAAACTTTGGTTCGCACCAGCGAACCCTTGCAGTTGCGGCGGTAGTATATGACCGTGAGCCGGTAACACGTGAGATGCTTGACTGGCTGTTTGCCGAAAGCAAAACAAACTCTTCAACTGCCGGCAAGACCTTTAACACGGGAGGAGAACTTCTTCATAAAATTGTAAATGATGTTTCACGTGACGGTCAGGGAACGGAATCCTCCTCATCATATAACTATGGTTGGATAGAGGATACTGTAGATGTCGCTACGGCACTTGGTCTCTATAAGGGAGAAATGACAGAGAAGGAAAATCTCTGGAGAAACCCGAAGTATATCACAATGCTTCTGTGCTATAACGACATGATCGATCTCCATCGCGGAACACAGTCTATAGGCGACCAGGGAATAATGGGCTCATATCGTGTTATGCCTTCGGATACCAATGTTATTGCCGAGGCGTATAAGCAGATTGGAATATATATAGATGAGCTTTCAGAAAATCTGTCGGTAGCAGATGAAGCCGATAAAGCAGAAATTCAGGAAAAGATTGATGGCTACAAGAAGGCAAGAACGGAAATAGCACAGCTTTTGTATGAGATAGCTATTAAGGGAAAGAATTTTGCCATTGAAGATTTGCATTACGACATTTTCACAAAAGACCCCGAAAGTCTTTATGGGGACCTCGAAAAAGAAATAAAGATTCATGGTGAATATGATTATGACAGAAGCTCAATGATGACAGGCTACGGCTTTGCTTCTCTTCGTGGCGGTGTGCTTTATAGAGATGCTATTGGCAGTACGATTAAAGACACCACAAGGGATTTCTGGATGTACTTTGGAGGAGCACTCTCCCACAGTCACCGTGATTTCCTCAATCTCGGAATTGATGCATATGGTATGTCTATTTCCTCTGATAACGGATATCCGGAGCAGACAGGATCATACCCGAGCCGTCATCAATGGACAAATGTCACCCTTTCCCACAATACTGTTGTTGTAAACGAAACAAGCTCCGTAAAACCTGAAGATTCTGCAAAACCGCTTCACTTTGACAATAAGGACACCAGAGTGCAGCTTATGGATGTTGACGGAAGTGCTACATATCAGACAACTGACGAATATCGCAGAACTTTGCTTATGATTGACTACGATGATGATATTTCATACGGCGTAGACTTCTTTAAGGTTCTCGGTGGGGAAGACCATCTCTACTCTTTCCACGCATCAAGCAATACGATTACGGAAACAATGGGTCTTGACAGCATTGAACATCAGGTGGATGAAAACGGAAACTATGTCGGCACATATGCAGGACCGGAGGCACAATTCGGAAATGATCCGTGGACAGTTCCTTCAAGCCAGTATGTTCCTCTTAAATATCCGAGCGGTTACACATGGCTTGAAAAAATCCGCCGTGACAATTCTCCCGAAATGAATATATCTGTTGACTATAAGATAGCAGATATGCAAAAAATATCCCGAAATCCCTCCAACCTTATGGATGTTCATTTAAAGGTTACCACGGCAAACGACTGGACAGCTGATGAGGTAACTCTTGCACAGAGTGTACCGTCACGCCGTGATGGTTGGGATAAAACAATTAACAGAATTGAATATCTCCTCATCCGCCGAAAGGCACAGGCGGACGAAAAACTTGATACATTATATACAACAGTTTTTGAACCATATAATAAAACGCCTTACATAAAGAGCATTGACCGCATTGATATGGTACCTGCAAATGGCGAAAGCCTCGGTACAGATAAGGCGGCGGCAGTAAGAGTTGAGCTTGTTGACGGAAGAATTGACTATGTAATGTATGCAACGAGAAATGACATTCTGTATACAATAACCGACAATACGGTTGGTACTGAAACGGAAGGATATACCTTCTCGTTTAAGGGCTTTGCCGGAGTCTGGACAGTTAAATCGGTTGATGGAAACCTTGAAAACGTATATAGCTATCTCAATGACGGAAGCATTATCGGAGATAATGCAACTGAACACACCGATTCCATAACAGGAAAGGTAACGTGGCATACAAAGGGACTTTCTATTGTAAACAAAGCTAAAGTTGAGTTTGACGAACCCATTGATGAAGCAATGCTTAATATGCTGAAAGAAGAAAAAACAAGCCTTTCAGGCCGTCTTTTTGTAGGTGAAACCACAGCTCCGGGAAATGCCGCCTTCGTAATAGAAGATGCAGAAATTTCCGAAGACGGCAAAACGGCAGTATTGAGCTTTGGAAATGTAACTATTGTAGATTCCTATGATAGCTACGAAGAGGATACATACAATTACAGCTTGACAGAGGGCGTGACAAGATTTACAATCCCGATGTCATATGAAGATAATATGTCTCCTGTGTTTGTAAATGCACCAAGGAATCTTGCCGCAACGGCAGGAAGCTCTATAAGCTTCAATATTGTAGCCACAAGTCAGCTTGATGATGGTGTGGTAACATATAAAGCAAGAACACTTCCCAGAGGTGCAAGCGTTGATGAAAGCGGAGCTTTTATATGGAAGCCAAGTAGCTCACAGGTAGGAGAAAATGTTGTTGCCGTTGATGCAATAGATTCTTTCGGAAGAGTTTCAACCATTTATTTCACAATCACAGTTCAGGGTTCAACCACCGGCGGTTCATCCGGCGGCGGAGGCGGTGGCGGTACAGGAACATCAACAACTCCGACCACACCTTCAACCCCCGAAAAGCCCGAAGCAGAGACACCTGATAAACCGACAAAACCTGATACTTCAGAGACAACACTTCGCTTTGTTGACCTCGGAAACCACGCCTGGGCAAAGGATGCAATCAATGCTCTTGCAGAGGACGGAATAATCAAGGGCACAAGCGAGACTACATTCTCTCCAGGAAATAACATCACAAGAGCTGATTTTGCAATACTTCTCGTTCGTGCATTCGGTCTTTCTTCTGATAATACCGAGAATTTCGCAGATGTATCGGAGTCCGATTACTTTGCAAAAGAACTTGCAATAGCACGAAATTGTGGTATTGTAAACGGTATAGGTGATAACAAGTATGCACCAAGAAATACAATCACCCGTCAGGATATGATGGTAATAGTATACCGCGCTATGCGAAAGCTCGGCGTGGAACTTGAAAGCGGAGAGATTGAATATGGAGACTTCACTTCCGTGTCAGACTATGC
>JAFSEA010000007.1 GCA_017435965.1 Oscillospiraceae bacterium
GTCGGCACGCCCTACAAAAGAAAACATAATATCGTAGGGCGTGCCGCCCCCGGCACGCCGTAAGCTAAGGAGACGAAAAACCAATGATTTATGCAGACAACTCGGCTACAACGAGAGTTAAGCCCGAGGTTTTAGACAAAATGATGCCCTATCTCACAGAGCAATACGGAAATCCTTCAAGCCTTTATGCATTTGCTTATGATTCAAAGCGTGCAGTTGAGGATGCAAGGGAGAAGGTTGCTTCCGTTATAGGTGCAAGAGCAAAGGAAATTTTCTTCACAAGCTGTGGAAGTGAGTCCGACAACTGGGCAATCAAGGGCACAGCTATGAAGTATAAGGATAAAGGAAACCACATAATCACCTCCTGTATTGAGCATCCTGCTATTATGCAGACCTGCAAATACCTTGAAAAGCAGGGCTTTGAGGTAACATATCTTCCCGTTGATGAATATGGACGTGTTTCTCCCGAATCTGTGAGGGATGCAATAAAGGAAACCACAATCCTCATTTCGGTTATGGCGGCAAACAACGAAATTGGCACAATCCAGCCACTTCGTGAGATAGGTGCAATCGCAAAGGAAAAGGACATCCTCTTCCACACCGATGCAGTTCAGGCCTACGGCCACATTCCCCTTGATGTTAATGAAATGAACATTGACCTTCTCTCCCTTTCGGGGCATAAAATCGGCACACCAAAGGGAATCGGAGCACTTTATATCCGCACCGGAATAAGAATTGACAATCTCATCCACGGCGGCGGTCAGGAAAAAGGAAGAAGAGCAGGTACTGAAAACGTTCCATACATCGCAGGGCTTGGCGAGGCGGCAAGATTATGTATGGAGCATATGGAAGAAAATAATAAGAGACTTTCCGCAATGCGTGAAAGACTTATAGAAAGAGCACTCAAAATCCCATATGTAAAGCTCACGGGTGACCCTGTAAACCGTCTTCCCGGTCTTGTGAGCCTTATAGTTGAGGGAATTGAGGGTGAGGCACTTCTTCTCAATATGTATAATGAGGGAATTTGTGCATCCTCGGGCTCAGCCTGTTCATCGGGCTCACTTGACCCGTCCCACGTTCTTCTCTCAATAGGTCTTCCCCACCACATCGCCCACGGTTCACTCAGGCTCTCCCTCGGTGAGTATAACGAAGAGGGCGACGAAATAAAAATAGCCGAGGCTTTGGAGAGAGTAGCAGAAAAGCTTCGTGCAATGTCCCCCGTATGGGAAAACGGAAAACCGATGTGGGCATAAAGCAATGTAGAAAGGCGGGAGGAGCAGAGCCCCTCCCTATAATGGAAATTAAAATTACACCGTAGGGGCGGGGCTCTGCTCCGCCCGAAAAATCAACAAAAGGAGTTTTTTCTTATGTATAGCGAAAAGGTACTTGATCATTTTTCAAATCCCCGCAATGTCGGTGAGCTACATGATGCAAACGCAATCGGTCAGGTGGGAAATTCCAAATGCGGCGATATAATGAAGATGTATTTAAAGATTGAAAACGATGTCATTGTTGACGTAACCTTTAAAACCTTCGGTTGCGGTGCGGCTGTTGCAACAAGCTCTATGGCAACGGAGATGGTAAAGGGAAAGACCATAAAGGAAGCATTGCAGCTCACAAACCGAGCTGTTGCCGAGGCTCTTGACGGTCTTCCGCCGGAAAAGCTTCACTGCTCCGTCCTTGCAGAAGAGGCAATAAAATCTGCCATTGCAGATTATTATACAAAGAAAGGTTTAGACCCCAAGGACTTTGGCATAAACATCTGCGACGGAAACTGCGAGAACTGCAGCGCACATAAGTAAGACAGATTATTTCGTAAATTTTGATTGGGGATTATAAAATGAAAAGAAATTTGCTTATAATTCTTTCACTTATGTTGCTAATAGGGTTATTTTATGGATGCTTTTCCAATTCTGAGAAGCAGAGCATCACAGTTGAAGAAAATAAGATTACAGACAATCAGATTACGGAAAAAATCGTTTCTGCCATTGAAAATGCACATAGTGTTGAGTTTGAAACCGAAGGAATAATTTCCCAAAAATATGCCGGAAAAGAAACAACAATAGAAAATATTACCTATTCACAGGAAGTTCTTGGGACAAGAAAAACATATAATGAAATATTCTCAAGAGAAAACGGCGAAGAATATGAAATTATTTCATATACAGAGCCAAACGGAGAATATATAGATGTGTATTTCGGTGTTTATGGTACATGGCTTAAACAGAGCACAGACAAAAAGCAACTGAATGAGCTTGACATGGGAAGCGATGGTTTTTTGTTGTTCGGAGAATACATAAAAAGACTTGAGGTAACTGAAATTCTGGAAGAAAAACGTGGAGATAAAGATGTTTTTATCATTACAGGTGAAGTAGCAAGTCAGGGAATTGAAGGAATAATGGATTCTTTCGTAAGTGAAGAGCAACTGGAATCGCTGAAGAGCAGTCATGAGGTTCTGAAAAATGTTGATGTGAAAAGCATATACAAGAATCTCAAACCAATTAAAATGAAGCTTATTGTTGATTCCAAGACATATCTTCCCATTGAAATTTCCATAGATATGAAAGAAATGGCTGAATCTGTTTATACCAATATGGCAAGACTTGTGGGAAATCAAACTATCGCAAGATTGTTTGATGTTGAAGAGATGAGAAACGACAAGAAAAACATCAGCTTCGACACTTTTGATGATATCGAAATCCCGGAAGAAGCAAGAAATGCCGAAGAATATGAAATAATAGAATAAAATTTTGTAAGATTTGTATTTATTTTACGTCTATATATATGGGGACACCCCATAAAAATAAAAAACAAAAAAGGAGAAAACAAAAATGAAAAGACTTTTAGCACTTATCATGGCAATGGCACTTATTTTCTGTTTCGCGGCTTGCGAAGATGAAAAGAAGGAAGAAAAGGCAGCAGAGACCACAGAAGAAAACAATGCATCAGGTGAAAACAACGGCGGAGCAGGAAACGATATTGAAATTGATGAGCCGGAAGAACTCACCGCAGACGAAGTCGGCGAAAAAACCGTTGAGGCAATGAAGGAAGCAAAAAGCGTCCGTGCAAAGATGACTGCAGAAATGAATATGTCTGCTATGGGACAGGATATGAATATGACCATGTCGTCTGAAAGCGAAGAAGATGTAGAAGCAGGTCTTGCACATATGGATATGAACGTGGAGACAATGGGACAGCAGGTAAAAACTGAAATGTATGTGGAATACAGCGATACCGTTGCAACCATCTATACAAACACAAATGATGTCTGGACAAAGCAGGAAGTAGATATGAGTGCTCTTTCATCCGAACTTGGAATGGGTATGGATGGTCTTGAGGGAACTATGATGTATATAGAAAGCCTCGAAGATATGAATATGACAAAGGAAGGTAACACATACACAATCGAAGGAAGATTGGGAGAGACAAAGCTTCAGGAGCTTATGTCCTCCGTTATGTCAACAACTCTTGGTGATGCATCGGAAATTCCGGCAGAAATCATTGAAGAGATGATTGCAAGTATGGAAGATATAAAGCTTGTTGCATATATAGATGCAGATACATTCCTCGTAAACGGAATTGAAATGGATATGAGCGATATGGTGGTAGCAATGTTCGATGTCGTTGCAGAGTATGCAGGCGAGGAAATTGAGATTGACGTAGCAGAGTATGTTGCAAATGTTGAATACTACGACTACAACGCAGATATCAATATTGAAATCCCCGAAGAAGCAAAGGCAGCATAATGTAATGAAATAACAAAAAAAACCTTCCCAAATCGGGAAGGTTTTTTTACTGTTTCTTTACTCTCTTTATTCTCGACCAGAGAAATATTATTATCTGACCTATTGCGCCGAGGACCCATATAAATCTTATGTTTGTGCTTCCGAGAATGAGAAGTGGTACATAAATACAGGTGAGAATGCTCCACATAAGAAGAGATATGATGAAGAAATTAAGTCTCTTATTAAACCACAATGTGTTGAAAACAAGCCATACAATACAGGTTATGGGTACTGCAAAGAGGAATGAAAGCCAATAATGCGATATTCCATAACCCCTGAAGGTATCGGCAATAACACACGTGGTTGCCGCAATAAGCCACACAAGAACTATTGAAATGCAGGTGATGAAGCTTCTGTTTTTAAAGCGGTTCTTTAAAAACTCGGTGCTTCTTTTGGGCTTTGTATGCTCCTCCTCCAAAAGCCAGTCCACCGTGACTCCGAAGAGGTCGGCTATCTGCTTTAATACAACTATATCGGGTACGGATTCTCCACGCTCCCATTTTGATATGGCTTTGTCGGAATAATTGAGCTTTTCCGCAAGCTCAAACTGGGTCATTTCTCTTTCACGGCGAAGGGAAGCTATATTTTTTGCGATAATATGTTTTAAATCCTGCAATGAGAAGACCTCCCGTCAAAAGTGGTTTTATAAAATTATTATATCACAGTTTTTCGCATAAAACAACGGTTTTTTTGACGATTCTACCGTGGGTAGAGTGGTCTTTTTTTCGCTCTACTTATGGTTTTTGCGTTGTATAGAGCAAATCTGTATAAGTAGGTTGAGTTTCAGGATATAACATAGTAGAATTGGGTCATAAAAAAACGGTGATGCACCGAAACAAAAGCCGAAAGGAAATTTTTTTTAAAATGGAAAACTTTGTTATCTATACCGACACAGCCTGCGACATCGAAAAAGAAACTCTTGGCAAGTGGGGAGTTGGTCTTGTTCCCCTCTCATTCCGTTTCAATGACATTGATAAGGATTATAACGAGGGAGATATGCCGGTTCCTGAGTTTTACGACAAAATGCGAAAAGGCGGAATTGCAAAGACCTCTGCCGTAAATATGGAGACCTTCAAGGATGTTTTCAGAGAAGAGCTTAAACGCGGAAACGATGTTTTATATCTCGCCTTCTCCTCGGGTCTTTCAAACACCTATAACGCAGGGAGACTTGCCGCAGAGGAGCTTTTGGAGGAGTTTCCCGACCGCCGTGTGATTGCTGTTGATACCCTTGCCGCATCCGCAGGTCAGGGACTTCTTGTCAAGATTGCATCAGAGCTTAAAGCTGATGGCAAAACAATCGAGGAGGTTGCAAGATTTATTCTTGATAACCGCAATAATATGTGCCATTGGTTTACTGTTGATGATCTCAAATACTTAAAGCGCGGAGGAAGAGTAAGTGCAACTGCGGCATTTGTGGGCGGAATGCTCAACATAAAGCCGGTGCTCCACGTTGACAATGAAGGAAAGCTCATCAATATGCACAAGGTGCGTGGCAGAAAGGCTTCCTTTAAGGAAATTGTCGCAAGATATGAAGCTCTTGCACAGGATAAGGAAGGACGTGTGTTTATCTCCCACGGCGATTGCTTCGAGGATGCAGAGGAAATGGCAAGACTTCTCCGAGAAAAAGGTGCAAAGGTAGAGCTTATAACATATATAGGTACTGTTATCGGTGCTCATGCAGGCCCCGGAACAATAGCAGTATTCTTCCTCGGAAGTGAGAAATAGAAATATTCCCCGGAATATAAGAAATGACGTGCAGACCGCACGTCATTTCAGACTGTCGAAAAAGGTGCGAGACCACAAGCGAAGAAACATATGTAGGGAACGACAACCGGTCGTTCCGTCTCGTTTTTTTCGCAGAACCTAATTTCAAAAAGACGCATAGTTTTCACAAAA